>JAJTDO010000028.1 GCA_021300475.1 Burkholderiales bacterium | reverse complement strand
ATCCATTCTCGATCAAGGATGGGGTGAGTTCCGAAGGCAACTGGAATATAAAACGCAGTGGCGAGGCGGTTTCGTCATTGCCGTACCAGCCCAGTACACAAGCCAAGAATGTCCTTGCTGCCACCATGTTTCTCAAGACAACCGGCATACACAGGCGCAGTTTGTCTGTGTCGAGTGTGGTTTCGAGGAAAACGCCGATCTGATCGGCGCCATCAATATTCTAGCGCGAGGACATAGCGTCTTAGCCTGTGGAGAGCCGGTGCAGTTGGGCCGCTCTGTGAAGCAGGAACCCACCGAAGCGACTTTGGCGATTGCCGCTTAAAGCGCCGTAGGAATCCCCGTCCTTCCCGCGAGTGCGGCGAGGCGAACAGCCGAGAGGGCGGGGAGGATGTCAAAAGCGATGCTTTCCAATTGTCCGGATCAAAAATCACCGCGGTTAAAAATCCGACCTTCTCTCAGAACAAGTATCTTTTCGGGAGTGAAGAAGACAATAGACTGACGGGCGGTTCGCATGGGGATGTGATCAACGGTTATCAGGGCAATGATGTGCTCACTGGCGCTCTGGGTATTGACACAGTTTATGGCGGCTCGGGCAACGACACGTTTGTGGTGAACCTCACCGGAGCCGGCGGCCTGGAAGACAGCATCCGCGAAAACAGCGATGCCGGTATTGACACCTTGCAGTTGGCCGGAACCTCCGGCAATTCAACCGCGGTAAAAATAACGCTGGCCTCCAATTTGGAAAACCTGAATGCCTACAACACCGGCAACAGTAAGCTTAACCTCACCGGTAATCAGGCAGACAATGTCATCAAAGGCAATGCAGCCAACAACGTTATTGTGGGCGCCGCCGGTAACGACAGCCTCTATGGCCATGAGGGCAACGACACGCTGATTGGTGGGGAAGGTAAAGACTTTTTGGTTGGCGGTGCAGGAGAGGACGTCTACGATTTCAACTCGTTGCAAGAGATGGGGGCTAACCGTTTGACCTGTGATGTGATCAGCGGCTTTTCCAGCGGGGACAAAATCGACCTTTCAACCCTGGATGCGAACACGGCTGTCAGCAACAATCAGGCTTTCAACAGCGAGATGACTTTTGGAAACGGTTTTTCCGGCAAGTTTTCAACAGGGCCGGGCACGCTCTATTTTGATACAAAAAACAAAGTTCTGTACGGTAACGTTGATGGGGACGCAGCACCTGAGTTCGCCATTCAAATTCTCGGGGCTCAAACACTCACCAGAATGGATGTTGTGTTTTAACGGTTTGGGGTGGGTCATTCTTTCGTGCAACCATCCAATTCAAAGAGCGACTTTTAATTGGATGGGCGCTGCTTGGCTGACCTGTCAGACGTTGAACAAGAAGTTCATGACGTCGCCATCCTTGACCACATATTCTTTGCCCTCTGAGCGCATTTTTCCCGCTTCTTTTGCGCCAGCTTCACCTTTGCAGGCAACAAAGTCTTCAAAAGCAATGGTTTGTGCACGGATGAAACCGCGCTCGAAGTCGGTGTGAATAACGCCGGCTGCCTGTGGGCCGGTATCGCCCACGTGAATGGTCCAGGCTCGCACTTCCTTGACGCCTGCGGTGAAGTAGGTTTGCAGACCTAGCAGTTTGAAACCTGCGCGAATCAAGCGGTTCAAGCCGGGTTCTTCCATGCCCATGTCGGCCAGAAACGCCATTTTGTCTTCGTCTTCCATCTCTGCGATTTCAGATTCGATGGCTGCGCAAATACTGACCACCGGTGCATTTTGTTCGGTGGCATATGCCGTGAGTCTGTCCAGATAGGGGTTGTTGGTGAAGCCGCTGTCAGACACGTTGGCCACGTACATGGCGGGTTTTGCAGTGATCAGGCACAAGGGCTTGATGGCGGCCAATTCCTCTTCATCGAGTTTCAGGGCGCGGATCGGCTTGGCCTCATTTAGCTGGGCCAGACACTTTTCCAGAACATCCACCAAGCGTTTGGCTTCTTTGTCGCCACCGGAGCGGGCAGCCTTGGCGTAACGGTGCATCGCTTTTTCAGCGGTTTGCAGGTCGGCCAGTGCCAACTCTGTCGCTATGGTTTCAATGTCGGAGATGGGGTCCACCTTGCCGTTTACGTGAATGATGTTGCCATCATCGAAGCAGCGAACCACGTTTACGATGGCATCTGTTTCCCGAATGTGAGCCAAGAACTGGTTGCCCAGACCTTCGCCTTTGGAGGCGCCTGCCACCAAACCGGCAATGTCTACGAATTCAACGGTGGCGGGTACAATCCGTTCTGGTTTTACGATTTCAGCGAGCTTGGTCAGGCGCGGATCGGGAACCTCAACCACGCCCACATTGGGCTCAATGGTGCAGAATGGATAATTCTCTGCCGCGATGCCAGCCTTGGTCAGGGCGTTGAATAATGTGGACTTGCCAACGTTGGGCAAGCCGACGATGCCGCATTTAAGGCTCATGTTGTTCCTTTATTGAAAGCGTGTAATGCCTATTTTAACCTTCGGCAGGCTATTTCTCTTGGCTGCGATCTGGGGCGCATCATTTCCCCTGATTCGCAGCAGCGTGTCCGCTTTCGGGCCTGCATGGTTAATTGAAGGTCGCCTTGCGCTTGGTGCGTTGGCGTTAGCCGTATTTTGCCTGAGTCAGCGCCGGGTTTTTGCCTTTCGACGCAACTGGAGGCATTTTTTAGTTCTCGGGATTATAAACTCAGCGTTTCCCTTTCTTTGTTTCGGTTATGCGGCGCAGACTTTCAGTGCGTCCTTGTTGTCCATTTTTAACGCCAGTACGCCGATTTTTGCCGGTCTTTTGGGGGTTTTCTGGTTAAAAAGGAAAGTTTCAACGCTGGGTTGGATGGGTATGCTGGTCGGTGTGGCCGGCGTTGCCCTGATCGGTCTCGAAGGCATTGCCGTCAAGGGTGAAAATACGGTGTTGGCGCTTGTGGCTTGCTTGCTGGCACCTGTTTCTTACAGCTACGCCAGTTTGTACACCACGCATTACTCCAAAGATGTGCATCCGCTGGACAATGCCCATGGCAGTTTGTGGGTGGGGGCTGCGCTGCTGCTGCCGCTGGCGGCGGGAAGTCCGGCTGCGATTCGGGTTCCTGAGTTCAGCGATTGGGCCGCCATTGTTACCTTGGGCTTGTTGTGCACCAGTTTTGCCTATTTACTTTTTTACCGCTTGTTGCTGGATATGGGACCGGTGAAGGCCTTGTCGGTGACATTCCTGATTCCCTTGTTTGGCATTTTTTGGGCCTGGTTATTTTTGGGGGAGCAAATTACGCACACCATGTGGATTGGGGGGGCTCTGGTGTTGCTGGGCTCAGCATTGATACACGGTGTTTTTGAAAAAAAGGCTGCCGACGCCTGAGGCGCTCAACGTCTGGCGTCACCCAACGGCAGGAGTTTGGAAACATCCGGACGTTCAATAAACGCAGCCAGTTCTTCCGCCAGTTGGTGGCTGGCCTGCATGGCCGCTTTCCAGTGCGACATTCGCATTTCATGGTCGAAGTTGTAGCGGGTGAAGTCGCTGCGGTCCGGAATTTTTTTTGCGGGCAGGCTGGCAATGAACTCAGGCGAGGGGCAGATCAAAAGCATGTTGCTGAGCCAGGCTTCGGGCGCGCGCCGGTGTTTTACCCATTTGTCCAGCCAACCCGGTGTGATGCTGGGAACAAAATGTGGATACAGCACCAAGCCTTTTAGCCGGTGGTAGGGAAGCGCAAGATGATAATCCGTCAAACCGCCGTCCCAATAGGGGCCGGGCGGACTGCCCGGAATCTGCGCCACTGGGTGCAGTACAAAGGGTATGCTGCCTGAGGCCAGCAGTGCCGGTTTGAGGTTGTGTTGGTCCAGTGGATGAAATTCTGTGGGCAGGTTGTCGAAAGGCTGCTGCAACCATTCCACGGGTGCGTTGGCGGGGCTGTAGACAATTCGCTCAAGGTAGCGTCCCAGTGTCCCCCGGCTTGCCGTGTTGGCCAGAACGGCCGCCGCAAAACCCCGTTTTTTGGCGCGACCACCCGCGGCATACACTGGCGGGCGCCCCCTGTTGACCCAAACAATCAGCCGGTTGCTGTTGTGTTGCGCCATTGCCTGCGATTCATCCGCCACGATGGTGTTGATCATTGCGTTGCAAACTGCGGTGATTTCGTCAATGGTGGCGCCCTTGCGGTAGCATTGTGCCTCGCAATACTGCTGTGCCAGTCGGTCAATGGCGGCGCGCGGGTTTGGAGAGCAGGCGGCAGCCATGCGCCAGGCGCCTATGGAGGCGCCAATGAGTTGGCGTTCCACCTTGTCATTTAACCAGTCGCTGAATAAAAATTGATCCAGCCCGTGCAGTATCAGACCTTTCGGCCCGCCGGCCGCACCGGGTACCGCTTGCACATCTGCAGGCTTCAGACCTTCACGTGCAAGGTGTTCCCTTGCGCGTTTGCCTGCGTACATCAGCAGTTTTTTCATCCTATACTCCGCGAGAAACCCCGTCCTTCAGGGTGGGGTAATTGGCTTGCCGCTTCCCGGTGTTTGCGTGTGCAACTCTTTGCTGGCCAGCGCAAAGTTGCCTTCCAGCAGGGAAGGTAGCACTGTCAGCGATTTGAAGATACAGTCTTCGATGCCGCGCAATTCTTCTTGTCTGGGGCGGTGCAGTACAAAATCGGCAACTTGCTGTGTCAGCTGCAAGGTTCTGGGATGCCCTATGCCAAGGCGCAATCGCCAGAAGTTGGGACTGCTCATTTGAGAGGTGATGTCTTTCAGGCCGTTGTGGCCTGCGCTGCCACCACCGAACTTCAGCTTGACGGTACCGGGCAAAAGGTCCAGTTCATCGTGCGCCACTAAAATTTCTTCAGGCGCAATTTTATAAAACTTGGCAAGTGCCGCCACTGAAAGGCCGGAGCGGTTCATGTAAGTTGCTGGAATCAGGCACCAGACATCGCCGTGAGGTGTTTTAAACCGACCGGTTTCGCCTAAAAATCCTTTTTCCAGTTGCAGGCGGCATCTCATTTGGTCTGCCACCGCTTGAACAAACCAGGCGCCTGCATTGTGTCGTGTGTTGGCGTAGTCTGGCCCGGGGTTGCCCAGCCCCACAATTAAACGGATGGGGGGTTCCGTGCTGCCTTTGCTCATGTTGTTTGCGCCTCTACATGTAAAAAACCCGCTCAAGCAGTGACGCCATGAGCGGGTATTTCAATCAAGTGGATGGAGGCCGGTTAGGCGGCCGTTCCAGCGTTGATTATTTTGCAGCTTCTGTGGTTTCTGCGCCGCCACCCTTGACCACGACGGTCACGATGACAGGATCTTCCTGGGAAACGGTTGTAACGCCAGCCGGCAATACGATGTTGCTTGCGTGGATTGATTTGCCGACTTCCAGGCCGGACAGATCAACAGAGATGAACTCTGGCAGATCGGCCGGGAGGCAGGAAATGTCCAGTTCGGTAATGACGTGGCTGATCAGACCGCCGGAAATCTTCACTGCAGGAGAGTTTTCTTCGCCGTGGAAGTGCAAAGGCACGCGAACGTGAATTTTTTGTGTGCTGTCTACGCGCTGGAAATCGATGTGCAGGATTTGTGGCTTGTAGGCGTGCGATTGGAAATCGCGCAGCAGAACTTTTTCAACTTTGCCTTCGATGTCCAAGTCGAGAATGGACGAATGGAAAGCTTCTTTTTGCAGCGCGTGCCACAAAGGATTGTGTTCGATTTCGATATTGACAGGCTTGGCTTCACCACCGTAAACGATGCCGGGTACCTTACCTGCATGACGCAGGCGGCGGCTCGCTCCGGACCCCTGCGTATTGCGCAATGCTGCTGTTACTTTCATGATTCACTCCATTTAAAACCGCCGCGACCAGCGGTTTGGTTACTGATTTAATGCACACCTTTGTTGGCTTTCGCGGGTTGGTCGTGTGCTTTACCCAAAGAGGAATTGACGGGTGATGATTATTCGTTGAACAAGGAGCTGACAGAGTCTGAGCGCAAAATTCTGCGTATGGTTTCTGCCAGCAGATCCGCCACGCTGAGTTGGCGGACTTTGCCGGAGGCAATTGCGTCTGCGCGCAGCGGGATGGTGTCAGTGACAACCAGTTCATCGAGTTGCGAGTCTGTGATTCTGGCAACTGCACCGCCGGACAGTACCGGATGTGTACAGTAGGCAACCACTTTCTTTGCGCCATGGCCCTTGAGGGCTGCTGCCGCCTTGCACAATGTGTTGGCGGTATCGACCATGTCGTCCATGATGACGCAGGTGCGGTCTTTGACGTCACCGATCAGGTTCATCACTTCGGCCACATTGGCCCGAGGACGGCGCTTGTCGATGATGGCGAGATCCACATCCAGACGTTTTGCCAAGGCGCGGGCGCGAACGACGCCGCCGACGTCAGGAGATACAACAATCAGGTTTTCAAAGTTCTGTTTCCAGACATCGCTCAGCAGCACGGGTGAGGCGTAGATGTTGTCCACGGGGATGTCGAAGAAACCCTGAATTTGGTCTGCATGCAGATCCATGGTGAGCAGGCGATCAACTCCGACCACTTGCAACATGTTGGCCACCACTTTTGCGGAAATGGCCACGCGGGAAGAACGAACCCTGCGGTCTTGGCGTGCATAACCGAAATAGGGGATGGCTGCTGAAATACGACCTGCGGATGCACGTTTGAGTGCATCCACCATCAGCATGGTTTCCATGAGGTTGTCGTTGGTGGGTTCGCAGGTGGACTGTAAAACGAAAACATCTTTACCGCGCACGTTTTCGTTGATTTCTACAGTGACTTCTCCGTCGGAGAATCGCCCTACGTTGGCTTTGCCTAGCGAAATTCCGAGACTTTTGGCGACTGCGGCCGCCAGATCTGGATTGGCATTGCCGGTAAATAACATCAAGCCATCATGTGACACGGTGGGGCCTCGGCAGCGAAAGGCGTCTGGGACGCACGGGACTTAAAAACACGGGGGCCAGACTTGCTGGCCCCCTTTGGGTTGGGCTGGGGAGGAAGGATTCGAACCCTCGAATGCCGGAATCAAAATCCGGAGCCTTAACCGACTTGGCGACTCCCCAAAAACTTGGGCTACAACTATTGTACCGCTTGGCTTTTCAAAGGGGTTTTTGGCAGCGTTGTAACTGCTTTGACCAACCATTGATTCAGACTGGACACCTCACATTGCTGCTTAAGTGCTGATTCGGCTTGCAATGCTTTCTGTTTTGAAGAAAACACACCAAAAACCGAGCTTCCAGATCCAGACATTCTGACCCATTCGGGCGCAATTTCAAAAGGAAGACGTTTTAGCAAAGATACAGCGTCAACCACCTGTTTGCACACCAACTCTGCCACTGGCTGAAGTTGGTTTTCTGCTTCTGTCTCTACGAAATTCAGAAGCTCCGATGTCTGTGAAAAACCAAAGACGAGCATTTTGACGCTTGAAGCCTCCCGTGTCAAATCGGGGTGCGTAAAAATATCAACCGTGGCTATGGATGCCGGTGGTTTGACGATCACAATGGGCAGTTCGGGAAGCGCCAGCGGCTCAACGATTTCGCCAATGCCAGATACGAAAGCCCCACCATTTCCCATGAAAAATGGAACATCTGCGCCTAAAGTGGCGCCTATTGCTATTAACTCGTCTTTTTTCTGGTTGAGTTGCAGCAGTTCGTTGATTGCCATCAGGGTGTAGGCGGCATCTGCGCTTCCGCCACCCAGGCCTGCACCTGAGGGGATGTTTTTTTTCAGATCAATGTGCAAGCCAGTGTTGATGGCACTTTTTTTCAGCAGGGAATTTGCCGCTTTCACCACCAGATCATCTTCAGGTGCCAGCCCTGCCAAGCCTCCGCTTCTGCTGACGCCGGCGGCTTCGGAGGTTGTAATGCTCAATTGGTCATACCAATCGACAGGGCAAAAAATACTTTCCAGAAGGTGGTAGCCGTCTGCCCTGCGTCCGGTAATGTGCAGGAACAAATTGATTTTCGCTGGAACATTCAGGCTGATCTGTTTCATGGCGCATTGCCGTTTGGAATCAGGTCGATTCGTATGAAGCCGTCGCTGTTGCGGTTGGAAAGCCGGACACGGCCAGGCCTTTTTTCCCAGATCCAGTCGGCGGGCAAGGTGGGCAATTCGTCTGTGCTGGCATTGTGCATCCAGCCGGCAATGGCGCTGCCTGGCAGGGTGAGCTTGAACAGGCCATTGAACAGGGTGTCCCAGTTGTCTGACAAATACAGGTTCCCTGCATTGTCCTTGAGCGTCAGGGAGCCATATTCCTGACGAATCTCTGCCAGCCTGACGCCCAGCACGTTGCTCAGCACAAGGTGGCTTCGTTCGTTGGTTTTAAAGCGGGAGAGGTGCTCACTTTCCCACAGATAACTGCCGTTGATGGCGTCTTGTTCCACTGCGCCATCGCGCATGATTTGATAGGTCAGGCCGAACCTGCCTTCGTGGCAACGGGCTGCAGGTTTTGAGCAATCAATGTGATTCTCGCCGGTGCGGCGGGTAAGTGCGCACGATTGCACCAGAACCAAAGGAAGCAACAGCGCGATCAGTCTAGAGAAACGCATACCCGGTCAAAGGTCTCTGATACCGAGCCTGACCAATGTTTCTTGCAAAATTGAATTGGTTGCCGCGTTGCTTTTAACGGTGCGCAGTATTTTTGTTGCCGACTCGCCATCGCCCATGACCCACAAAACCTCACCCAAGTGAATGGCAATTTCTGCGTCGGGTTTGAGTTCATAGGCCCGTTTCAGCACTTCCAAGGCTTCTGCATTGCGACCCATACGAAACAGCACCCACCCCAGAGAGTCGGTAATGAACGCATCGTTGGGTGCCAGTTCCAAGGCTTTTTCAATCAGGCTTTTTGCCTCTTCCAGGCGAATTTTCCTGTCTGCAAAGGAATATCCCAAGGCATTGTAGGCATGGGGGTTGTCGGGTCTGAGCGCGATGACGCGGCGCAGATTTTTCTCAACTGTATCCAGTTGCTGGAGCTTTTCTGCAAGCATGGCCTGTTCGTAAAGCAGGTCAGGTTGGTCCGGCAGTTCGCCCAAGCTGCGCTGCACCCTTTGCATTGCTGCATCGGTCTTGTTTGAATCCCGCAACAGTTGAATTTCAGCCAGCGCTAGTTGAACCTTCTCACTGTCTGTGCGGGGCTTGGCCGCGCTCAGCGTTCCCAAGGCTTCGGTGAACTTGTTTTGCTTGCCTTGTATGAGCGCCTTGCGAACAAGAACCGTCATGTTGACTGACGGATTATTGACTTTTCCCAACCATTTCAGGGCATCTTCATAGTCTTTGTCTTCTTCTGCCAATTGGCTCAGGGACAGGTACATGGCACTGAGTTCACGCTCCCCGTCTTCAGGGCTGACTTCCAGAAAACGCTTGAAGTAACGGTTGGCCGCCACTCTGTCGTTTTGTTGAATGGCCAGTCCGGCCACAACGTAGAGAATTTCAGCATTGTCAGGATTTTCGGCCAGCATGGGTTCAAACAGGTTTCTGGCCTTTGTCCATTCCTGTTCCACCGTGTAGAAGCGTGCCAGCGCGCTGATGACTTCTGTGTTGTTCGGTTGTTTTTTCAGGAATTTTTCCAGCACGCCAATGGCAAACTTGGCACCACCTTCTGTACTCTGTGCGTACTGCGCAAGCGTCATGGCATTGGCGGCTGTATATTCCGCATTGAGCAGCAGTTTTGCGTATTCAACGGCTTTGTCGTTTAGGTTTGCAAAGTGCGCCTGAGCTGCGAGCACGCGGATGGCCAGCGGGTTGTTGAGATCTGAAGCAAACAGGGTCTGCATCAGTTCATAGGCTTTGAGTTTGTTGGGCGCTCTGAGCAACTGGCGCTGCACCTGTTCAAAGGGCGTATCCTCCGGGGGGAGGCCAGTGGCAACAGCAGCAGCATAGGCGGCTTTGTCCGCATTTAATTTGCTTTGTATACGCGGCAGGGCTTCTTCCAGTTTTCCGGTGGAAACCAGTAAAACAGTGAGGCTTTGTGCGGCCTGCGCATTGTTTGGCGACAGAGCATTCCAAAGTTGTGCACTTTCCAGTGCGCTTTCAATGTTTTGTTCGCGTAGGGCGATTTCCAGTCCGCGTCTGGCCAGCCTGGGGTCTTTCAGCTTCGTTGCCAAGGACATGTAGGTGGCGTAGGCGGTGGCTGGTTGGCCGCGTTGTGAGGCTATTTCCGAGGCCAGAATTTGGTAGATGACACCTGAGTCAAATTCAACAGCCGGAAATGCTTCGCTGTCACCGGCAGTTTTTGCGGCTTGAACCGCGCGAGCCGGAGTTTTTTCTGCTGAAGTGGCGGTGAGTGGCTTTTGTGCTGAGCAGGCTGTCAGCAGCGCGAGCATCAACGCACTGGCACATCGCAAACCCTGTTTAGAAACGGCGCGAGTAGAATTTTGAAGAGGTGACTTGTTCACTGCACATTTCCAAACGTTAAAATGAAATTTAAATCAGTTTAATTCCAGAGTGCCGTTGCTATCAATGCCAAGGCAGGGAAGACCGAAAGTCATACTATGCCAGAGTTGCCAGAAGTTGAGATCACACGCTTGGGCGTTGAATCGCGTTTTGTTGAAAAATGCCTCACAAACATTGAAATCCGTCAGCCGATGTTGCGTTGGCCTATTCCTGAAGCGGTCAAGCAAGTTGAAGGGTTGAGGCTTGAAAGCGCACAACGACGCTCAAAATATTTGTTGCTGAATTTCAGTGCCGGCACAGTCATGATTCATTTAGGAATGTCCGGCGCCTTGCGCATTGTGCCTGCCACCAGTGCATGGCAAAAACACGAACACATTCAATGGTCCTTTGGCGATTTGGCTATGCGGCTGCACGACCCCCGCCGCTTTGGCAGCGTCGATTTTCTCGTCGCTGGAACAGAACATGCCCGCCACCCCCGTTTGAGTCATTTGGGCGTGGAGCCTTTTTCCGAGGCATTCACGGCGGAACACCTTTTTAAATGCAGTCGGGGCCGCAAGGTGTCGGTTAAAGCTTTTCTTCTGCAGGGGCATGCAGTTGTCGGTGTGGGTAATATTTATGCCTCTGAAAGCCTGTTTCGCGCCGGAATCAGACCGGGACGCAGCGCCAGCCGTTTGAGCCGGGCCGACTGTGCCAAGCTTGCCGAAGTCATTAAGGCAGTGTTGCGTGAGGCGGTTGAGGCGGGCGGCTCCAGCCTGCGCGACTTTTCCGGCATCGATGGCGAGTTGGGGCATTTCCAGAACCAGACTTTTGTCTACGACCGTCAGGGTCTGGATTGCCGTGTTTGCAAAACATCCGTCAGACGCATTGTCCAGAACCAGCGCTCAAGCTTTTATTGTCCGGAGTGTCAGAAAAAATGAGTGAACTGTCAGCAGCGTTGGTCGCATGGCAAACAGTGCAAGGCAGAAACAATTTGCCTTGGCAAAACAGTTCCGACCCCTACAAGGTGTGGTTGTCAGAAATTATGCTGCAGCAAACCCAAGTGAGCACTGTGCTGGGTTACTACGAGCGGTTTTTAACGCGGTTTCCCACGGTGCAAGCGCTCGCAGCCGCCAAGGATGAGGAAGTGATGTCTTTGTGGGCCGGTCTGGGGTACTACGCCAGAGCTCGAAATCTGCTGGCATGCGCCAGACGGGTTGTAAATGACCACAATGGCTGCTTTCCGGACACAGTAGAAGGTCTGATGGCCTTGCCCGGCATTGGTCGATCAACGGCCGGCGCGGTCTTGAGTCTGGCCAGCGACATTGCACAGCCCATTATGGATGGCAACGTCAGGCGGGTTTTTGCTCGCTATTTTGGAATTCACGGGTTTCCGGGTTTGCCTGTCATTGAGAAGCAGTTTTGGTCGCTTGCACAGGCGCATCTGCCCGACAAAACAACGGTCCGTGCGTATAACCAGGGGTTGATGGATTTGGGGGCCACTTTGTGTACCCGCTCAAAACCCCTGTGCATGCATTGCCCTCTGTCCGGTCAGTGCGAGGCACTGAAGCAAGGAACGGTGAGCGAGTTGCCAACGCCCAAGCCGCCCATGGTTCGCAAGCATGAACATTACCGGGTGGTGTTGCACACGTCATCCGAAGGGGTTTGGCTTGCTCCGCGCACCGGGCGGGGGGTGTGGTCGGGCTTGTGGATGGCACCGATGGAAAAGCTGGCTGAGCCCTTGGAGGGGCAGTGTCTGGTTCATGAGCTGACACACCGCCGCTACTGTTTGTATCCAGTGCTTCAAAGCGTTGCAGCAGAGCTTCCAGATTCCGCGGAAGGCGGGCGGTGGTTCGCTCTGCCGTTGGCGGACGATGCCCCCGTACCGGCGTGCTTGCCCCGCCTGCTGGCATTAAGTGGGGCTTAGTACGCGGTGCCGTATTAAAACCGTCTGAATTTTTTCCGGCGGATTGTCCCTGAAGCTTTTTGCCAGATTTTCAGCAACGAATACTGAACGGTGTTGGCCGCCGGTGCAGCCAATGGCCACAGTCAGGTAACTGCGCTGTTCAAACTGGTATTTTGGCAACCAACGGCGGATGAATGTGTCGATGTCTGCAATGAAATCCGCCACGATGGGCTGTGTTTCAAAATAGTCGCGTATCAGTTCATCCCGTCCGTTGTAAGGGCGCAGGTTTTTATCGTAGTACGGGTTGGGCAGGCAGCGTGCATCAAAAACCAGATCTGCATCGGTGGGCGTTCTGCGCTTGAAGCCGAAACTTTCAAACGTCACCGTGATTTTTGAGGCCTCGGCGCTTACGGTTTCGCAGACCCAGTGGCGCAGCGTGTTGGCCTGCAAGCCCGAAGTGTCGATTTTGTCACCCAGACCACCCACCAACATCAGGGTTTCCCGCTCATGGCGAACGCACTCCTCGACGGTTGCGTTGCCGCCGAGTTGTGCTTGCGCCGGGTGCTTCCTGCGGGTTTCAGAGTAGCGCATGGCAATGACGTCATCGTCTGCGTCGAGAAACAGCAAGCGCACGTCGTGCCCAAGGTTCTTCAGTGTTTCAATGAAACTAGGCAGGGATTTCAACAAGCCGCCCATGCGTGCATCAATGGCCACGGCCACGGCACGCTGGCCTTGGTGGTCCAGACGGGCAACCAGGTCAGGCAAAAAGTCTGGCGGCAGGTTGTCTATGCAAAAAAAACCTTGATCTTCCAGGGCATTGAGGGCAACTGACTTGCCGGAGCCAGACAAGCCACTGAGCAGGACGACCTTCATGATGGTGTGGAAAAGGGTGGAGGCACAGTTGCTGTGAGCGCCGCTTTGTACACGGCAGCATCGCTTTCGATTTCCATTTGAGCTTCCTGTTTTCTTATGAAGTCTGCCATGGTGTCGATGCCTCGCATTTGCAGTATGGTGTTTCTGACAGCGGCTTCAAGCAACACCGCCAGATTTCGACCCGCCGCCACAGGCAGCGTTACCTTGCGAATGGGCAGGCCCAGTACATTTTGGTATTCGGGATGCAGGGGCAGCCGTTCCTGCGTTAATTCCAGAGAGGCTTTGCGTGCCAGATGAACAATCAGTTTGAGGCGCATCTTGCGGCGAACGGCGGTCTCTCCAAAAATGGACTTTATGTCAAGCAAGCCCAAGCCCCGAACCTCAAGCAGGTTGCGTAAAATTTCTGGGCAACGGCCTTCAATGTAATTCGGCGCTTCTCTGGCAAATTCAACCGCATCGTCGGCCACCAGACCATGTCCGCGTGAAATCAGTTCCAGCCCAAGCTCGCTTTTCCCCAGGCCCGACTCACCGCTGATGAGAACGCCCATGCCAAGTACGTCCATGTATACCCCATGCATGACACAGGTGGGTGCGAGCCACTTGTTCACAAACACTCGCAAAAAATCAATGATTTGTGCGGCAGAAACAGGGGTTGTCAGAAGTGGTACGTGGTGTTGGTTGCAAGATTTCAGCAAATCGGGATGCGGGGAAAATCCTTCGGCAACAATAATGGCCGGCGGATTGCCGCTCATGAGCTTGTTGGTCTGGTTGGCCCGTCTTGCAGGGTCAATGCGAGTGAAATATTCAACCTCTTGCTGACCGAACACCTGAATGCGGCTGGGGTGGATGATGTTGAGGTGCCCGACAATTTCCGACGATGAAAAGCACTCAAGGTCTATGATGCGATTTCCGCCTTCAAAGCCTGCAACCCATTGAAATTGAAGTTTTTCTTTGTTGGCGTTAATAAGGTCGCTGAGTCTTTTCATCTTGGGCCTAACTCTGGAATGCAGTCCATTGACTGATGAGCCGATGTATTTCTTCGGCGTTGGGCGATTGACACAGCGCATCTCTGAACACTTTGTCAGACAGCATTTGTGCCAGTTCGGACAGTAAATCCAGGTGGGTTTGATTCGCTGCCTCTGGTACCAGTAAAAATATCATGAGTTTTACAGGTTGCCCATCAGGTGCCTCAAAAGGAAGGGGTTCCATCACCCGGATGAGGGCGGCGCTGGCTTTTTTCAAGCCCTTGATTCGACCATGAGGAACTGCAACCTGTTGGCCCAGACCTGTTGAGCCGAGGCGCTCGCGGGCCAGAAGACTGTCGAAAACCTTGTCTCTGGCAATGCCAAGCATGTTCTCAAACAGCAGGCCAGCCTGTTCAAAGACTCTCTTTTTGCTGGTTGCAACAACATCAAGCTGTATGTGTGATAGAGGCAATATGCCTGCGATTTGATTCATCGCTTTAGAGGAAACCCTTTAGCATCAACAGCCTCGGATTATACGCATGAACAAAAACAAAAAAAGGCGGGGGAACCCGCCTTGTTTTTAAACCAACGAAAATCTCTTACTCCGCCACGACCTGATGTTTCATGGCAGCGTGGGCATGATTTTTCGTTTTGTCTTTGTGTCGCAGCACCTGTCTGTCGAGTTTGTCGATTAAAAGATCAATAGCGGCGTAAAGATTCTCGTCTGAGGCTTCAGCATGAATTTCCTTGCCCCGCAGGTGCAAGGTGACTTCTGCTTTTTGAATCAGTTTTTCCACAGAGAGCATGACCGTGGCGTCCAGGACGTGGTCAAAGTGCCTTCGAATTTTCTCCATTTTTTCAGTCACATAAGCGTGAATGGAGGGGGTGACAACGAGGTGATGGCCGCTGACATTTAAATTCATATAAGACTCTCCTAACTCAAAAAGCGCGACATTTAACGACTTTGTTACAACGTCTTGCGCAAATTCACCGGGGGTATGCGTAGCGATTCCCGGTACTTGGCCACCGTGCGTCTTGCAACGACGATGCCCTGCTGGCTAAAAAGATCTGCTAATTGGCTGTCTGATAGTGGGTGCTTTGGATCCTCTGCAGTGATGAATTGTTTTAACAACGCTCGGATTGCCGTGCTGGAGGCGGAACCTCCTGTATCTGTTGAAACATGGCTTCCGAAGAAATACTTTAGCTCAAAAGTGCCAAAAGGAGTCAACATATATTTTTGATTGGTGACCCTTGAAACTGTTGACTCGTGCAGTCCCAGGCGTTCCGCAATTTCCCGCAAAACCAAAGGTTGCATGGCGATTTCACCGTGGTTGAAAAACGCCTGCTGTGTTTCAACAATGGCTTGCGAAACCCTTAAAATAGTGTCGAACCGTTGCTGTATGTTTTTGATCAGCCAGCGGGCTTCCTGCAGTTGCGCTGACAGCTGTGTGCCACCCTGTCCACGCTGACCTTTTAAAATCTGCGCATAAATTTCATTCACTTTCAGTTTCGGCATGACATCGTTATTCAATGTCACTACCCACCGTGCTTTGACCTTGCGCACGATAATGTCTGGAATCACATAGTTTTCAGAGGCTTGCGAAAACCGGGCGCCGGGAAACGGATCCAGTGATTTGATCAGTATTTGGGCTTGTCTGAGCATTTCATCGTTGATGCCCAGTACTTTTTTAAGTTTAACGAACTCTTTTTGCGCCAACAGTTCCAGATGCCGCTCAACAATGGCCATGGCATAAGGATATTCCGGCTCTTCCTTCAATTCATCGTGCCTGGCGAGCAATTGCAATTTCAGGCATTCCGAGGCGTTTCTCGCAGCAATACCTGCCGGGTCAAAGCTTTGCAGCAATTTTAATGCGGTGGTCAGCTCTTCCGGTGCAATTTCTAGATCTTCTGGCAAGGTCTGGTAAATGCCGTCAAGATCGTCATTCAGGTAGCCATCGTCGTTTAAGAGGTCTATTAAAATTGAAACCAACGCGATATCACGCGTGGAACTGGCCGTCAGGCGGAGTTGCTCTGTCAGATGTTCCGTCAGGCTGATGCTTTTGCCAGCCACTTGGGGTTGCGATTTTTCATCGTCGTCTGACCCACGGTTGTCGTCTGACCACTCATTGCCCCAGCTTTCCGTTCCATAAGAGAGGTCTGAATCCAGTTCATTGCTGCGCTCCGTTTCCTTGGTTTCGGGGGTGGCTGAGGCAGGTTGTTGCGCTGATTCATAGTTTTCTGAGGGCGGGGCGTCTTTCACCAAAGAGTCGCCCACCAGCCTGACGCCGGAAGTGGCTGAATCCTCAACTTGTTCAAGCATCGGGTTTTCAACCAGCGCCTGTTCAATTTCCTGTTGTAATTCAAGGGTGGACAACTGGAGCAAACGAATGGACTGCTGCAACTGTGGCGTCAGCGTAAGTTGCTGTGATAGCCGGATTTGAAGTGACTGGCGCATGTTCATCGGGCGTTACATACGGAAGTTTTCGCCTAAATAAACCCGGCGAACCGATTCATTTTGGACGAGTGTGTCTGGATGCCCGGCGGCCAATACCTCACCAGCGTTAATAATGTAGGCCCGATCGCAAATTCCCAGTGTTTCACGCACGTTGTGGTCGGTGATCAACACACCGATACCACGCTCTTTTAAAAATCTGATGATGCGCTGAATTTCCAGAACAGCGATGGGGTCGACGCCCGCAAACGGTTCGTCCAATAGAACGAAGCGCGGGTTTGTTGCCAGAGACCGCGCAATTTCAAGACGTCTGCGTTCTCCGCCCGACAGCGCAGCCGCTGAAGAGGTTCTGAGGTGCGAAATTTGCAGGTCGTTCAGTAGCTCTTCCAGTTTGGACGAAATGCTTTGTCCGTCTTCAGGCGGTGTAATTTCAAGTACTGCGCGGATATTGTCCTGAACCGAAAGTTTTCTGAAAATCGACGCTTCTTGAGGCAAGTAGGAAAGCCCAAGTTTTGCCCGTTTATGAATGGGCTGGTGGGTGACATCGTGGCCCGCCATGGAAATGGTGCCTTTGTCTGCAGCAACCAAGCCGACAATCATGTAGAAACAGGTGGTCTTTCCTGCGCCGTTCGGGCCCAGCAAACCGACGACTTCCCCCGTGTCTACATGCAACGACACGGTTTCTATGACTTTTTTCGAGCCGTACGCCTTGTTCAGGCCATCTGCCTGCAAGCGGGCGACACCCGTCAGTGATACCAGTGGACTTTTTTGCGTCATTTGGCGCCTTTGTCCTCTTTGGGTTGAATAATCACTTTCACGCGCCCTGATGTGCCAGTTTTTTGTGCATTCGGATCGCCTACAACGGTAAAGAACTCAGTGCGTTGCAAGTAGGTAATGACTTCGCCCTTGACTTCGTCCGTGATCTTTTTGCCTTCCAGTTTTCGGATCTCGGCATTGTGGGTGAGTACGATGGTTTCCGTTTTTCCGTCATAGTCGATGCGGTTGCCAAAGCCTTCCACATACAACTCACCGATGCCGTCCCTGCGTTGTCTGAAACTGGCGGGCTTGCCCTCGGCCAGTCCGATCTGAAAGCCTTCAGGTGTCTGTTTCAACGTGAGTTTTTCACCCTTGAGCACCAATGTACCCCTGACGAGTTTGACGTTTCCGGTAAAAACATTGATCTGTTTCAGTTCGTCGTAACTCATTGAGTCGGACTCAATGGCGGTCGGGGCGTTTTGGTCTTCCTTGAGTGCCAACGCGTTTTGGACGAACGACAGCATCAGGCATGCCCACAGCGTCCGCAAAATTAATGGTTTCAAATTCATGAATGGTGATGCTTTCTATTTTTTTCCGGGTAACAGCACGGAAATGCGCGTACTGGCAAGAATTTCGCTGTTAAGTTGGTCTATCGTAATCTCTTTGGCTTCGAGAATGCTCTCGCCACGAACGAGTTTGGCCTGGTCAGAGGCGAAAATTTTCTGATTGTCCGAGTCGATCAACATACGCGGACTTTGAAGTTGTGTTTGTTCCGGAAGACCTTTTCCCCGGGTCAATTTTGCCTGACCTTCCAAAAAAATCCTTCCGTCCTGGTTGTTGAGCCTGCCTTTTTCGGCAGACACCTCAATGGTGGGGGCGGTTTTGGACATTTTCTTGATGTCGATCCGTTGCATTTGCAACATGTCTTCTTCGGGAATGTGTTCCAAGCGCTGGCTAACCATTACTGTGGTTTCTCCTTTGGGTCCAATAGCTCACGCCCGCCAGCAAACCCGCCAGTAAAATGGGCGCAAGCCTGGAAACAAATCCAAGGGCAGTAGCGACGCCGGCGTTCATGCCTGCCATGCGGGCAGCCCCCGTGGGTGGTGGTCCGCGATGAAATCGCACAATTCCCGTGCGGCGCCGTGCCCTGCGAGACGGGTGGCGATCCAGTGGGCCTGTGCACGCATCTGCAAGGGGGCTGTTCCGGTGGTGGCGGCAAACCCGACTTCACGCATGACGGGAAAATCAGGCCAGTCGTCACCAAAAAACCCGCATTGATCCCATTCAAGCCCCAATTCGGTTCTCAGTTGGTCCAGACTGGCGCGCTTGTTTTTGCAAGCCTGAACAATGAACTTGATGCCCAAGTCCTTGGCGCGGGTTTCTACAATGCGGCTTTGTCTGGCCGTGATCCAGGCGACACTGATGCCTGCCTGCATCAGGCGTTTCAAACCATGGCCGTCGAACACGGAGAAGCGTTTCATCACTTCGCCATCGGGGCCGAAGTACAAACCGCCGTCTGTCAGTGTTCCGTCCACATCAAAGCCGATGAGTTCTATTTTTCCCGCGCGTTGTTCAATGGTCAGCATATTTATACAACCTTTGCGTCAAAGAGGTCGTGCATGTTCAGTGCGCCAACAACCACACCTTTTTCATCAACCACAGCCAACTGGCTGATGTGCGTGGATTCCATGATCCGGACGGCTTCTGCGGCCAGTTTGTGGGCCGCGATGGTTTTTGGGGATTTTGTCATGACGTCAGTGACCTTGAGCCCTCGCCAGTCTGCGCCGGTTTCAATCATGCGGCGCAAGTCGCCATCGGTGAAGATGCCCAACAATTGGTTGTCTGCATTAACAACGGTGGTCATGCCCAGCCGTTTGCGTGTGATTTCCAGCACGGCCTGGCTCACCGAAACTTCAGCGCTGACCTTCGGAATTTCCTCGCCCGTTCGCATGACATCGCTGACATGGGTCAGCAGGCGCCGACCCAGTGACCCCCCAGGGTGAGAAAGGGCGAAATCTTCCTTGGAAAAGCCTCGGGCTTCCAGGGCGGCCACGGCCAAGGCATCGCCCAAGGCCAATGCAACCGTTGTGCTGGCGGTGGGTGCGAGATTCATGGGGCAGGCCTCTTTGCTGATGGAGCCGTCAAGCACAATGTCAGAGGCCAGTGCCAGACTTGATTCAAGGTTGCCGGTGAGGGCAATCAGCTTCGCGCCCTTGCGACGCATCGCCGGAAGTATTGCCAGAACCTCGCCAGTTTCACCGGAATTCGACAGCGCGATAACCACATCGGCCTCGGTGATCATGCCCAGATCGCCATGAGCGGCTTCCGCCGCATGGACAAAAAACCCGGGCGTTCCGGTGCTGGCCAGCGTGGCTGCGATTTTTCGTGCGATCAGGCCTGATTTCCCCAAACCCATGAGAATGACGCGCCCCTTGCAGCCCAGAATTGCTTCCACGGCCGCTTCGAAGTCTGCCCCCAGTTTGTCTGCGGTGTTTTGCAGCGCAGCTGCCTCGATGGATAAAACTTCTCTGGCGATGCTTAAGTGTTGAAGGGGGTTGGCGTTTGTCATCTGGTATTGGGGCGGTTAAATGCCGCTGCAAATGTCATAATGAACGAGTATAACAAAGCAATCGCTACAATCGAACCCTTTTTATAAGCATATACCGTGCCCGGTACCCTTGAATTAACACTGATTCTTTTGCTGGTTGCTGTGTTGGCTGTCAGCCTCTTCAAGCGTCTGCGCTTGCCGCCGATGCTTGGGTACTTGGCCGCCGGTGTTCTGGTGGGCCCCTATTCATTCGGCGTCGTGCCAGACCTTCCCGGTACTCGCCACCTTGCCGAGTTCGGCATTGTTTTCCTGATGTTCTCAATTGGTTTGGAATTCAGCTTGTCCAACCTTCAATCCATGCGCAAAGTGGTGTTTGGGCTTGGTTTGGCGCAAGTTTCGTTCACCATCATCGGAACCATGCTGTTGGGTTGGTTGGTCAATTTTTTCTTCCCCATTCCCTACAAGGCGCTGTTTGTTTTGGCGGGAGCTCTTGCCATGTCATCGACCGCCATCGTTGTAAAAATGATGGCAGAGCGGCTCGAACTTGAGTCGCCCCACGGGCGCCTAGTGTTGGGCATTTTGTTGTTTCAGGATTTGGCGGTTGTGCCGCTCATCATCATCATTCCAGCCTTGGCTGACTCCTCCTCAGACATCACCATAGAATTGGCCATGGCATTGGTCAAAGCCATTTTGGTGTTGGTGCTGATGTTGGTCTTCGGGCAGCGCCCAATGGTGAAATGGATGAACTTCGTTGCCCGGGGAAAGTCTCAGGAGCTCTTTGTGCTCAATGTGTTGCTGCTGACTTTGGGTTTGGCTTGGTTCACGGAAAAAGCCGGCCTTTCTTTGGCCTTGGGTGCATTCCTTGCCGGTGTGCTGATAGCTGAAACCGAATACCGCCATCAGGTTGAAGAAGACATCAAGGCGTTCCGTGATGTTTTGCTGGGGCTGTTTTTTATCACCACTGGCATGTTGCTCAACCCGAGCATTATGATCAAGAACTGGTATTGGGTACTTTTGCTTTCTCTAATCCCGGTGCTGGCAAAATTTTTATTGATTACGACACTGGCAATTCTTTCTGGTTCTCCCCGGGGAACCGCCATTCGCACGGGTTTGTATTTGGCGCAGGCCGGAGAATTCGCCTTTGTGATGTTGTCAGACGCCGCCCCGCTGAAATTAATGCCGTTTGAGTGGGTGCAAACCATCAGCGCTGCGATGTTGTTGTCCATGTTGGCTGCACCTGCGCTGATACAAAATGCGGACAAACTGGTGCTGCGTTTGTCCAAGGATGAGTGGCTGGTGCAGTCCTTTGCCTTGCATCAGGTGGCGCAGCAAACGCTGACCACAGAAAAGCACGTGTTGGTGTGTGGTTTTGGTCGCAGCGGTCAGCACTTGGGTCGTATTCTTGAGCGAGAAAGCATTCGCTATGTGGCGCTTGATCTAGACCCTGAACGGGTGCGCGAAGCCACTTCGGCCGGTGAGTCTGTGGTTTTCGGTGACGCTGGAAAAAAAGAAATTCTGCTGGCGGCCGGTCTGTCCAGAGCCTCTTGTGTTGTGGTTTCCTTTGCTGACTTCAAAGCCGCTGTGCGGGTGCTGAGCACCATCCGTCAAATTTCAATGTCAATGCCTGTGGTGGTTCGCACCCACGATGAGCGCGACTTGGAACCCCTGTTGGCCGCGGGTGCCACCGAGGTGGTGTCGGAAATTTACGAAGGCAGTCTGATGCTGGGCTCGCAAGCCTTGATTCTCATGGGTGTGCCCATGTCGCGGGTGATCCGCCAGATCAGGTCGGTGCGCGAGTCACGTTACAAGCTGTTTCGGGGTGTTTTCCGCGGTTTCGATGATGAAGCCGATACACCGGAATCCCAATGGGTTCGTTTGCATTCAATTGAACTCACCGATGGCATGCAGTCGATTGGCGCCAGGTTGGGCGAACTCAAATTGTCTGAGTTGGAGGTTAGTGTTGCAGCCATTCGACGCAGGGGTATACGCGGGGACGACCCCAGTGATGAGCTTCGCTTGGAGTTGGGAGATATCTTGGTATTAAAGGGGCAGCCTGAACCACTGGCGCGAGCGGAACAACGCATTGTGAGTTATTCCGCTTGGTCTTGATAAAATTGCTTCGCCTTCAGTTGATCAACAACACGCCAACACAAGCGCTGCTTGTACCCACTTCATTCCACTGCGTACCGTTCAAGCAGGCATCATCAATGCTGCTCAAGGCCTGAAACCGGCCCGTGCCGGCACTGCCATCGTCAATTTTCCGGTCAATTTCTGCCAACTGTTTAGCCGACAACTGCCCGCCCGTTGAAAGCAGCGCATTAAAGCTGTTGCCACCCAGAGCGCTTCCTGAAGTCAGGAATTCCAACCGCCCGCCCATGGGGTTGCTGGGGCAGGTTGCGGTGGGACAAATACCGCTGGTGTAGGTTGCGCCGTTGTAATTACCGTTCAAGAGGTTGGCCAGACTCAGTTGCTGGAACGCACCCACCGCCTCCGCAGCGGTTGAAATTTTGCCATTGCCGTCCCCGTTGCTCGCGCCAAGGTTTGCAACGGCGGTGCTCAAGTCGCCAGGCAAGGCCCCAAAACGTGACTCGAATGCAGAGATGGCGGTTTCCATGTTTTGCAACTGACTGGCAAGGTTTTGCACTTTTGCAGATTTGAAGAGTTCCCTGCCTTTGGCCACGCCACCGGCGATCAGGGCGATCACGGCAAGCGCCAGTCCCAATTCAATCAGGGAAAAGCCACGCTGCTGCTTTTTAAAACCCATGTTTCTCGGTTTGTTTACCAATTGTGCTGTCTTCATGAAATAAATTTCCTTTTTGCGGAATGATAAAAATCAGAGGCCACCCAGCACACCGCTTCTCAAGTAGAGCCAGGCCAGTTTTTCATATGTCAGCCAACGAACCCGGTGCGTTAGTGCAGGGTTTGCTGGGCTTAAAAAGAAGCGGTCGGTGTTTTGATTTTCAACCTGACTTGCCGCGTCTTCCGGTGTGGGCAGCGCCACCAGCGCGACTGCGCTTAAGCTCAGGTAGCGGTTTTGAGGGCAGGCGTTGTTCAGCGGGGCTTCATCGCAGACCAGCAGTGCGGGCAGTGCGCTGCTGTTGTCGGCGTTCAGGTCTGGCCCGGCAAAGACTGCGCTGCTCAACGAGTCCAAGGCAACGGTTCGTATGGCGCCGCCGGTTGTCAGCAGTTGGGAGTAAGGCAGACCCAGCGTGTTAAGTGTCGCGACTGCAAAAACGGGTACGGGGTTGGGCGTGGGTAGCCCCAAGGTTCGCCACGGCAATTTCCCGGTGGCTTGCAGGCAGATGCCACTGATGCTTTGTGTGCTTTCCACGCCATTGAGATCTGCAGCGGGGCAGGGCAGGCGCCTGTGTGTAATGGCATAGGCTTCAATTTGGTTCATCGCCGCGTCCATCAGATTCAACTCACGCAGCCTGAGTTTCTCCGCCTGCCAGATTTTAAACAAGGGTGGCGCCGACAATCCCATCAAGCCGAGAATGCCCAGCGACAAGGCCAACTCGATCAGACTGAAGCCGGACATGGCTGATTGTTTATGTGTGCGCTGTCGTTTCATGGCGAAGCCAAAAATCCGGCAGAGGCTTTTCCTTCGTTGAAGTTCAAGCTCAGTTTTTCAATGCGTGCGGCGGTCACCACCTTGGGCCAGTCGAATTCGCATTGACACGTCGAACTTGATTTTGAGCTTGAGGGAATCAAAGGGCATTGATCTGCTTTTTGAGGTCGGCAATTTTTTCCGGCAGTGGCTCGCGGGTTGTATTGGCTGACAGCCCAATGGCTGCTAAGCCAGGCAGCATCGCTGAAATAACAAAACTCACCGGTTTTTGCACTGCAGCGACTTTCCCCTGAGACGGTTTTACAGAGCCCTGACTTTGCCTTGCTCACACAATTACCTGCAGAACCCCATTCAGAATCGGAGGCACAGGTGCATTTACATTCTGTCTTGTTGCACTCGCAGCGACAACCGCTACTGACCGCTGAAAACCTGCTGCCACTGGACAAGGCAACATGCTTTAAATGCAGGGTTTCGGAAAAAGCCCAAACGGCATTGAGTGTTTTTGAATTCAGGCTTGCGCAAAGGCGAAGATGATCAAGAAAAGCAGACTTGATTCTGAATTGAACATCGCTGACATGCTGGCGACTGCTGCGGGAAATGGAGAGGTCCCCATTGAGGTCTTCGACTGTATCTCCGTTGCGGGTAAAGCTGTTTTTTGTACTGGCCCACGCAAGCAACAAAGGTTCTGATGGGTTCGAATTTAACGGACTAAGCACTTTGAATCCTGTTTCGCGCAAAGTATCGTCGGAATGATCGTTACCCGATGTGAATCCTGTGCTCAACCACAAATCAGCTTTGCCCGGAATTCCCGCTCCAATAGACGGTGCTTGCGTCATGCCGGAACTTCGGACCTGGGTTTTAGTGGCCATTTGCCCGTTTCTGATCTCCGGCGTGGCGGTCGGACACCATTCCGCAACTCCGTCTCCGGTGGTGTCGTGGCAGGTTAAAGCGCCCACTTCGTTGCCATTGGAATAGCCCTTTAGCAAAGCGTTTGTCACCAAGGCCTCATGCAACAAACCAACTTGCTGCAGACCCTGCGAGTTTGCAGAATTCCAGATCGGGGTTTGTGACGCAGCCATGCGAATGTTTGCCAGCATCAATGTCAGCAAAGCCAGCAGCAGCGCAACCGCAGGAAGAAAAAAACCGCATGAAACCTGCCTTGAAGGTGTCTTGAAGTTAAAGGTCATCATGGGTGTTTGTGCCATTTTTTTTCGTCACTGTTAAAAGTCCATCGCACTCCTTTTGAATCATAAAAACGTTGGTTTCCGCTTTCCGCTGAACCGTAGCCGTCATTTTCGTTGCTGCTGTTGTTGGAGGTGTTGTGGTTTTGCTGTTCTGTGCCAGCCTGTTTTAATTGCTGCAGGCAGGAAAAAAGCCGTCTGTTCAAATTGAACAAGGCTGGGTTGTTGGCATTTGTTTCTTTACCGCTATCAGGATTGAATTCGTCCAACAAAAGCTGCCCGAAAGCCATGAACGCGATCAATGCAAAGACTTGAATGGCTGGCAAACCGTATCTGACAAACTTTAACTGCTGGTTGAGGTTAAGGTGTTTCATGGTTGATCGTTTGAACTCAATGGGTGCATTGTCGACGGGCAGGCATCCTCAATTTGTTTCCCCAAAGCCTCCATTTGTTGCTGGTTCGGATCTGTGTTTGCCACTGCCCCTGAAAAAAATTGCAACGCGATGCATGCCGCCACAATCAGCAAATGGCTTGGCCTTGGCAGCAGGTCGCCAAATTGGTGCCCTGTTATCAGCATCTGCGCCTCTTGTTGGCTAACCAATACCGCTGCTGTGGGCATGGTTAAATTCTGTTGTGTTGAATCCGCGATGTTTCCGATGCCTGCTGTTGCTTTAATGCCGTTTTGGTTCAGGCGTTTCAACCAACTGATGTCATGCGCCAGCGCATTGATGGGCGGCAGGGTTGCACGCTTGTTTGGTGGGTTTTGATTGTTCAGTCCCAGCCACATATTTTGTGTAAGCGATTTGCTTTCCCTGATCGCACTGAAAGTGTTTTGGTCGCCAACGAGCAAAAAAATGCAGGGCTGTTTTGCATGTTTCCATTTGTCGTTAAGCCGGCTAAGTGACCCTGCATCATTTTTACAATACCAAGGTTCTGACATCGGCATGATTGCCTTGTCTGCAATGGTCTTGAAGCGTTGAATTTTTAATTGGTCAAGCGATTCCGTATCTGCATTCACAAGCCAGACTTCCGCTTGGCCCAGCGGCTTCTGAGAGACCGAACTCATTTCATTTCCTGAGCGACGAGATTGTCATACATGGGTTTGATCTGACTGACGTACAAACCGCAAAGCGTTGCCGCTGCGCAGACCATGGCCAGAATGGGAATCCATGAAATCAGTTTTTGCTGCATCGCTTTTGCCTTGATGTCCAGAATTCGGGCGCTTTGCTTGAACAGTGTCACCAAGTCTCCTGAGGCTTGCGCAATCGTGGCTGCCCGTACAATCAGCGGCGGCCATCCCGACAAGACCAAGGCTGTTTTCAATGGCTCACCTTCCACAATCAGTTGGTTGAACTGGTACAGGCTCTCACCGATTTCCGGTGCCTTGATCCAAAGGTGTTTTAAATCCCAGAGGAGAACATCGAGAGCCTGCTGCAGAGACTGGCCGCATTGCAGCATGACGCCTAGCGCGCAACAGCAACGCCACCAGATTCTGGTTCTCAGCGGGCTCAGGTGTTTGAATTTTGAGTAAAGCGCGCAGAGCGTCAAAAACAGGGCGAACAGCAGGCCCGTAAGCAGCAAACCGTCTGCAAGAGACAATGTCCACGCTGAGTTCTCTGTTGCAGTCGGGTCTGTGGCCAGTTGGGTGTGCATGAAATACGCCAGTGCAACACTGGAAACCAAAACAAGCAGTGGGTAGGTGAGCTTACTTAAAAGCAATTGCCGGAAATCTCGCGATATTTTCAGTTCTGCAATGTGCGTGCGCAGGCAAAGTGCCATGTCTCCGGTGTTCATGGCGATGCGAACCCAAGCCAGCGTTGATGCAGGCCATGCGATGGCATCGCAGGCCAGTGCCTCGTGCCATTCACCCCCGTTCATCACCCATTGTATTTGTCTTTCACAAGAGGCTTTCAGTGCTTTGCCGGGCAGCATGTCGGCCACTAGTAAAAGCGCAGTACTCAAGTCCAGACCGGTTTCCAGTAAATCGGTCAGGGCTTGCAAAAACTCGATCAGCTGCTGTTGCTCCAGTTGGGTGCGATGGAACTTTTTCCACCACCCGCTTAATTGCGCCATATCCATTCTGCAATGTCTGGTTTTTGCAGCAATCCAAGTTCGCAGGCCTCATTGGCGCTGTCACTGAACTGCCAAGGCGGGTTCAGATTCAGTTCCCTGGCCAAGTCCGATAGCTTGCTCCAGCCGTATCTGGCTTGCGCACTGTGTCGCAGGGGGTTCCATATCTGCATCAATGGAATCTGTTTGTTTTTGTTCGCGCTGCTTGGTACTTGCGTATGGAGTTCTCTGAGTATGAGTCGCTGGCAGATGACGTTTCGAACATGTGGCAGCAAATGTCCCAGGGGCAGTCCCAGCAATTCCAGTCTGGCCATTGCGCCCAGTACGTCGGAGGCGTGCAGTGAGGCCAACACCAAATGTCCGGTCATTGCCGCCTCAATGGCAAGTTGGGCCGTTTCATGGTCGCGAATTTCGCCAACCATTAAAATATCGGGATCTTGTCTGAGCAGTGAGCGCAGTCCTTGAGCGAAATTCATTCGCGGCAATTTTGCAAGGTCTGTTTGTATGGCCCCTGGCAGCAAAATTTCAACCGGGTCTTCTAGTGTCATTGTATTTTGTTGAATGGGATCGAGGTAATTCAACAAAGCGTGCAAGGTTGTGGTTTTTCCTGCGCCTGTGGGTCCGCACACCAGCACGATGCCCTCTTGCCCGGTGAGACCTTCAAGCAATCTCTCTGTAGTTGTCGGGCCAATACCCAACTGCGACACAGATTTCAGATCTTGCTTGGCGTACAAGCGAAGCACCATGTTCTCGCCGTAAATACTGGGGTGAGTGGCAATTCGAACTTCGTGGTGCAGCGGTGGCGCTGCGCTGAGTTGGCCGTCCTGTGGTGTTCGTGTTTCCGCGACATTTAAATTTGCATGCGCCTTGATACGCTGCGTGAGGCTGCGGCCAGTTTCGAAATCCAGTGTTTGGCAGACATGCAACTTGCCGTTTAAACGAACCTTGATCGTACAACCATCCGATTGGGCAGAAATATGCACGTCTGACACTTTTGCGCTTTGTGCCTTGCCCACAAACAAAGGAACCCGTTGGAGTTCTGTATCGGTCCAGGTAATCACAGTGCGTTTTCCAATTGCAACAGCAAAAGATCCCACACCTTGGGTTCTACGCGGCAGAGATGTTGTTTGCAGATTTCGCTGCCACGCTGAAAACAGCGCTTGGCTTCATCCCCGTCGCCTTCGCGCAGGTTAAGCAAACCCAGGTTGAACCATGGCTCTCCCCATTTTGGTTTTTCCACTGTCAGGGTTGTCCAGAGATGGCGGGCCTCAATGGTTTTTCCAGATCTGGCGAGTACGGCTGCGGCCACCATTTTCTCTGCGTGTTGCAATGCTTTTGGTGTTTCGAATTGCCGTGTTGGGCTGATCAACAGGATTTCGGCGTCTTCCTGACTCATTTGTGTGTCTAACCATGCGCTGAGCTGTTTTACCCATGGGTGCTTGCCGCAGATTTCCATGGCAGGGCTAGCAGGCACCTCATTTTTCCAAACCGATAAAAATACAGGTTCACAGGCCATTTTTTTATTTAAGGAGGCGATACCCTCAGCTTGCGCCTGAACGCTGTGCAGGGCGAGGAGCAGGCAGATCAACAAACACATCATGGGTTTCATCGCAGCAGGCCGCCGAAGTTGGACAGCTTGGGTTTAAGCAGCACTACGAGTTCTGTTTGTTGCGAAGAAGCGTCTTCGCTGCCAGTCAGAAATTGCAATGGATGATTCTCAAGCGTGCCTGGAATGCCTTCAAACTGCCGGCTGCCCTCGTTTTGTATAAAGCCGCCCAACAAGGCAATGTCGCCGTTTTTCAGACGCAGCATGGATTCGATTTCACGGGTCTGAATTTCCGGCACTTTGCTTTGAACGCCGGCCTGCGCCAAGGCAGGGTTGGGGTCGCCCACAAAGCCCACGATGCGAGACAGGCTGGGTCTGACCGTCAGCGTAATGGCACCGCTGTTTTCAATGCTGGGTGTCAGAGACATGACGAAACCCACCGGCACCGTATGCGCCTGGGTGTTGAATGTTGCGAAGGCCGCCGAATTCGCGCTGGCTGGCACCGCTTGGGCAGAAACCGTAAAGTAAACGCGGTTTTCAACCATTTTCATCAGGGCTGTTTGTTGATTCAACACCGCAACGCGAGGGTTTGAGAGCACCTTGACCTCGCCGTATTGCTCCAACAGACGCAGGGCAAAGCTTAAGTCCTGACCGTCCCGGCTTTGACCGCTCAAAATAAGCCCGGTGGTGTTACCCAGCAATGTACTACCGGTCCTGAGACCGAGTTTTCCATACTCTCGGCCTGCGTTTGCCCACTGTATGCCTTGTTGAAATTGTCTGGAAAGACGAACTTCAACCAGCGTGGCTTCAACCTCAACTTGCTTGAGTGACCGATGCTTGGCTTGGGCTATGAAACGCTCTATGAGTTTGTGTTGCCGATGGTTGGCCCTGACATTGAGCAAACCGCTTTCCGGATGCGCGCTGACCTGTTTGCGCCGGGATTCGGTTCTATTGGTGGTGGTTTTACTTGTCGTGTTGTCCAGATTTGTGGCGTAGACAGCGGTTTTAGGCGGGGTTTGCGCATTGCCATACCGCCGGTCTGGTGGGGCTTGCACAGTGCCTGACTCGTTTCTGGACAGTTCGGTTTCCGTTATTTTGATGGGTTCCGTCAAGTCTTCCTCGGCCGCCAGAATATTTTCCACTGTGATGACCAGTTGCTCCCAGAAGCGGTTGTTGTGCCGGTTCTGTACCTGCAAAGAGCCACCGAGTTGCTGTTGCGGTGCACCGCCCGAGCCAGGCAGCCCGGCTGAGGTGGCTGCATTTACTCCCACACCCGCATTCAAGCTGACGGATTCCAGTGTTTGCCGGTCAACGGCGGGGTAGTCGATGAAGTAGTTTCTGGCGTATGGCAGATCGCAGCGCAGGCTCAGGCGGTTGCCGATCAATTCGGTCCGCACCCTCGCGATATCTTCGATGCGTGCCAGCAAGTCATTGATCTCGATATTGCTTTGATGCAGGGAAACCGGAATCAGTCCGCAATCATCGACATCAAAGGAGAGTTCATTTTCAAGGGCAAGCGCTTCCAGCAGATGTACCAGAGGCAGCTGGTTGACCTGAATGCTTGTGACGCGCACCTTGGGAAAGGTTTGCAGGGCGGGTGCCTCTGATGGCAGGGAAATCCAGTCAAGCCCGTTCGCGCCCGGCAACATCAGGGCTTGGCGGTTTTCGGGTGGCTTTCGCAGTGCTATGTTTTGCGTTCTTGGGGGCAGGGGGCTGCATGCAGTTCCCAGAAAGAGCAAAGAACAAAACATTGCTGCGCTGAGTGTTTGCATCGCGGCCCGAAGGCCTGCCGCATGGGCTTGTTTCATGTGAGAACAAGGAATGAACTTCAAGAGAATACTTGCACCGACTAGTTGAAAACAGCATGAATGCTAGTGCCTCAGATGTTGCGGTGCAAAAATGCCCTGATTGGGTAACCACTGAACAGTTAACCTAGTTAGAAAATTCCAGCGCTTATTTTGTGTGTTAAATAGTACAATAGTGGGTTATTAATCGATCACCGTGAAAGCGTTTATCGCATGGCGGACTACGCAGCACAAATTTCCGGGATGAGTTTCGGCTATGGCGAGCGGAAGATCCTCGAGAATTTGACCATACAAATTCCAAAGGGCAAGGTTGTCTCCGTCATGGGAGGCTCCGGTTCGGGTAAAACCACGCTCATCCGTCTCATGTCTGGCCAGCACAAGCCTGACGCCGGGCAAATGATCGTTCTCGGGCAAAGCGTGCCCGACCTGAATACGCAAGACCTCTACGCTTTTCGCAAGCGCATTGGCGTGCTGTTTCAGTTTGGCGCCTTGTTCACTGACATGACTGTGTTCGACAATGTGGCGTTTCCGCTGCGTGAGCACTCACAACTACCGGAAACTGCCATCCGCGATCTGGTGTTGATGAAGTTGCATGCGGTGGGTTTGCGCGGGGCGCGAAATTTGTTTCCTTCTGAAATTTCAGGTGGCATGAGCCGTCGCGTGGCCTTGGCCAGGGCAATTGCGCTGGACCCTGAGCTGGTTTTCTACGACGAGCCGTTTGCGGGTCTCGATCCCATTTCCCTGGGCATTACGGCCAACCTGATTCGCAAGCTCAACAATGCACTCGGAGCCACCAGCGTCGTGGTGACCCACGATATCCACGAGTCGTTTGCAATTTCCGACTATGTCATCGTCATTGCAAACGGGCACCTGGCCGCAGCGGGAACCCCGGCTGAAATAGAAGCCAGCGCCGACCCGTATGTGCAGCAGTTCATTCGTGGGTTGCCGGAAGGTCCGGTGCGCTTCCATTACCCTGCCTCCAGCCTGAGCGAGGAGTTTCTTTGATGGGATCATGGTTCAACAAAATTGCATCGC
>JAJTDO010000094.1 GCA_021300475.1 Burkholderiales bacterium | reverse complement strand
TCACCCCCGGCCCTTACAACGAAACCTATTTTGAACACGTTTATTTGGCACGCTACCTCGGCATTTCTTTGGTGGAAAGCCAGGACTTGCAAGTGCGTGACCAGCGCCTCTACATTAAAACCGTACATGGCACTGAACGGGTTCATGTGCTGCTGCGCCGCGTAGACGACACTTGGCTGGACCCGCTGGAGCTCAGGGCAGATTCCCAGCTCGGCGTGGCCGGTCTGCTGCAAGCCATACGTTCGGGGCATGTGCTGGTGGTGAATCTGCCGGGCAGCGGCTGGCTGGAAAGCCCCTCCCTGCATGGTTTCATGCCGGGCATCTCCAAGGCATTTCTCGGCAAGCCTCTGGAGCTGCCCAGCGTGCCGAGCTGGTGGTGCGGCGAGCCGCCTTGCTGGGCTGCGGTGTCAAAACGCATGAATGAACTGGTTATCAAGCGTGGCAACACCCTGCGCACCAACGAAGGCCCGATCAGCTTGATGGGAGAAAACCTGTCACCCAATGAATTGCACCAGTGGGCTGCAAAAATAGCCCGCAACCCGGATCAATACACCGCGCAGGAAACCTTGCCCCTGTCCACCCTGCCCGTGTGGCGTGGAGGTCAGTTCGGAAGGCGCAGCCTGATGTGGCGGGTTTATGCCTGCTCTGACGGACAGGGGGGTTACCGAGTGCTGCCAGGCGGACTGACACGAATTTCCGGTGAACGAACCGGTATGGTGTCCATGCAGCGCGGCGGCAGCTCCGCTGACACCTGGGTGATTTCAGGTGCCCCCGTAGACCAGACCAGCCTGCTGCGCGACCGCTTGAAAGCAGAAGATGTGCGCGCCTTGCGCCGGCCTGTTTCCAGCCGTGCAGCAGAGAACCTGTTCTGGCTTGGGCGTTACAGCGAACGGGCAGACTACGCCATGCTGATGTTGCATTGCTGCTTGCAACGCTTGCAGGCACAAACGCTCTCAGACCCTGAACTGCTGGACCTGATGGTGAGCATTGCCGGACGTTACGGTCTTTTTTACCGTCCCAACCCTGAATTCCCCATCACGGCAGAAATTTTTGAAACCGCCCTGCTCAATGCGCTGAACGACCTGACCGGACAAAAAACCGGTTGCTACAGCCTAGGCTACAACTTGAAGCAGCTCAGCCGGATCGCAGCGCAAATCCGCGACCGCCTGTCCAACGAACACTGGCGCACCATCAATGAATGCGCGGGCCTGTTTGACGCCGGCAGCACACGGGTCACTGTCACGGACAAACTGGCCAGAGCACAATTGCTGCTCAACGCCATCAACGGCGAACAATCCGACCGCATGACGCGTGACGACGGTTGGCGCTTCATGACCCTTGGGCGTCAGCTCGAACGTCTGCTGCTGCAAGTCGACACCTTGCTTTGCCTGTTGGACAGCCCGCGTCCGTTTGAAGAACGCCCGCTTGAGCTCATCATTGCGCTGGCAGACAGTGTCATTACCTACCGTGCGCGTTACCAGCACCGGTTTGAATGGCTGCCCACCACAGACCTGCTGATTTTTGACGACGACAATCCACGTTCCCTGGCGCGCATCAACTACAAAATTGCAATGACACTTAAAAAACTGCCGGGTGCATCAGAATCACTGATGCAATTGTTCAATGACATCAGGCACCCGCCCAGCGGTTTGGGCTTGCACAGCTTGCAGTCCCCTATCTCCAAGGAAGCCATTGAAATTTTGGTGGCGTGGTTAAAGGAGTTGCAGATTGTGGCGAAGGAGTTGTCCGTGAGTGTGGGCACACACTATTTCAGACTCAGCGAAACCCGAGAGGTCGTGACCCGTGCCCGCTGAAATTGAACTGCAAACAAGCGACCAACTGCGCAAGGTTGAGCACATTACGAGCTACAAATACGCCCATGCAGTGGAAAACACCTACCACGTGGCGGTCATGGAGCCCAGACCCATGGGGAGCGAGCAAGGGCGCTGGGTCAATGAGCAAAAAATCAGCCAGTTTTCTTTGGAAGTGTCGCCCACCCCGTCGCATCTGAAAACCCGCGAAGACAGTTTCGGCAACCTGATCAATGAGTTTGAACTGAGAAAAATGCATCAGGGGCTGGAAGTCAAAGCGGTCAGTCAATTAAAAATACGGTCAGCGGCCAAAGAAGACGCAACGCTGTTTGCCAAAACCGCCCCTTGGGAAGCGGTGGCACAGAGTGTCACCTACCAAAAAAACCGCCCATTTAAAAAAGAATCGGAATTCACCTTTCCATCCGCCCGCATTTCAAAAAGCGAGGCGCTGCACTCGCTGGCCTTACTTGAATTCTGGCCTCACCGTCCTGTGGCACAAGCCGCTTTTGCCTTGATGCAGCGCATCCACAAAGACTTCACTTATCAATCAGGCAGCACCGGTGTGGACACCTCAATTGAAGAGGTTTTAAAAACCAAAAAAGGGGTGTGCCAGGACTTCGCGCATATTTTGATAGGCGCCTTGCGCGGTGTGGGTTTGCCCGCCCGCTATGTCAGCGGTTACATGCTGACCGAACCGCCCCCCGGCAAACCGAAGCTGATAGGTGCGGACGCCAGCCACGCTTGGTGCAGCGTTTGGCTGGGCGAAGAAGGCTGGATGGACCTGGACCCCACCAACAACAAAATTCCAGATGCCCGTTATGTGACTGTGGCCATCGGCCGCGATTATGAAGATGTTCCGCCCTTGAAAGGCTTGTTGCACGGCGGCGGCCAACACCGCTTGAGTGTGGCCGTTACCGTCAGTTAAGGCTTAGACTTCTTCGCGGCGCAAATGCGGAAACAAAATAACGTCGCGAATGTTGGGGCTGTCGGTGATCAGCATCATCAGCCTGTCAATGCCAATACCACAACCGCCGGTGGGTGGCATGCCATATTCAAGCGCGCGAATGTAGTCAGCGTCGTAGAACATGGCTTCGTCGTCGCCCGCTTCCTTGGCTTCTACCTGCGCTTTGAAACGTGCAGCCTGATCTTCCGGGTCGTTCAACTCGGAGAAACCGTTGGCAATTTCGCGTCCGGTCATGAACAACTCAAAACGCTCGGTGATGCCGGGCTGGGTGTCTGAAGCACGCGCCAGCGGCGAGACTTCCACAGGGTAATCCACAATAAAAGTAGGTTCCCACAGCAAGCTTTCGGCGGTTTCTTCAAACAGCGCCAATTGCAACGCACCCAAACCAGCACGCGACAACACAGGCCCGGTCACATGCGCACCTTTTTTCTTCAACTCTGCGCGCAGGAAGTTTTCATCTTGCAATTGCGCATCGGTGTATTCAGGAAAGTATTTTTGAATGGCGCCGGTGATGGTGAGCCGGTGGAAAGGTTTGCTTAAATCGAGCTCACGTTGCTGGTACTGCAGGCAAGCCGTGCCGCGGGCATCAATGGCGGCTTGGCGAATAATGTTTTCCGTGAAGTCCATGAGCGTGTGGTATGTCCAGTACGCTGCATAGAATTCCATCATGGTGAATTCAGGGTTGTGCCGAGGGCTGACGCCTTCGTTGCGGAAATTCCGGTTAACTTCAAACACCCGCTCAAAACCGCCCACAATCAGGCGCTTCAAATACAACTCGGGGGCGATGCGCAAGAACATCTGCATGTCGAGTGCGTTGTGGTGCGTGGTGAAAGGCTTGGCAGCTGCACCGCCCGGAATGGGGTGCAACATGGGCGTTTCCACTTCCAGAAAGCCGTGCGTCACCATGAAATTGCGGATGGATGTCATGGCTTTTGAGCGCGCCAAAAACGTGTCGCGCGTGTCTTGCGACATAATAAGATCGACATAGCGTTGGCGATACTTAACTTCCTGATCCGCCAAACCGTGGAATTTGTCTGGCAAAGGGCGCAGCGATTTCGCCAACAAGCGGATTTCCGTGCAGTGCACAGACAATTCACCCTTGTTGGTTTTAAACAGACGGCCCTTGCAGGCAATAATGTCGCCTATGTCCCAATGCTTGAATTCCTCGTGCTGCGCTTCGCCCACCCCTTCGTTGTTGATGTAGAGCTGAACACGGCCGGTGGCATCTTGCACGGTGGCAAAAAAACACTGACCTCTATGCCTTTTGGGTCCAAGGCTGCTTTTTCCGCTTCGCCATGCTCGGCTTGCAAAGGGCCGGCGCGGTGGCTGGGCACGAAATCGTTGGGGAAGGCAACGCCGGCTTCACGCATGCGGGCCAATTTGCCTCGCCGTTCGGCAAAAATCTGGTTTTCGTCTGGCGCCTGCTCGGGGGTCAGGTTGTTGTCGTTGTGTTCACTCATGCTTTATACGCCCTGCTTCAAACTGGCTTCAATGAAAGCGTCGAGGTCGCCGTCGAGCACTTTCTGGGTATTGGAGGTTTCCACGCTGGTGCGCAAATCCTTGATGCGGCTTTGATCCAGCACATAGCTGCGAATCTGGTGGCCCCAGCCCACATCGGTTTTTGTGTCTTCCAGCTTCTGCTGCTCTTCCTGACGCTTGCGCATTTCAAAGTCATAAAGACGCGAGCGCAAACGTTTCCAGGCCACATCGCGGTTGCTGTGCTGGCTGCGACCATCCTGGCATTGCACCACAATACCCGTGGGGATGTGGGTCAGGCGAACGGCGGAATCGGTTTTGTTGATGTGCTGACCGCCCGCACCGCTGGCGCGGAAGGTGTCGGTTCTGACATCGGACGGATTGATGTCGATTTCAATGGAATCATCGATTTCCGGATAGACAAAAACGCTGGCAAAACTGGTGTGCCGGCCACCGGAAGAATCAAAGGGCGACTTGCGCACCAAACGGTGTACGCCGGTTTCTGTTCTTAAAAAACCATAGGCGTATTCACCATCAATTTTAATGGTGGCGCTTTTGATACCAGCCACCTCGCCGGGCGATTCGTCTTGCAATTCTGCCTTGAAGCCCTTGCGCTCTGCATAGCGCAAATATTGGCGCAGCAGCATGGAGGCCCAATCCTGGGCTTCGGTACCACCGGCACCGGCTTGAATATCAAGAAATGCGGGTAGCGGATCTGCCGGATTGGAGAACATGCGGCGAAACTCCAGTTTTTCAACTTGAGCGCGCACGGCATCCACATCGGTTTCAACGGCGATCAGGGTTTCTTCATCAGATTCAGCCGCCGCCATGTCGAAGAGTTCCTGCGCATCTGAAAGGCTGGCGTTGATGCTGTCGATGGACACCACCACGTCTTCTATGGCTTTTTTCTCTTTGCCCAGCTCAAGCGCTCGCTTGGGGTCGCTCCAGACATCAGGAGATTCGGTTTCTGCAATAACAACGGTCAGACGTTCAGCCTTCGCATCGTAGTCAAAGATACCCCCGAAGTTCGGCCGAACGGGCGACCAGGTCTGTCATCAGGTTTTGTATAGCGTTTAAGCGTTCAGCATCCATGGGGTTTACTCGATTTTTTCAATTCAATAACCCGCTATTTTAACGTGCCACCTGCTCAATGACCAATTGAATCGCATCGCCCCCCGTGAAATCGTCTCGCTGCACCCGGTAGGCGGCCCGAATGGTGCCGTGTAAAGGCTCGGTGCTGTTCCAGCGCAGGGCTGTGAAGTTTTGCCCATCGCGGCGCAGGTTCAGCTTGCTGTGCACCTCCTTGACCAAACGCTGCCCCAGCACTTCGAAATCATCGGCAAACAAGGGGGGGGGAAAGCCCTGCCCCCAAACCGCTTCCGCCAGCATGTCCACCGTGCTGGCATTGCAGTAGCCAGTAGGCAGTGAACCATCTGTTTCGGTGTAGCGTGCAAACACGGCTTCGTCTGATAATTCACGCACAACGGCTTCGAATGTCTCAGAAAACCCGGCCAACGCGTCCGTGGCCACAGTCAGTCCGGCAGCCATGGCGTGTCCGCCGAACTTTGGCACTGCGCCCTCAGGCAGGCGCTTGACAACCAGATCAAGCACATCGCGCAAATGAATACCGGGAATGGACCGGCCAGAGCCCTTCCATTCACCATTGACACCCGGTGCGAACGCAATGGTGGGAAGAAAATATTTGTCTTTCAGGCGAGAGGCCAGCAAACCCACCACACCCTGATGCCACTGCGGGTCACTGACCACCAGTGAACGGCTGTCTTTGGGATCGAAGTCTTCAAGGCGCATCAGCGCCTCCTCTTTCATGCCGCCTTCGATTTTTTGGCGTTCTTTGTTGATCTGGTGCAAATTTCTGGCCATCTCCAGGGCAACGCCCGGGTCGTCGGTCAGCAAGGCCTTGATGCCCAGGCTCATGTCGGCCAGCCGGCCTGCGGCATTCAGGCGCGGTCCAATAATAAAACCGAGGTCGGTGGCCGTGGCCTTGCGGGCGCTTTTATCCGCCACATCGAACAAGGCACCAATGGCAGGCTGAAACGCGCCAGCACGAATTCTGCGCAAACCTTCAGCCACCAAAAGCCGGTTGTTGTCATCCAGCTTCACCACGTCGGCCACCGTACCCAAGGCCACAAGGTCAAGCAATTTATCAAGCCGGGGCTGGGTTTTTACATCAAAGGCACCCCGTTCGCGCAGTTCTGTGCGCAGGGCCATCAGCACATAAAACATGACACCCACACCTGCAATGTTCTTGCTGGGAAACGGGCAACCCTGCTGGTTTGGATTCACAATTGCCAGCGCGTCTGGCAGGGTTTCAGCAGGCAGGTGGTGGTCTGTAATCACCACACCAATGCCCAGATCGTTGGCGCGCTCAACCCCTTTTAGCGAGGCAATGCCGTTGTCCACCGTCACCAGAAGGTCGGGTTCGCGTTCGGCGGCCAGCTCCACAATTTCCGGCGACAAACCGTAACCGTGCACAAAGCGGTCGGGCACAATGAAATCAATGTGATAGGCAGCCTGCTCGGCGGTTGCACCCATGGCCTGCAGCATCATGCGCATGCCACGAACAGCCACCGCCGTTGCAGTGGCGCCATCGCAGTCGTAATCGCCCACCACCACAATGCGCGAACCAGATTCCAGCGCGTCCGCCAGCGTCAGCGCGGCATCGTCAATGCCCAACATCTGGCCGGGTGGCAACAAATCTGCCAAAGACGATTTCAAGGACTGGTTTGCCGTTATGCCGCGGGCGGCAAACAACTGCGCCATCAGCGGATGCAACCCCAGACTTTCAAGCGCATTCCGGGTGGCAACATCGGTTTTTCTGACTCTGATTTCACTCATACAAACACTTTTCTAAACGCACTACCATTGGGCCGATGCACTGTTTTGTTGGGCTTGTGCGGCTTGCCAGGCGGCAGCGAGATCCGCTTCGTCCAGCAAACCTTCCACGGTTTCACAAATTTGTTCCGGACTTGGAGTGTTTTTCCAGAATTTCCAGCGCAAGCCAGCGCCAGACCGGGCAGCGCGCCAGCAACCCTGCCCCAGCAGCACCAGTTCGTGCGCAACCGCCATGAGTTGCAAACCCGCCAGCACATCTGCGTCAAAACTTTGAAAACCAGGCACCTGTTGAAACCAGGCCGCCGGCTTCAAACCTTCCAGAACATGCCAAGCCAACGGCTGGGCCAAACCGGTTTCCGAGCCTGCCAACCAGGGGGCCAGCCACAGGGCACATCGGTGCTGCGAAGCGGGCGTAACCGACTGCCCGTGACCGCTGGCAAACACATCGCGCACGGTGAGGGCAAGCTTGGGCACCTCACTGACCCAAGGCTCGCCGCCACCCCACCACCAAAATGCATTGACTTCCGGCAAGCCGCGCGCATTGCGTGCCTCATTCACCGGGTGCCCGTGCAACTCCATTTGCAAGCCCATCCACAAACGTCGCCATTCCTGCAGATCCGGGCCGTTGGGCAGTTGATCCGTCAGCTTGCGGCGGCCACTGGCCCACGGGGAATGAATTTTTGCGTTCAACGGGGTCGGGGCCTGCATGAGTTGCCCCATGGACAAAGGCACGCCCCACTGCGTTTGCGCCTGCCAACCCTGTGCCTGCAACAAAGGCTGGGCAAGGTCCCACAAGGCTCGCGCTTCAGTTTCGGTGAGCGCCAGTTCGTCTGGCGGCACAAGGCGCACGCCATCTCGCCCCACTTCAATGTGAACAGGGCTGACCCACCAGCGGGTGTTGGCCGGCGCAGTGGAATTCACCATCGCCCAGGGTACATAACCCGATATGGCGTCGTTCCAGGGACGTTCGTGTTCGTCTTCGTGGCTGTGCGGTGTGGGCTGCCAGCCCAGACGCTGGGCCATCCAGACCTCAAGCGGGTCGCCCTCACAAAACGTGCTGTCGGTGAAATGGCCGCGGGCCATGAGACGGGCGCAGGCCGCAGGCGGAGCGAAGTCTGTCAGTTCTTTGTCTGACAATGCACGGCCAGGGGCCATGCCCACCAGCATATTGGGCAATAAAACGGCAATCGGGGGAACGGCAGACACGCTGGAACAACTCCGCAAAAAGACAAAAGATTCAGCACGCAAGAATATCACGCACTACAATAGCGGTTGTTCAGATTTAAAGCTTATTGGCGCCACTTTGTCACAAACCTCTCTGATTTTCGAAATTGCGCTGCGCTACGTGCGCGGTGCGGCCCGAACCCGCAAAGACAAATTCATTTCCTTTATTTCCGGGCTTTCCATGACCGGCATCGGCTTGGGGGTTGCAGCCCTGATTGTGGTGCTGTCCGTCATGAACGGTTTTCAGCGCGATGTGCGCGACCGCATGCTTTCAGTCATTTCCCACATTGAAATACTGGCGCCTGAAAGTGGCTTTGGCCAACTCGACAGCGACATGGGCAACATCAGCAAACACCCTGCCGTCACAGGGGTGGCGCCCTATGTGGGCTCCCAAGCCATGATAACCTCCGAAGACACGGTGCGCGGAGTCATGGTGCGCGGCGTTGATCCAGCCCGCGAGGGTGCGGTCTCGGAATTCCGGGCATTTCGTGCAGGTAGCCTGCAAGCGCTCAAACCGGGTGAATTCGGCATTGCACTGGGCGCGGAACTGGCGCGCGCCTTTCAAGTGCGCGAGGGCGATAAAATCACCCTGATCGCGCCTTCCGGTCAGGTAACGCCTGCCGGTGTGTTGCCCCGCATGAAAGCCTTCACCGTGGTGGCCATTTTTGACAGCGGGCATTACGAATATGACAGCAGCCTGGCCTTGATGCACCTCGAAGACGCCTCGCGCATGTTTCGCACAGGCGGGGCCAACGGCATTCGCGTCAAACTCAAAGACATGAACCAGGCGCCGAAAGTGGCACAGGAACTGGCCTTGGCGCTGCCCCCCACGTACTGGGTACGCGACTGGTCAAAACAAAACCGCACCTGGTTTGCAGCGGTGCAAACCGAAAAACGCATGATGTTCCTGATCCTCACACTCATTATCGCGGTGGCGGCGTTCAATCTGGTTTCCATGCTGGTCATGACCGTCAAGGACAAGCGCAGCGACATCGCCATACTGCGTACCCTGGGCGCCACTCCGCGCACCATACAGGGCATTTTTATTGTGCAGGGTGCGCTGGTGGGCTGGATAGGCACCGGGCTTGGCGTGGCCAGCGGCTGGTTTCTGGCTGTGAATCTGGATGTCGTGGTGCCCGCCATTGAGGCGGTGCTGGGCATACAGTTTTTACCCAAAGACATTTATTTCATCAGTGAACTGCCCTCCGACCCCAGAAGCAGCGATATTCTGACCATTGCCTGCGTTGCCTTGGTCATGAGTGTTCTGGCCACCCTCTACCCAAGCTGGCGCGCCGCACGCACCCAACCGGCAGAGGCCCTGAGATATGAATAAGCCAGCCACCGCCGTGCTGCGGTGTTCCAACGTCATCAAACAATATGACAGCGAACCCGACAGCCCCCGCATTCTCGATGACCTGAACTTCGAACTGTTCGCAGGCCAAAGCGTGGCCATTGTGGGCGCCTCAGGGTCAGGCAAAAGTACATTGCTGCATATTCTGGGCGGGCTGGACCAACCCTCTGCAGGCGAAGTGTTCTGGAATGGCGAAAATATTTCCGTTTTCAATGAAGCCGATCTGGGTTTGCAGCGCAATCTGAATCTGGGTTTTGTCTACCAGTTCCACCACCTGTTGCCAGAATTTTCCGCCACCGACAATGTAGCCATGCCCCTGCGCTTGCGTGGCATTGCGAAAGCAAAAGCCAGAGCGCAGGCACAGGCCTGGCTGGCCACTGTGGGGCTGGAACACCGCATGAATGCCCTGCCGGGGCAACTCTCCGGCGGCGAGCGGCAGCGCGTGGCAGTGGCAAGGGCGCTGGTCACAGAACCCAAGGCCTTGCTGGCCGATGAACCCACCGGCAACCTTGACACACACACGGCAGACCTTGTTTTTGCAGAAATGAAGCGCATGAACCAGACCTTGGGTGTGGCGCTGGTGCTGGTAACGCACGCCAACAGCCTGGCAGAAAAATGCGACATCGTCATGCGCTTGCATGAAGGTCGGTTGATCAGAGAAAACTGAGGACCTGCCGCCCATGCCTGCGAACCCGATTTCGTCGATACCCATGTGCATCTGGATGCACAAGAATTCGATGCAGACAGGCCGGCCGTCATTGAACGGGCGCAACAGGCGGGCGTGGCGCAACTGGTGATTCCCGCCGTGCACAGTGCGAATTTCACGGCGGTGCGCGAATTGGCGCACCAAATACCTGGCGCCGTGTACACCTTAGGCATACACCCGCTGTATGTGCAGCACGCCACACCGCAAGACCTGCAAACCTTGGCCCAAGCCCTGCAAACCCACCGCCAGGATCCAAAACTGGCCGGTGTCGGGGAAATCGGACTCGACGGTTTTGTGGCAGGTGCCGACATGGCGCTGCAAACCCATTACTTTCATGCCCAGTTAAAACTGGCCAAACAATTCGACCTGCCCGTCATCATGCATGTGCGCAAGGCGCAAGACCTGATTCTCAAAGGCCTGCGCACCTTCAAACCCAAGGCTGGCATCGCACACGCCTTCAACGGCAGCCAGCAGCAGGCAGAGGCTTTCATGGGGTTGAACTGCTGCATGGGCTTCGGAGGCACCCTGACCTTTAAACGCTCCCTGCAAATCCGCCGCTTGCTGTGCAACATAGACCCGAGCTTTCTGGTGCTGGAAACAGACGCCCCGGACATTGCCCCCCACTGGATCTACAAACAACGCAACGAGCCCGCCCAACTGCGACGCATTGCGCAGGTCGCCGCAAATTTGCTGGGCATCAGCGAAGACGCACTGGCCCGGTTGAGCACAAGCAATGCAATTCGTGTGTTGCCCGCCCTGGCTGAAGGAACCTAATACCCCCCGGAGACACTAAAAGGCTCATCTTTCAAGTCGCCATGTCTCTTTTACCTCCCCTACCGCCTCTGGCCCTCGGTGCTTTGCTGGCGGCCTTCGCCATTGATCAACTGCCCAGCCTTCACCCGGAACAACTGGTTGCGGCTCAATGTGCCTGCGCTGTTTTCGCCTCGCTGTCACTGCTGGGCTTGCTTTGCCGTAAATTGTGGCCGCGCCGCCGAAAAACATTGTTTGTATCTGTCTGGCTGTGCCTGCTGGCATGCGGTGCAAGCTGGATGGCATTGGTCACATTGCAGGCGGCACTGCCTCGCTTGGCCGACCGTCTCAGCCCGGGCTGTGAAGGAGTGCCCCTGAATCTGGATGTGCGCCTTTTGGAAATGCCCACCGTTAAAGACCAAGGCCTGAGAATGCTGGTTGAAGTGGCCGAAATGCAACAAAACCAGCCCTGTGGCCACATTCCACGGCAAATTTCACTGGGCTGGCAAGCGCCCGGCGAAAACCAAACAGCCGTTCCCTGGCAACCCTTGTCCGGCGAGGTGTGGCGAATTGCCGTCACCTTGAAACGCCCCATTGCCCCGCTTAACTTCGGCGGTTTTGATGTTGAACGCTACTGGTTCTCCCGCAACATTGGCGCGCTTGGCAGCGTTATTACCCGAAGCGATGCGCCGCACCCCAAAAAAACAAGCGCTGCGGCACCGCGCAACCTCAATGAATTTATAGAGGGTTTGCGAGAAAAAATTGCCACCCACCTACAACGCAGCCTGCCCGCAAAAAAAGCCCAGTACGGCGGCATTGTCAAAGGCCTGGCGATAGGCGACCAAAAAGGCATTACACCAGCGCAATGGCGGGTGCTGACACAAACTGGAACCAGCCATCTGGTGTCCATTTCAGGCATGCATGTCACTTTGCTGGCCAGTGCACTGGCCGCGCTGATATTAAAAGTCTGGCCCCGCATCAAGGGCCTGAGTCTGAAGTTGTCTGCAGCAAAAGCGGCTGTGCTGATCGCCCTGCCAGTCAGTTGCATTTACGCCTTGCTGGCAGGCTGGGGCGTGCCGGCGCAACGCACCGTCTGGATGCTGCTGGCCTCGGCGGTGTGCACACTGATGTCCAAACGTCCCAGACCTCTGGACATTCTCGCGCTGGCCTGTCTGGTTACCCTGACGGCAGACCCGTGGGCAGCCACCACACCGGGGTTTTTATTGTCTTTTGGTGCGGTGGGCATGCTGCTCTACAGCAGCGTGGGCAGGAAAAGCCACAAAAAGCAGCGATTCAAGGGGCTCAGCGCATTGCTGCGGGCGCAGTGGGTGGTGCTGGTGGGTTTGATGCCCTTGAGCATGGCGCTGTTCGGGCAGCAGAGCTGGGCCGGGCCTGTTGCCAATGCAGTGGCCATTCCCTGGATGAGCTTCGTGGTCACGCCCCTGGCCTTGTGCGGCTCCCTCACCGGCCTCGAGTTTCCGCTGGTCTGGGCCAACGCCTGCATTGAGCCGCTGTGGCGCTTCTTGTGCCTGCTGGCGTCCCAGCCCTGGGCACTGCAACCGGTTGCGCAGGCGCCTTGGTGGGTCACGGGCATCAGCCTTGTTGGCGCTTTTCTGGCCTTGTCGCCCAATGGCGTTCCTGGCAAGTGGCTCGGTGTTGCGTGTGTCTGCCTGCCGTTGCTGTGGCAACCGGAAAAACCCGCACACGGCACATTCTGGATGGAAATACTGGACATAGGCCAAGGCAACAGCATTGCCATTCGCACCCGCAATCACTGGATGCTGGTGGACACGGGTTCGGCCACCAGCCCGGAGAACGACAATGGCCTGCGGGTGGTGCTGCCGTGGCTGTGGCGCCATGGTCGCAATGCGCTTGATGTCCTGCTGCTGTCTCACGCCGACAACGACCACGCCGGCGGGGCCGCCACTGTACTGAGCTATGCCCATGTAAAAAAACTGCTGAGCAACGACCCACCGCCGCAACCGCCAAAAAGTTTTAATGCACCACCACAGGGCGAAACCAGCCCCGCCAGCGCTCAGCCCAGCCCCTGCCTTGCAGGCATGCACTGGCGGCCCGAAGGCGCTGCAAAGTACGGTTTTGGTGGCACCGCACCACGGTTCAAAAACCTCTTCATCCAACGAATTCATTGAAAGTGTTCAACCCCGCTGGGTTGTTTTTCAAGTGGGTTACAGAAACAGGTATGGGCATCCAAATACAGACATTGTAAAACGTTATGAGAATTCAAAAAATGAGCGTATAAGAACAGACCAGTCAGGCGCTCTCAAATTAAGGTTCAGTCAAGAAAATTTAGCGCTTGAGAAAGCCCGGTCAGAAAAAAGTCGCTACTGGAGGACCACCCCCATGTCACTGGAAATGCATCATAAAATTCTATGTTGTATGCATTAATACACTCACATACAAGTGAATTCTCACACCTATAGGAAAGATAGAAAAAGTACGTACGCTTTTCACTTACGATGCAAGATGGGAGACCTTAGTCACATAAAGCGATCAGGACATTTATGGATTGGAATGATATTGCAAGCATTAAACTTCGAGAACATTTGGTGCGCAGAAAAATCAGCTACAAAATGCTGTCGGCACTGCTCGAAGACATAGGAATCAATGAAACAGAAAGAGCAATTCAAGGAAAACTCGCCAGAGGTACCTTTTCCTTTGCATTTTTTCTACAGTGCATGAAAGCCTTGGGCATTTCCCGCATCGACCTCGATCTTTAACCCATGGGCACCATTTTGGTGCCATTTCTCAAAAAATCTTTTACCAAACCGCAATTTGCAATCGAATAGGGTGCGCATTCCCTCTTAAAAGGCATTTTTGTCTAGCAGGGGGACTGTTCAAGGTGGCACGTTTCTTGTATCTATAGGGGTACAAAAGGACACCACCATGAGCCCACAATTTTTCGACGAGATGTTCACCGCCCCGGATAAGCCTCGCCTTCACTACGAGAGTTTTTCCAACTGGCAAAGCAATCAGTCTGCGGACTACATCGCCAACCGCAGGGCCGAGGCCGACCTGATCTTCAGGCGCGTAGGCATTACCATCTACCACGACCAGAACATCATCAAGGCAGGCGTCATTCCGGCAGACCAAATTTTTGCCAATGCCCAGTACCGGCCTGAAATGCAAAATGTGCATGTTGCAAAAGACATTTACGCCCACATTGCTGGCGTTGATGTGGTGCGCGCTGGGGCCGGCGAATTTTATGTGCTTGAAGACAACCTCAGGGTGCCTTCCGGCGTCAGCTACATGTTGGAAGACCGCAAAATGATGATGCGGCTCTTCCCCGAGCTGTTTGCAAAAAACAAGGTCGCCCCGGTGGAACACTACCCAGACCTCTTGCTCGAATCGCTGCGTTCCGTCTCCCCCCAAGGCGTAAACGACCCCACGGTGGTGGTTCTAACCCCGGGCATGTACAACTCGGCCTACTTCGAGCACGCTTTTCTGGCGCAGCAAATGGGTGTTGAGCTGGTCGAAGGCAAAGACTTGTTTGTAGAAAAAGAAGTGGTGTACATGCGCACCACCAACGGCCCGAAACGCGTGGACGTTATTTACAGGCGGCTGGACGACGACTTTCTTGACCCAGACGCCTTCCGCAACGACTCCACGCTGGGTGTAAAGGGCTTGCTCGCCGCCTACCGCGCCGGCAATGTAACGCTTTCCAATGCGGTGGGTACGGGCGTTGCAGACGACAAATCCATCTACCCTTTCGTGCCCGACATGGTGGAATTCTATCTCTCAGAAAAACCCCTGCTCAACAATGTGCCCACCCTGCAATGCAGAAAACCGGCAGACCTGGCAGAAACGCTGAGCAAACTGCCTGAACTGGTGGTCAAGGAAGTGCATGGCGCCGGCGGTTACGGTATGTTGGTGGGGCCGGCTTCCACAAAGGCCGAAATTGAAAAGTTCAGGGAACTCATCATTGCCCACCCCGACCGCTACATTGCGCAACCCACCTTGGCACTGTCCACCTGCCCCACTTATGTTGACTCCGGCATTGCGCCGCGCCACATCGACCTGCGCCCCTTCGTGTTGTCGGGCAAGGATGTCACCATGGTGCCCGGCGGCTTGACCCGCGTGGCTTTGCGCGAAGGCTCACTGGTGGTCAATAGCAGCCAGGGCGGTGGCACCAAAGATACCTGGGTGCTGGAAAAGTAAAAGCACGGAAAAGTAAAAGAACGAAGGACACACGAATGCTCAGTCGAACCGCAGATCACCTCTACTGGATGGCACGCTACATTGAACGTGCCGAAAACACGGCCCGCATGCTGGATGTAAACGTTCAAACGGCCTTGATGCCACAAAACGCGGAAGCAGAAGACAACAGTTGGCGGGCAATGCTGTCAATTTCTGAATTGCAGGAGCAATTCGCCAGCCAGCATGCAGAGGCAACACCGGACAACGTTCTGAATTTCATGATTCTCAGCCCGGACAACCCCTCCAGCATCTACCGCTGCCTGCAAGCGGCCCGGGAAAACGCACGCGCCGTTCGGGGCACGCTCACCACGGAAGTCTGGGAAACCCACAACACCACCTGGCTGGAACTGCAAAAACTGATGAAAGACGGCATGCCCACCAAAAACCCCAGTGGTTTTTTTGAATGGGTAAAGCACCGCTCTCATTTGTCGCTGGGGGTGACACAGGGCACCATGCTAAAAGACGACAGCCACCATTTCTTGCGAATTGGCACCGCGCTGGAAAGGGCCGACAACACCGCCCGCCTCTTGGACGTCAAGTTTCACAGCCTGCCCTACAACCCCCGCAGGCCCGTTACTGAAACTGAAGCCGTACAAACCGATTACTACCACTGGGCCGCGATTTTACGGTCGGTGTCGGGTTTCGAAATTTACCGCAAGGTGTACCGCGACGTTATAACGCCGGCACGGGTGGCCGAACTGCTGATACTCAGGGCGTCCATGCCGCGTTCATTGCTAGCCTCCATGAACGAGGTTTGCAATGTACTGGAATCGGTGGCCAACGACTACTCCGGCGACACACTCAGGCGGGCCGGAAAGTTGCGTTCGGAAATTCAATTCAGCGAGATTGACGATATTTTGCAAACGGGTTTGCACGCCTACCTGACCCACTTTCTTGAGCGGGTCAATGATCTGGGCAACCGGGTCAGCCGCGACTTTCTGGTTCCACTGATGAATTGAACACAAACGCTTGCCACGCCGCCTGCCGGGGTTACAATGTCGCCAAACAATAACATCTGGGACCTCTATGACCTACTGCGTGGCCATGCGGCTGAATTCCGGCATTGTATTCCTCTCAGATTCCAGAACCAACGCGGGGGTGGACCACATCGGCACCTTCCGCAAAATGCATGTGTTTGAGCAACCCGGCGAACGTGTTCTGGTGCTGATGAGCGCAGGTAACTTAGCCATTTCCCAATCCATTCGCCGACAGCGGCTACGACATCTGGAACGCACCCACCATGTTTGAGGTTGCGCGCGTTTTGGGCGAAGTCATCCGCGACGTGCACAAAAGCGATGGCGAAGCCTTGGCGCAATTCGGCATCGATTTTAACTGCAGCATGATTTTAGGCGGGCAAATACGCGGTGAAGGCTGCCGGCTGTTTCAGCTCTACTCGGCCGGCAACTTCATTGAAGCCACCGAAGAAAACCTGTATTTCCAGATTGGCGAGGCCAAGTACGGCAAGCCCATCATCGACCGTGTCGTGAGCCCGGAAACCTCGCTGGATGAAGCCTCCAAGGCAGCCCTGATTTCCATGGACTCCACCTTGCGCTCCAACCTGTCGGTTGGCTTGCCGCTTGACCTGCTGTGCTATGAAGCCGATGCGCTCAAAGTGACCCGTTTTGCCAACATCGACAACAAAAACGCTTACATGAGCCTGATCAGAAACACCTGGGGCGCCCGGTTGCAACAGGTGTTCTCAGAACTGCCAGACCCGGACTGGAAAGACCTCGCAGAAAACAAAAAAACAGTGAACAGTGTTCGCATTGCACTTACAACAACAGGGGAGAAAAAAGATGCTGGAAGCCAGACTTAAAACAGTTCAATGGTTAAGCCCTGCCGGTTTACAAAACCTGGCCTACCGTGAATGGGGTGATGCACACAACCCGCATGTTCTGATCTGTGTGCACGGCCTGACCCGCGTGGGTCAAGACTTTGAAACACTGGCACAAGTGCTGGGGCAGCGCGTGCGGGTGATTGCACCCGACGTACCCGGACGTGGCAAATCAGACTGGCTTCCCAACCCAGCCCTCTACAGCGTTCCCAACTATGCAGCCGCCATGGTGGCCCTGATTGCAAGAACCGATGCACAGACCATAGACTGGCTGGGGACCTCCATGGGCGGGTTGATTGGCATGGGCGTCACCAGCATGAAGGGGCACCCCATCCGCCGCTTCATCATCAACGATGTGGGGCCGGAACTGAAACTTGAAGCCCTGCAACGCATAGGCACCTATGTGGGGCACCCCGTTTTTTTCAACAACATGGAAGAAGCCACGGGTTATATTAAAAGCATCAGCGTGCCGTTTGGCCCGCACACGGATGCCCAATGGCGACAACTCACAGAGTATGTAGCCGTGGAAAAAGAGGGAAAAATAGGCTTGCACTACGACCCCAGCATTGCCGAGCCGTTCAAGTCCATTACGGCTGAACAGGCACAGTTCAATGAAGCCATGCTATGGGGTGCCTATGACGCCATTCAAGCTGACACACTGCTGATTCGTGGCGAGCATTCGGACCTGCTATCGGTTGAAACAGCAACGCAAATGACTCAACGCGGCCCCAAGGCAAAACTGGTGGAACTCAAAGGCATCGGACACGCTCCAACCTTCATGCAGCCAGACCAAATTGCACTGGTAGAACGCTTCATCATGGAAGGCAGCATTTGAACGGTTTTTTTGCAAGTCAGCAACGCACTGCGGGGTACTGAGAAGCGACATGGTTTCAGTGGTTTCGGCCAATGGCAACAATCAGCAAGACAAAGCGCAACTCATCCTCAGCCATCTGTCAGGCCAAGAGGCCGAGCAGGTGCGACAGGCGCTCGCCTACGCCAGCGACAGAAGTGCGGGAAAACTGCTGGACACAGGGCAGTCCGCCTTCACACACATGCTGGGCGTGGCCGCGCAACTTGCCGAACTGAACACCGACGGCGCCACGCGCATTGCCGGCCTGCTCGCCGCCCTCACCTTCTTTGACCCGCAACTGGAAAAAAACCTGTTGCCACGCTTTGGTGCAGACGTCTCAAAAATGCTGGGCAGCATCCGGCAATTGCTGAAACTGCGCAGCATGCTCAGCGGCGCAGCCGGCTTGAACTCCGGCGCCAACGCCACAGCCTTGTGGACAGACCAAGTAGAGGTCATCCGCAAAATGTTGTTGGGCATGGCCAGCGACGTTCGTGTGGTGCTCATCCGGTTAAGCTCCCGATTGCAAACCCTGCGGTATTTCTCCAGCGTTGAGTCGGTAAAGCAGCAGGAAGGGCCGCTGTGGCTGCAGGCAAAACTGCACGCTCAGGAAACGCTGGACTTGTACGCTCCGCTGGCAAACAGGCTTGGCGTCTGGCAACTAAAATGGGAACTGGAAGACTTGGCCTTCCGCTTGCTTCAGCCCCGGGTTTATAAAAGCATTGCCCGCATGCTCGATGAAAAACGCATGGAACGCGAACAGTTCATTGAACAATCCATGCGCAGCATCCGTGAAAAGCTGGCGGCGCAAGACATTGCCTGTGAAGTCAGTGGTCGGCCAAAACACATTTTCAGCATCTACAACAAAATGCAA
>JAJTDO010000027.1 GCA_021300475.1 Burkholderiales bacterium | reverse complement strand
CGCTGCCGCGCCCGCACCCGCAGCAGCTCCAGCCCCTGCTGCCGCAACGACTGTCGCAGTGGCTGATGTTTCTGTGGACAGTGCACCAACCCCCGCTGCCGCACCCGCAGCTGCAGTGGCTGACAGCGCACCCGCAGCAGGACCCACATCGTTGGGTATTGCACCAGCGGCCACACCAAAGGCTGCTGCTGCAGCACCAGCACCGGCCGCAACGCCCGCTGCGGCGCCTGCTCCAGCAGCGCCTGCGGCAGCACCCAAGGCCGCGGCTGCACCGGGCCCTGTTCCAGTGGCAGCCAGTCCGGCCGCTGCAGCGAGCACGCCAGTCGTTGCTCCTCCGCCCTCACCCGTGGGTGCAAGCAAACCAGCAACACCGAAAGATGCTGCTGACGCGGGCGACAAAACGCTGACAGCAGCTGCGCCTCCGCCACCACCAAAACCTGCCGCTCAGGCAAAGCGGCCCGTAGCCAAACCGGTTACCGTGACCATGGGCATGGTGAACATGCAGCAGACAGCGCCACCTAAGTTGCCACCCACGGCAGCCATGGAGCAGCGTTTCTCATTGGCAGGTAATTCGACAACATGGTAATGGCAGGCAAGCGAGCAGAACGATGATCAAACAGACCATGGCGGGAATCATCTCCTGGGCCATCAACACCTTGAAGGAGACGGTTGCTGCCACCGACGTTCAACAGCGCCTGGAGCGTACTGTTGCGTTCAAGGTGTTTAATCAGTTCATCGGGCTTTCCATACCCTTTGTCAGCCGCAACGGCTTTAAGGTGGTTGATGTGGCACCGGGTTATGTGAAAGCCTTGGTGCCGCTTCAGGGCAACCAGAACCACATGAAAACCATGTACGCCGGTGCCATGTTTTTATGCGATGTGCAAGTCAGATCTCACCGTGGAATTCCGGTTGCCAGTCGAAGAAATAAAGCGCTTGAAGCGTGAGGTGGATGAAAAGGGAAAAATTCATTTTGAACTGATGGCAGACCTGACTGACAAAGACGGAAAGGTCGTTGCAAAATCAACTGCCCGCTATCAACTGCGCAAAGCGAGATAACCAAGCTTCAGGTTCATACTGGGGCGGTATAACAGAGCCCCGGCAGTTCTTTAACACGCCATTAGCGACGGATATTTTTTACCCAACGCAACAGCGGGGGGCCCAAGGTTCTTGAGATACCGTGTCTGTATTTGGCAAACAGGAAATACGATACTTTCAAAAAAGGCATTAGCCAAGGGCGCGAGAAAATCCAGGCCATGGTCGGAAGATTCGCCCTTCTGTAGGCCTCGGCAAACACAGGGACACCGATCAGTACCTCCCCTGTTTCAAGCCGGCCATGCATGTTGGCCATGGCTTGCTCACAAGAAACGGCATGCGCCTGTTCGTTGAAGTCAGGCGCACTGATGTCTACAAACTCAAGCAAACCCAATCCGTTTCGCCCTTGCAGAAACAGAATTTCAGCCTGACACAGCGGACACTGCCCATCATAAAAAAGCGTGAATTTCTGCATTCGCCTGCCCCTCTGTTGAAACAGCCTCAAAAAACACCTTACAGCATGCCTGCAAGACGCTGCTTGATGAGTGCTTCAGCCTCACGCATGATGCGTGAAATCAGTTCCTCGCAAGTTGGAATGTCGTGAATAAGGCCCGCCACCATACCGCAGCTCCAGACACCTGCATCCATTTCGCCATCGAGCATGATGCGGGGGTAAACGCCGGCAACTTGTTCAATGATGTCTTCAAACTTCAAGTCCTTGCCCAAGGCCGCTTCTTTTTCAAGCAGACGCTGCGTTGCTGCGTTGTTCAGTACGCGTTCTGTATTGCGTAAGGGGCGCATTACCAGGCGGGTGTCCAATTCGCTTGCCGCCACAATGGCCTGCTTCACGTTTTCATGCACAGGCGCTTCTTGTGTGGCAATAAAGCGGGTGCCCATGTTCATGCCTTCGGCGCCCAAGGCCAAGGCAGCCACGAGAGATCGTGCATCGGCCATGCCGCCGGAGGCAACGAATGGTATTTTCAGTTCTTCGGCTGCACGCGGCAACAAAATGAAATTCGGAATGTCGTCTTCACCGGGATGACCACCGCATTCAAAACCGTCTACGCTGACCGCATCACAACCAATGGCTTCCGCCTTCAGCGCATGTTTGACCGAGGTGCACTTGTGAATCACACGAACGCCATTTTCTTTCAAGACAGGCATCCATTTTTGTGGGTTGTTACCCGCCGTCTCAACAATTTTTACGCCGCCCTGAATAATTGCATTGATGTAGCCTTGATAATCAGGTGAATTTACAGTCGGTAAAAAAGTTAAATTAACGCCGAAGGGTTTCTGCGTCATGGTTCTGCAGCGTGCAATTTCCTCGGCCAGCAAAGCAGGCGTTTTTTGGGTGAGACCGGTAATCATTCCAAGGCCGCCTGCGTTGGAGACAGCGGCCGCCAATTCAGCAAAGCCGACATAATGCATGCCACCTTGAATAATGGGATGTTCAATGCCAAATAGTTCAGTAATTCGAGTCTTCATGACGGTCTCTGTTCGGTGTGAAGGTGATTGATATGATGCCAGAAACAACGATGCAATAATTTGTTGCTTTTCCAGCAGCAATAAAGGGGTAGATTGCGCATAAATGGTGCAAAAAACCGTTGTCTGTCATTAGAATAAGTGTATGCGTCATTATCGTTTAAGGTGATTAAAGTGCAAACAGTCAAAGAGTTGGAATCTCTGCTGAACAAGAATATGGACAAGCTGGGTGAGGAAGCGGAATTCAGCTTCATAAACGGCGAAGGGGAAACTCATCCCTTGATTTCATGGTCGGTGCATGGGAAATCGTTGTCCTTGGTATACGGCGATGGAGGACAATTCCTATCCGAAGTATTCAACGACGATTTGCAGTCCGTTGAATTCGATGCCCAGGGCTTGACCGGTATTGATGCTGAAGGCGAATCCTTCGAAATTTGCTTTGTCGCCAAACACACCAGTGAAACCACAGAAGTGGTGGACAGGGCGGAAGATTTCTCTGCAATTGAGGATGATGACGAGGAAGGTGGTTACTCCGACGAGGAAGACCCTTACACCGACGACGACTACAGCATTAAAACCAGCGACGACTACTAAAGAATTCAAACGCCTGCCGGGAAAAACTGTTTCACATTTTCTCGGTCTCCAAGGCGCGTAAATCCGTGTTTTAGTCCACAATTCCTTGTACACTCTTAGGACTCATGAGTGGGGATAGAACATGGATTTGACAAAAATAGAAGGCCTGTTGGAAACAATGTTGGAAAAGCAGGGTTCAATCGTGCGCATGCTAAACCACATACAACTCAGCTTGTATTCCATCGACAAGGGTCTGGAAGCAGCGCCGAAGTGTCTGGCTGAATCGCTTGACGCAAAATTCGACGAAATCAAGAAAGACCTTGCCAGTCTTCAAACCGATTGCATGGACATAAAATCACCTACAGACTCACACTGAGTCGTTTAGAAGCGGACAAGCGAATTCGAACGGTGACCGAAACCGCTTGTTCAAGCAGAAAGAAGTACCCAACATGCGCCGTAAATCGCCCAAAGCCGCCAGCAAGCTTCAGGGCCCAGTTGTTGAGAAAACCAGCACATCAGCAACACTTACAAGCACAGACACGCTGAATGCCCTGTTTTCGGATGCCTTGAATTTTCACAAAATCGGCCAACTGGACAAAGCCAGTGAGCTCTACGGCAGCATATTCCAGCAAGACCCGACCCACGCAAACGCGCTGCACTGGCGGGGTGTGATTGACAGCCAACAGGGAAATTACACGGACGCCATAGATCGCATTGAGCGGTCGCTAGCGCTAAGCCCTGAGAACGCAACCTTTCATTTGAACCTTGGCAACGCTTTGTCTGCGGTTGGCCGTTTGTCAGAAGCCATGGCGAGTTATCAGTCGGCGATCCGTTTCAGACCCGACTACGCTCAGGCGCACTTGAATTTGGGCAACATGCAAAAGCAAACGGGCGATCTCACAGCCGCGCTCAACAGCTACTACCAGGCCATACAAATTAACCCGGCGTACGGTACCGCCTACTTCAACTGCGGCAATGCGCACCGTGAAAACAATGAAATGCAGCCCGCACTCGACTGCTATGACAAGGCCATTGAAATTACACCTGGCGACGCCGAAGCTTATGCCAATCGCGGTAATACCTTGCGCGACATGCAACAGTTGGACTCGGCGTTGGCCAGCTATGACCAAGCCATCGTGCTGCGCCCGGGCTATGCCATGGCCTATTCAAACCGCGGACTCACGCTACATGACTTAAAGCGCTATGCCGAGGCACTGCTCAGTTTTGATGCGGCCATCGCCATCAAGACCGACTACTCGCAAGCCTATTCCAACCGCGGCAATACACTGAGAAAGCTCCAACAGAATCAGGCAGCACTGGCCAGTTACGACAAGGCCATTGACCTGAATCCGGCGTATGCAGATGCGTTTTCCAACCGCGGTGTTTTGCTCAACGAAATGTCTCAGCCGCAAGATGCACTGCTTAGCTTTGACCAAGCCATCGCCATCAACCCTGATTACGCGGAAGCGTATTCCAACCGCGGCATGACGCTGCAACGCTTGAACCGTCTGGACGATGCACTCACCAGTTACGACCGCGCCATAGCGCTGAAACCCCGCTACGCAGAGGCATTTTCTAACCGAGGGCTGGTTTTGCATGAACTGCGCCGACTCGATGAAGCGCTGATCAGTTTCAATGAAGCCATTCTCATTGAACCCGAGAACATCGGAGCCCATTGGAACAAGGCGCTGACCTTGATACTGTGCGGCCAATTAAAGCTTGGTTTTGAGCTTTACGAGTGGCGCTGGAGCGAAGATGAAGAATTCGAGATACAAAAAAAATTCACAGCGCCGTTGTGGCTCGGCCAAACCACCATCGCCGGTAAAACCATCCTGCTGCACGCAGAACAAGGTCTGGGCGACACCCTGCAATTTTGCCGCTACGCCAGACTGATTGTCGAGATGGGTGCGAGACCTGTTTTGCAGGTTCAGGAAGGGTTGGTTCAGTTGATCACCACCCTGCTTCCAGATTTGCAAGTCATTGCACTAGGAGACACGGCGCTTGAAACCGATTTTCATTGTCCTTTGCTCAGCCTGCCCCTGGCCTTCAATACCTTGATGGGCACCATACCGGCTGCCACCGCCTATTTAAGCAGTCAGGCAGACAAGCGGGCGTTGTGGAGTGAGCGCCTTGGAGAAAAGAACAAACTCCGGGTGGGTGTGGTTTGGCAAGGTAGTACAGTACATAAAAATGACAGAAACCGCAGCCTTGCACTTACAGAGTTGCTTGGGCGCCTGCCGGATGCGTTTGAGTATGTGTGTCTGCAGGCCGCCCTTAGCGAAGCGGATTTGCAAACACTGAACGCTCAAAAGCGCATTACGCAGCTCACAGCCCCCTTGGAGGATTTCACCGACACAGCGGCAGTTTGCGACCTGATGGATTTGATTATTACGGTGGACACCAGTGTGGCTCACTTGGCGGGCGCCTTGGGCAAACCCACCTGGACACTGCTGTCGCACGTACCCGACTGGCGCTGGTTTCTCGACAGAACTGATACCCCTTGGTACCCCAGCATGACCCTTTACCGTCAGGACGACTCACGCTGCTGGAACGAGGTGTTGAAAAACATAGAAGCGGATTTGCAAATGGCCGCAGCCAAGCAACGCTTTTTCATGCAGACAAATGCTGTGTTTGCCTGACAAGTCTTTTTAGTTCTGGCAAGCAGGAACCACAGTTGCTGCCGCATTTCAAGGCGGTCTGCAGACTCTGTAAGCGCTGTTTTTCATCGCCCGCGCAAGCACTCAACTGGCTTTCAATGGCGTCTTGCGTCACATTGAAGCAAGTGCATATTTGCTTGCCCGCGGCCTCGACTGCCACAGGTGCTTGCCCTCCGGGTACCAGTAGCAGACGCCCGTAGGTTTGTGCTGGCAGTTGTTGTTGCAACAGTGTTTTAATCCAGGCTTCGGATGAAACATCGCCAGCCAGTAAAAATCCTTGCAACTGTGCTGCGTCCCCCGCCTGAACCAAGCGAACCGTGCGACGAATCCCTTTGCTTCTATCTTGAAAACGCATCGCGTCAGCAAGCTGCAGCCCCATCAGGGCTTCGATTTTGTTGAGGACCTCTTCTGATGCGGCTTCATAAGCCGCTGCGCGAAACAACAATCCATGTCTGGCGTCATTGGCATTTTCAAGGCTCACCTGATTGGAAAACGGCACACAGGTGGCAAAAGAAAATACAGGCATCAAGGCCCTGAGTTCCAGCCACACCTTCAAAGCCTCAGACTCGCCCAACCAGGCCACTGCAAGCAGCGACCATGGCAGCGTTGCCTTTTCAATTTTTACAGCGGCATGTTTTAGTTCCGGCTGTTTTGAATCAGGGCAAAATGCAGAGGTGGTCAATGCATTGACGCCCGCAAGCGCTTCGCCGGTGGTCGAACAGCCACTCAAGTATTCAGAACCCCAATGCATGGCCATGAATGCCTGTGTCAGGGCAACCTCCTGGCTCGCTTGCACAGGCACCACAATGCTGCCTCGCTTTGAGGTGACCTGAACCAGATCACCTGCGTGCAAAGACCTTCTGTCCATGTCTTGCGGATGCATTTGTATGCAGGGTTCTGCGACATGCGCGAACAAACGGCCTACGGTACCGGTGCGGCTCATGCAATGCCATTGGTCGCGCAAACGACCGGTAATCAGGGAAAACGGGAAGCGCGATTCCCGTGGTTCAGCCACGGGTCGGAAACTGACATTTGCAAAATGCGCCCGCCCCGTTTCCGTGGGAAATCGGCCATCTTCATACAGCCTTGCTTTGCCCTGAACGGCACCCTCTGGCATGGGCCACTGCCGCGGTGCCTCTTCCAGCAAGGCATAAGACAATCCAGTGATGTCCAGATCCCTGCCCCGCGTACTTTCACGGTGTTCGTTCCAAATCATCTCCACTGCAGTTTCAGCGTCTTCCAATGGATATGAAAAGAGAGGGGCCCGCTCAGGGTGCAGCAGCGGCGCCAGTCGTTGTGCAAAATCGCAGGCAATGGCCCAATCGTGTCTGGTCTGGCCAGGCGCAGCAACGGCAGCGCGTACCCGGCTGATGCGTCTTTCGCTGTTGGTCACCGTGCCGGTTTTTTCTCCCCATGTGGTGGCAGGCAGCAACACATCTGCAAACGCTGCAGTGGCCGTACTGCCATAGGCTTCCTGCACCACCACGAATTCCGCCTTCTTCAATGCCGCCCTTACCAATGCCTGGTCAGGCATGGATTGCGCCGGGTTTGTGCAGGCAATCCACAAGGCTTTTATTTCACCATCAGCGGCTGCCTGAAACATTTCAACAGCAGTTTTTCCGGGGGACTCTGGCACGGAGTCCACCCCCCACAGGGCTGCCACTTCTTCGCGGTGCATGGGGTTGCTTAAATCGCGGTGCGCGCTCAATAAATTTGCAAGCCCGCCGACTTCGCGCCCTCCCATGGCATTGGGTTGCCCTGTCAAGGAAAACGGACCGGCACCGGGTTTGCCGATTTGACCTGTCGCCAAGTGAAGGTTGATCAAGGCCATGTTTTTATCAGTGCCGCTGCTGGACTGGTTCAAGCCCTGACAATACAAACTCAAGGTGGCTTTGGATTGAGAGAACCATTGCGCAGCCAAAAACAAATCTTCTTTTGCAATACCGCAGACAGCAGACACCTTTTCCACTGTGTAATCGCGTACAGTTTTTTTCAAGGCCTCAAAGTCTTCGGTGTGCTGCGCAATGTAGGCTGTATCAATCCAGTTTTCCCACAACATGATGTGCAGCAAACCGTTGAACAACATAACGTCGGTGCCGGGTTGAACGGGCAAGTACAAGTCGGCGATTTCAGCAGTGTCTGTTTTTCTCGGGTCGCAAAAAATAATCTTCAGCGCCGGGTTGCGCATTTTTGCATCTTCGATTCTTCGGAACAAAACAGGATGCGCCCAAGCCGTGTTGCTACCCACCATAAAAATGGTGGCGGCATGGTCTACATCTTCATAGCAGGCGGGCGGTGCATCTGCACCCAAGGTTTTTTTATAGCCTGCCACGGCACTGCTCATGCACAACCGGGAATTGGTATCAATGTTGTTGGTACCCACAAGCCCTTTGGCGAGTTTGTTAAACACATAATAATCTTCGGTCAGCAACTGACCAGAAACATAAAAGCCCACAGCGTTTGCGCCGTGCTGTTGCACCAGCGCTGCAAAGCGGGTTGCCGCAGTTTGCAGCGCAAGTTCCCAAGTACAATTCTCCAATACACCACCGCGTACGCTTCTTCGCTGCGGGGCCAGCAGGCGCACCGATTTCGCAATTGCAGGCGATGCTGTGAGATGCAGTGTGGAGCCTTTGGTGCACAGGCGCCCAAAATTGGCTGGATGCGTTGTGTCCCCTCGAACACCTGTGATGGTGTCGCCCTGCGATTGAATAATGACGCCGCAACCCACACCACAATACGGACATGTCGAACGGGTTTGCTTCATGCAGTTTTACGCACGGGGCCTGCCACCGGGCGCAGCAGATCCGCACCCACCGTGCTTAACTCTTGTTCATCCAGATACACCACATCGGCTTCCACTTTTACGCTGAAGTGCGGTGTGCAGCCTTCGTCCGGCGCACGGGCGCAACCGTCATCCAGACCGATGGTCCAATTGTGCAACGGACAAGCCACACTCCTACCGAACACAATGCCCTGACTCAATGGGCCGCCTTTGTGCGGGCAACGGTCAAGCAAGGCAAACACCTCATTGCCATCGTTGCGAAACACCGCCACTTCAATCAGCCCCGGGCGCACCACGCGCCGGGAACCCAAAACCGGAATGTCTTCCACCCGGCAAACTGCTTTCCACTGCTGACTCATGTTGCTGTTCTTTTCCTTGAAGACTTCAAAAAGTTTTTGTTGTTCGTACCGTCTTGTTTAAACCGCAGTGATAGGAATGAACTGCCGGGTATCCACGGCAGCTTTTCCGAATTCAAACCAAGGGTCCGGTTCTCCATCCAGACTGAACTGCAGACGTTCCCAAAGCGCCTTACGACCTTCGTGGTCTTCAAGAATTTTTTTCTTTACATAATCCAGACCCACACGGTTTACGTAATGCACAGTTCGTTCCAGATACCAACCCTCTTCGCGGTATAACTGCATGAAGGCACCAGTGTATTCAAGCACCTCATCTGAGGTTTTAACCTTGGTAAAAAATTGCGCAACCTCGGTTTTAATGCCGCCGTTTCCGGCCACATACAATTCCCAACCTGAATCCACGCCAATCACGCCTACATCCTTGATACCGGCCTCGGCACAATTGCGTGGGCAACCCGAAACCGCAAACTTCACCTTGTGGGGTGCGTACATGCGCCACATGGCCCGTTCAAGGTCTTTGCCCATCTGAGTACTGTCTTGGGTTCCGAAACGGCACCATTCGCTGCCAACGCATGTTTTAACGGTTCTCAGGGCTTTTGCATAGGCGTGGCCTGAAGGCATGCCAATGTCTTTCCAGACATTGACCAAATCTTCTTTTTTCACACCCAGCAAATCTATGCGCTGACCACCCGTCACCTTCACGGTGGGAATGTTGTATTTGTCCACTGCATTGGCAATGCGGCGCAATTCGTCTGCCGTGGTCTCGCCACCCCACATTCGTGGAATCACGGAATAGGTGCCGTCTTTTTGTATGTTGGCATGGCTGCGCTCATTGATGTAGCGGCTCTGTGGATCGTCTTTGGCCTCTTTCGGCCAGCTACTGATGAGGTAATAATTTAGTGCCGGCCGGCAGCTTGCGCAGCCATTGGGCGTGCGCCAATCCATGAAACCGATGACATCTGAAATGCTTAGCAACCTGCTGTTTCGGATGGCCTCGCGCACCTCTTGATGGCTGTGATCTGTGCAAGCGCACATGGCCTTCTTTTTAGGTGTTGAAGAATAGTCGCCGCCTGCGGTGAACATCAAAATCTGCTCCACCAAACCTGTGCAGGAACCACAACTGGCACTGGCCTTGGTGTGTTTACGAACTTCATCAAGGGTGAACAAACCCTTCTCCTTGATGGCTTTGCAAATGCTCCCCTTGTTTACACCGTTGCAACCACAGACCTCAGCTTCATCCGGCATGCTGACCGCCTTGCTGTGCCCTTCATGCCCCACATCGCCAATGTTGGATTCACCGAACATGAGCTTGTCTCGCAGGTCTTTGAGTTTGCGTGCGTCGCGCAGCAATTTGAAATACCAGGAACCATCAACAGTGTCGCCATAAAGGCAGGCACCCACGAGTACGTCGTCTTTGATCACCAACTTTTTATAAACACCGCCAAAGGGGTCGCTCAGAACAATTTCTTCACAGCCCTCGCCGCCCATGAATTGTCCGGCAGAAAACAAGTCGATGCCTGTCACCTTCAACTTGGTTGAGGTCAGCGAACCTTGGTAGCGTCCAATGCCGAATTGCGCCAAATGGTTGGCAGCCACCTTGGCCTGTTCAAACAAGGGTGCAACCAGACCATAGGCCACGCCACGGTGTGAGGCACATTCGCCCACAGAATAGATGCGTGCATCGGTGATGGTTTGCATGGTGTCGTCCACCACAATGCCACGGTTGCACAACAAGCGCATTTTTTCAGCCAATTCAACATTGGGTTTGATGCCAACCGCCATCACCACCAGTTCTGCAGCCACTGCGCTGCCGTCCTTGAACTGCACAGACTTGACGCGACCGGTTTCGTCGCCGACCAAGGCATCCGTTTGTGCACCCATCAGGAATTTCAGACCCCGGGCCTCCAGCGATTTTTGCAACAATTTTCCGGCGACATCATCAAGTTGGCGTTCCATCAGCCAAGGCGCCACATGCACAACAGAAACATTCATGCCTCTGAGCATCAAGCCGTTTGCAGCTTCCAGCCCCAATAAACCGCCGCCAATGACAACCGCATTTTTATATTGGGTTGAGGCAGAAATCATTTCATTGGTGTCGGCAATGTCGCGGTACGCAATGACGCCTTTTAGGTCTTTGCCGGCCACAGGCAGTATGAAGGGATTCGAACCGGTGCACATCAACAAGCGATCGTAGGCAACACAGGTACCGTCGTCAGCGGTAACGGTGCGGCGGACCCGATCCACATCCACCACTTTCTTTCCCGCATGCAAAGTAATACCGTTTTCTGTGTACCACTCCCAGGAATTCAGGACGATTTCATCCAGCGTCTGTTCACCTGCCAGAACGGGGGACAACAAAATGCGGTTGTAATTCGGGTGAGGTTCAGCACCGAACACCGTGATGTCATAAAGATCCGGTGCCAGTTTCAGCAGTTCCTCAAGGGTGCGTACGCCAGCCATTCCATTGCCGACCATCACCAACTTCATTTTTTTCATATTGCACTCCAAACACGCTTGGTGCTTGTAGTGCAATTGCCGTACCAGCCGCTTTAATCAAAAAGCGCACCCTTGTGGTGCAAAACAAGGCGAATAATCGATTGAGCGCGCCTTTTGAGTTTCAGCGGCTGTGCACCTTATTTGACCAACAGCACGGGGGACGCACTCTTAGAGGCCACGCGTTGTGCAACCGAGCCGAGCAGCACATCCATCAAACCACTTCGGCCCTTGGAACCCATCACCACGAAATCTGGTTTGGTTTTCTCAATGTAAGACAAAATAGTGTCGGACACATGACCGACCTTGATCACTTTCTTGATATCCACTTCCATTTTCAAGGCCCAACGGGTCGCTCTGGCCATTTCCGTTTCGCTGATATTGCGCAGGTATTCTTGCAGCTCTTTTTTTCCCAGATAATTTCGAACATGAATCAAACCGATATCATCATGCACACTGAGTAAGGTGATTTCACTGGGTTCCTGAAATTTTTTCGCAAGCATCACCGCTTCTTTCAAGGCAGCAAAGGAGGCATCGGAGCCGTCTGTGGGAATCAGGAATTTCATGTGCAAGCCTTTTAAATTGAGAGAGGACTACACGCTAGCAGACGGTACATGCACCCTCTGTTGGGCAGCCCACACTCAAGGCAATTCGTTTGCAGCAGGCAAATCCAGCAATAAGGTGACTGTGAACACCGAGCCCTGCCCCACAACGCTGCTGACCTCAATGTCACCCCGCATTAATTTTGCCAATGCGCGGGAAATGGAAAGCCCCAGACCCGTGCCGCCATGGCTGACGCTGGTATTCACACATCCCTGTTCAAACGGCCGGAAAAGCTTTGCAATGTCGTTTTCAGCAATGCCTCTGCCGGTGTCTTTAACCATCACTTTTAACTGAGCGCTGGTATCGGATTGCTTATACGATAACGCTTCCAGTTGAACGGAGCCTGCCTGTGTAAACTTGATGGCGTTGCCAACGAGGTTAAAAAATATTTGTCTTAGTCGCCGTTCATCACCCATAAAAACAGTGTGCGCAAGTGAGTCAGTGACCAAGGAAGTTTCTAGCTTCTTTTCATTGGCCCGATGAGAAAACAGCTCCATCACTTCCTTGAGTGTGGCGACCACGTCAAACTTTTGGCTTGCCAATTGCAAGGCCTGCGAATCAAGTTTTGCGAAGTCAAGCACATCGTCCACCAACTGGTTCAGGTGCTGCACAGACTTGTAACCACTGTCGAGCGCACGGCGCGTTCTTTCCTGCAGTCCATCGTCGCGCAGCGCGATTTGCAAGCCAGCTGAAATACCAAACAAGGGAGTTCGCAATTCATGGCTCATGGTGGCCAGAAATTCAAATTTGGCCTGGTTCGCGGCATCGGCTTCCACCCTGGCCAAGGTCAGGGCCAACTCACGCTCCTTGATGTCGGAAATGTCTTTAATGATGCCTGCAATCACCCAGCGTTCTTTTCCCGTACGCTCGTCAAAGAATTTCACCTTGGAACCGTGCATTCGTAACCACAACACCTGTCCAAACATGCTTGGAGACCATCGCAACACCAAATCAAGCGGATTGCCATCTTCATCGCACTCTGCAACCGCCTGGTGCAACAGTGTGCGGTCCTCTGCATGCACCAGTTCAAGAAACTCGTTCAATGGCAAAAAACTGACTGCGCCCAACCCGAGTATTTCGTTGAGCGCTTTGCTCGAGCGAAATTTTTGAGTCTCTTCGTCCCACAAATAGTCGCCAAGGCGCGCCACCTTTTGCGAACTGCCGGATATTTTTCGGTTCAGTTTCAACTTGCCAACATAAGCCGCCTGAGAAGTACGTCTGGAGAAATAGACATACACCCCAAAAATACTGAAGAAGGAAATCAAGGCGGTAATGGGAAGTACGCGTTGCGCCACGGGCCAGAATTCCTGCAACACATTTTCTTCCTCTGTGGCTGCAATAAATATCAGCCCTCGGTCGGCAGCCAACACGTTGGCTTTTATGAACCGGCCCGGCACAACGGGAGATTCAGTAAAGGTAATTTCTGATGGCGCAAACCATTGTTTCGTATCAAAACCTTGCTTAAAAAGGCTCAGGTCTTCCGGCGAGCGGGCCAACAAGGTGCCATCGGACTTCCAAACCTCTGCGATGAGATCCGGCATACCCATGTCAGATGTGATTTGCCTCGTCAAAAACTCTGGGCGCATAGATGCGTTAATAATGCCCTTGAACTGCCCGTCATGGTAGACGGGACGCGTGAATTGAACACTCCACTTTCCACTCACCCGCCCTATGACGGGTTCGCTGATATTGAGCACATCAAGCCCCGGATTATTAGCAAAACGCAGGTAGTAAGAGCGGTCTGCAAGCGAAATATTGGAAACGTTTCTTCTCAGGGTACTGTAAGACTGGACTCCATTGGCATCTGCCAGCGTAATGTGAAAGGTGATGTCTGAAATGTTCTTCATGCGCAACTTCACCCGCGCATCAAACTTTTCATAAGGTTCACCGACGTGAGGCCTAAGGTCGAGCAACACCTCATCAAGTCGCCTCAAGTTGGCTTCCAGCACCATGGAAAGCGAGTGAGCTGTTAGTTGGCCACTGTTTCTTGCGTCTTTTTTTAACAAGTCATAAAGGTGAAACAATTCAATCGTGGGAATCAACCAAACACCTAAAAAGAACACGACCATTACCGAGACCATTTTGCGGGCAGACAAAATTGATTCAACAATGGCCTTGAATTTTTTGGCTGCCATGTTTGGTGGTGTTTTTCCTGTGTTTTCAGTGAATTCGGTGATTATCAACCAGAACTCAAAAAGTAACAAACCTCAGGGTTTTTTGTTTAACCTTTATTCACGTGCTGAACCCTGCCGTTTATTCAACAGGCAATACACCATGGCTTTTTCGCTCTCCAAGGAGCTTGAACCGCCATTGCCAAAAAAATGCAGTCTGAATGAATAGCGCGAAGCCACAGGCACCACCGGGTCGTAACCCAAGGCCGCAAGTCCGAGATCCAGATCAAATCCCTCAGGAACCACCGTATCGGTTTGGTCACACCACAGGCCAAAGCCCTGACGGGCCAAACGCTGCCACGGGAACCATGCGCTCGGATCCACTTTTCTGCCGGGGGCCACATCTGCATGCCCCAAAAAATTTGCGTCCGGAATTTTGTAACGTTGCTTCAAAGTGGCCAGTAAACCCAACAAAGCCTGAATTTGCGCTTCTGCAAAAGGTTCGGCGCCGTTGTTATCCAATTCGATGCCGATGGAACTTGAATTCAGATCGGTGTTGCCACCCCACCAGGATTTCCCAGCGTGCCAGGCACGGGCGTTTTCATCCACCAATTGAAACACCTGCCCGTTTCTGCCCACCAAATAGTGCGCACTGACTTCACGACTGGCGGTTGTCAGGGTTTGCAACGCCTTTTCTGCATCGTTGTTGCTGGTGTGATGAATGATGACCCAGTTCGGGCGGCGCTGATCAAAACTCGGTGAGGGTTTCCAGATCACCCCGTTGCTGCTGATGGGCACGCTGGAACAGGCCTGCAGCCAAATACAAGCCCACAGCATAAAAAGCCGTTTCATTTTTGCTCCCGTCTGGTTTCCTCTGCGGCGTTGTCAGCGATTTTAACCGGATTTGATTTGGGTCAAACATCCGTCACCCACTGGGTTGGCTATCGAACAGATACGCAAGCGGTCAAGTTGTTCAATAGCTATATAGGCGTGTTTGCCTATCAACGATTTCTCACAACAGAGGTGATTTATGACGCAACTCACAAAACTTGGAACAAGCAGCTTCAATGAATTTTTTAATGACCTGACTTCACCCGCCTACTTGATCAGACCTTTTCTGAACAAGCTGATGGCCGATGACATTCGCATTGAAGTCAAGGAAGAGGCCGACATCTACATTGTAGAGGCTGAGCTGCCAGGTGTGGAACGGGAAGACATCAAGATCAGCCTTGATGGCAGCTTCCTGACCATTTCGGCCGAGGTTAAAAAATCGACACAAAAAGCAGAGGACGAAAAGGTGTTCTGCAGCGAGCGTTTTTACGGCTCCATGTCGCGTGGTCTGCAACTGCCCGCCAACATTGATCAGTCCAAGTGCATGGCCAAATATACAAATGGTGTCTTGCGTCTTGAACTGCCCAAGGTTCGCAACGGCTCTGCGAAGCTCATTGAGGTGAGATAAGCGGCGCTAGCGCGACTCAGGAGCCGTCCTAACGATGGGATGGCTCCTGACTTCCTTTTTAAAAGACCTTTTATCCACTGCCAAGAAGCCACAATGAACTCGCAAAACGCTGTGACCCTGCATCGCCCGGTGCGTAACTTCGATCGTTGGCTGCACGCCCAATTCGCCCACATCAGCGGCGGCTTGTCGCTGACTGCGCTGCAACTTGCATTTTCTGACTGGCTGCTGCACTTGGTGAACAATCCCGCACAAATCGCCGAACTGGTTCAGGAGGCACAGCAACAGTTGCAAACCTTGGCCTTGGTGACCATCATGCCGTCTGTGCTGAGCAGTTCGGAGTTGGCCGCCCTGCACGACCACCGCTTTGAACACCCCCATTGGAAGAAATGGCCCTTTAACGTTTTTTGTCAGTCTTTCCTGTGCTCCCAGCGTTGGTGGCAGCACGCGACCACCGATATACGCGGCGTTTCTGCACACCACGAAGAAGTGGTCAGTTTTACCGTGCGGCAGTTGCTGGATTTCATGTCTCCTGCCAATACGCCGCTGACCAATCCGGTGGTGTTGGAAAGAACAATAAAGACGGCGGGTTCCAACCTGATAAAAGGTGCGGATCATTACCTTGAAGACTTGAGGCATTACGTGGCCCGCACGCCCCCCAAGGGCATTGAAGCTTATGAAGTGGGCGTGACAGTTGCTGTGACGCCAGGTCGGGTTATATTCCGGAACCGCCTGATTGAACTGATTCAATATTCACCATCGACGGATACCGTGCACCCTGAGCCTATATTAATTGTGCCGGCTTGGATCATGAAATACTACATTCTGGATTTGTCACCACACAACTCTCTGGTGAAGTATCTGGTGGATCAAGGTCACACGGTGTTCATCATTTCCTGGATCAACCCGACCGCCCAAGACCGTGATCTGGGCATGGACGACTATCTGGATTTGGGTATCATGCACGCATTTGAAAAAGTGTGCGAGGTGGTTCCGGATCAAAAAGTTCACATGGCTGGTTATTGCCTCGGCGGCACGCTGTTGGCCATTGCAGCCTCCGCCATGGGAAGGGACAAAGACTCGCGCATTGCCTCCATGACCTTACTGGCGGCACAAACTGACTTCACAGAGCCGGGTGATGTGGCTTTGTTCATTGATGAAAGTCAGGTTTCTTTGCTGGAAGACAGCATGTGGGAAACGGGTTATCTCGACAATCAGCAAATGTCTGGCAGTTTTAAACTGACGAATTCAAATGAGCGGGTTTGGTCGATTGTATTACACGACTACCTGATGGGCGAACGTGGTTATGTCAGCGACATGATGGCCTGGAACATTGACAGTACCCGCCTGCCCTACCGCATGCATACCGAATACCTGAGAACACTTTATTTGTTCAATGACTTGGCTCGGGGACGTTATTTGGTCGAGGGGAAACCCGTGTCGCTGACCGACATTGCCTGCCCGGTTTTTGTAGTGGGTACGGAAACCGACAGTGTTGCGCCATGGCGGTCAGTTTATAAAATAAACATCTTTACTCACATGGAAATTACGTTTGTGCTGACCTCTGGTGGTCACAATGTAGGTATTGTGAACCCACCGAATGTGGCAAACCGGCATTACCGGGCGCTGACACGTGCTCAAAACGAGGCGTATTTGGGGCCTGATGAATGGTTGGAAAGTTTGCCAAGAGAAGAAGGCTCTTGGTGGCCTTTGTGGCACAAATGGTTGGCTGACAGGTCAAGCCCGAAAGTGGAACCGCCACCCATGGGTTTTACCTCCACTTACGGTAAAACGGTATGCGCTGCGCCGGGCACTTATGTGTTGCAGAAATAAAGGGCGGTGACCTTGAAAGCGGCCTTGCGCCTGAATGCGTCGGCCGCGGTTCATCAATTTCTACAAAGGCTTGCAAACCCGCTGGTGCTCATCCTGTTGTTTGCCAGTCTGATTTCTGCGTTCAGCGGTGCAATCGCCAATGCAGCATTGATTGCAGGTATTCTTTTTTTTAGCATTGCACTTGATTTTTATCAGGAACACAAAGCCAACAAAAGCGCGGAGCGACTTTTACAATCTGTTGCACTGAAAGCCACGCTGATACGCGACGGCTTTAGCCTCCGGGTCCCCGTGTCTGAGTTAAAAGCCGCCGATGTGGTGCTTGTCAAAGCCGGTGACCTGATTCCTGCAGACTGTCTTGTGCTTGAAGCGCACGATTTCTTTGTCAACCAAGCCTCGCTCACAGGTGAAGCCTTTCCGGTTGAAAAAAAGAAGGCATCAGACATTGAGACTATGACTCGCCCTGCGCAACCCGACAGCACGGGCTCGGTTTTTATGGGCAGCGCTGTTATTAGTGGTCAGGCGCGCCTGAACATTGTATTTACCGGTAACAGCACGCTGCTGGGGAAAATTTCCGAACAAATAAAAAAGCCTCAGGAAATCTCGGTTTTTGAACGAAGCTTGCACAAGTTCGGAATGCTCATCAGCAAAATCACCGTCTTGCTGGTGGTTCTGGTGTTGGTGATCAACATCTATGGCGAACGCCCCCTGATTGAGTCCTTGTTGTTTTCTGTCGCGCTTGCGGTCGGTCTGACACCCGAGTTGTTACCCATGGTCATGACCGTTACCTTGACCCGGGGAGCATTACGTGTGAGCTCAGTCGGTCTGATTGTAAAACGCCTTACCGCCTTGCATGATTTGGGAGCGATGAATGTACTGTGCACAGACAAGACCGGTACGCTGACCGAGGCCAATATTTCCCTGTGCTCTCATGTCGATATGTACGGAGACAACAGCCAACATGTACTCGAACTGGCGTATTTGAACAGCCATTTTGAAACTGGCATCAAGAGCTCTTTGGATCAGGCCATTCTGGAACATGGCGCTGTGGCGACCTCGAACTGGAAAAAAATTGACGAAGTTCCTTTTGATTTTGAAAGAAGACGGGTTTCGGTTTTGCTTGAAAAAGAAGGCAAGCGCTGGCTCATTGTAAAAGGCGCACCCGAAGACATCATCAGCTTGTGTACACGCTATGAATCGCTGTCTATGGCGGACCTGCGACTACAAACAGAGACAAGGCGAACCATACAAGCCACACAGCAAAAACTGGAGCAACAAGGATTTCGTATGCTGGCCATTGCGTGGCGCGCAGTGGACATTGCACATGATGATGCAGTCGTGGGCGATGAAACAACCTTGGTGTTTGCCGGCTTCCTGTCTTTTTTTGACCCGCCAAAAGAATCAGCAAGGAATGTCTTGTTGCAATTATCAGGGCTGGGCATCGCCACAAAAATAATTACCGGCGACGCAGAAGCCCCGACACGTGCAGCCGCAAAAGCGCTGGACTTTTCCGTGACCGGCGTACTGTGCGGGCAAGACATCGCGCATTTGGACAATACCGCACTGCGCGCTCGAATTCACGGGGTGAATGTATTTTGCAGAATGAACCCTGCGCAAAAAGAGAGGATTGTTCGGGCGTTTCAACAACGGGGCGCCGTGGTGGGGTATTTGGGAGACGGTATCAATGACGCCGCCTGCCTGCATACCGCAGACATTGGACTGTCCGTAGACTCTGCTGTAGATGTTGCAAAAGAGTCCGCAGATATTATTTTAACCAGCCAGGATCTGAATGCCATAACTGCGGGTGTACATGAAGGACGGCGAAGTTTCGGTAACATTCAAAAGTACATACTGATGGGCAGCAGTTCGAATTTTGGCAATATGATCAGCATGGCCTGCAGTTCATTCTTGTTGCCTTTTTTTGCCATGCTACCAAGCCAGATCTTGTTGAACAACCTGCTCTATGACCTATCGCAGGCCAGCATTCCTTTTGATCATGTCGATGAAAAGGTAATGCAAAAACCCACACGCTGGAACGTGCAGTACATCAAGCATTTTATGTTGGGCATTGGAACTGTCAGCTCAATTTTCGATCTGCTGATGTTCTACATTTTGATTTCGTTTTTTAAGGCCGACGAAGAGAAGTGGCTCGGCAAAACTGAACAGGTCGGATAAGTGCATTATTGGGGTTTTACGCCATGGCAAGGTAGCCGTGGCAGGAGACCATCATGAGCAAATCATCCGGGCGGCGT
>JAJTDO010000026.1 GCA_021300475.1 Burkholderiales bacterium | reverse complement strand
CTGGAAGGTTTTTTCAAGAAACTGGATACAGAGGTCAGCGTGGGCGTGCTGTCTGACGCCGGCTGCCCGGGTATCGCAGACCCGGGGGCTCTGGCTGTGGCTGCAGCCCACGAACTGGGGATGACTGTCAAGCCCATGGTGGGAGCATCGTCACTGCTGTTGGCCTTGATGGGCAGCGGCATGTCTGGACAAAGCTTCACTTTCCACGGCTACCTGCCTGTCGATGAGCAACCCCGAGCAGAGTTCATCAAGCGCAGCGAAGCGCAATCAGGGGAGTTCTCTCAAACCCAGATGGCCATTGAGACGCCCTACCGAAATCAGGTATTTTTCAACACCTTGATCAAAACCCTGAAGCCAAGCACCCTGCTTTGCATTGCCACTGAAATGACGGGAGCGGCAGAAACCATCAGAACCCAGGCGGTTGAGGTGTGGCGTCGAAACCCGATTGAAATTGGAAAGCGAGCCACACTTTTTCTATGGCAGGCTCAAGCATCTTATGAAAGAAAAATTGGCTCAAACAAAAAGCGCTGACATGAAACATGGCTGCACAGCCAGCGCTTTCAAGGTGCATACGTTCAACGCACCTTCACTGTATTTAAAAGGGTTTGGGACAAGGAACCACCGAAGCTGACCCCTACCCGCTTCACGAAGCGCTCGGCGAGCGTTTCCTGTTGGGTGTAGTCAAGAATTTCTTCTGCCTTGATAATTTCACGGGCAACGTAATCGACCGTACCATAATCGTCGGCCAGTCCTATTTTTACGCTTTTGGAGCCGTTCCAGACCAAGCCGGAAAACAGGCCTGCAGTGTCGGTTTTAAGCCGGTCGCCCCTGCCTTTTTTCACTGCATCAATGAACTGCTGGTGAATCTCAGAGAGCATTTCCTTGGCATGCTGCTGCTGCACTGCGCTGACAGGGGAAAACGGGTCAAGAAAGCCCTTGTTTTCGCCGGCGGTGAGCAGGCGGCGCTCCACGCCGAGTTTCTTCAATGTTTCTTCGAAACCGAAACCGTCCATCAACACGCCGATTGAACCCACCAAAGATGCTTTATCCACAAAAATTTTGTCTGCAGCCGCTGCCACATAGTAACCACCAGAGGCACAAATTTCTTCAATAACCACGTACAGCGGAATTTTGGGGTGCAGAGCGCGCAGACGCTGAATTTCGTCATAAATGACACCCGACTGAACCGGGCTGCCGCCGGGGCTGTTGATCCTCAAGATGACGCCAACAGTTCTTTTGTCGTCGAATGCTGCCTTCAGGCTCGCATTGATGCGTTCAGCACTGGCTGCACCTTCGCTGTCGATAACGCCTTTCAACTCAACCAGCGCTGTGTGCTCTGATGCGGTACTGGTTTGAACTGTACTACCGAAATCGGAAGTCACTACAATAATGAAGCCCACATAGAAGGTAATGATGAGCTTGAAGAAAATGCCCCAACGGCGCTTTCTTCGTTGTTCGATCAGGTTATCAAGCGTGGTGGGATTGGGGGTTTGATTGTTATTTTCGCTCATACAACTTTACTCTTCGATTCCTTCCGGGTGAGGCAGCACGGCGTCTTCGGGCTGCCAGAATATTTTGCCATCCGTCTCCGAGACGTTCAGTGCTTTCAATGGCTTGCCGTCACATGGGCCACCCATGCAGGCACCTGACTCCCCATCATAACTGGCACCATGGGTTGCACAGACAATGTACAAACCGCTGTCATCCAAAAATTGCCCATAGTTCCAGTCGAGTTCAACGGGAACATGGCTGCAGCGGTTTACGTAACCCTTGACGGTATTGTTCACACGCAAAACAAAAGCCGAAGATTCACCGTCAGACAGCATTACACGGAAGCGGTGGCCTGCCCCTCCTTCGACAAGCGCATCGCTGGGGCATATTTCGATTTTATTCACTTGCACCTGGCTCCGAAATAAGATTGGTCAGCAGCCACGGCATCATGGCCTGCAAAGAGGGAAAAATATGGTGCGGCTCAGACCCTTGCAAAGTTGCAATGGGGTGGGCGCCTGTTGTCAGCCCGACTGCACTGACGCCAGCGGCATGAGCCATTTTAATATCGTGCGTGGTGTCGCCAATCATGACGGTTTCTTCCGGCTTGACGGAAAACTCTTCCATCAACTCAAAGAGCATCTGAGGATGCGGCTTGGAATTGCACTCATCGGCACAGCGCGAAGATTGAAATATCTTGCCCAAACCGGTTTGATCGAATGCCTGATTCAAACCCAAGCGGCTTTTACCGGTAGCAACAGCCAAATTGATTGGGCGCGTCGCTAACTCATTGATGGATTGCATGGCGTCATCGAACAATACAAGTTCGTCACCCCAAATGCGGTAATAGTGTCTGTAACGTTCAACAAGGCGTTGAATTTGCTCGGGAGTGGCCCCGGGGGCTGCATGCCTGAGCGCGTCAGACAAGCCCAGGCCGATGACGTAAGAGGCAATGGAGGGACCCGGGGCTGGCAGACCCGCCTCGGTACTGGCTTTGCGGATGCAACGACTGATGGTCCCCGTGGAGTCCATCAATGTGCCGTCCCAATCAAACACAACGAGTTTAAACGGCATAAGGCGTCAATTTTTTAACAATGTCACCGAGCATATCAGGAAGTGGCGCTTCGATCACGATGCGTTCCCCCGTTTTGGGATGATTCAATTCAAGCCGCATGGCGTGCAAAAACATTCTGGAAAGACCAAATTTGCTCCAAATCCGGTTGATGGCGAATTGACCGTAACGGTCATCCCCTAAAATGGGGTGCCCTTTTGCAGAAGTATGTACGCGAATTTGGTGGGTCCTTCCGGTGATCAGGTGAGCCTGCATCAGGCTGACAGCTCCCAATTCGGGATGCCGGAAAAGCGCAAGCCGCTTGAATCGGGTCAAGGACACCTGACCTTCCGGATGAACATAAACTTTTTTTTCCCCATTCGGGCCATCGGTTTTCATCAGCGACAAATCGACCTGTTTCAAGGTCTCAGGCCACTCACCGAGCGTGAGGCATTGGTAATGCTTCGACCAAGATCTGGCTCGAATTTGTTCTTGCAAGGCACTGAGATAGCTTCTTTTTTTTGCTAGAACCAATACGCCTGAGGTTTCCCGGTCCAACCGGTGCGCTAATTCCAGCATGTCGTTCTTGCCAGTCAGGCCGGCGCGGAGTCGCTCGACCACACCATGAGAAATGCCTGAGCCTCCATGCACGGCAATTCCTGAGGGCTTGTTCACAATCAACATGCCCTCATCCTCGTACAACACGGGAAGATCAAGCGACGGCGCGTCCATGGGTGGAAGTTCATGGGTCTCTGAAATTCGCAGGGGCGGGATACGGACAAGGTCGCCAAGAACCAAGCGGTATTGAACATCAACCCGACCTTTGTTCACACGAATTTCACCTGATCTGACAATACGATAGAGGTGACTCTTGGGAACCCCCTTGCAAATGCGGATGAGAAAGTTGTCCAGTCGTTGGCCGGCATCTCGCTCTCCAACGGTGTGTAGCGTCGCCTTCAAAGGGCTTGGGGGACCGTTTCCCCCGTTTTCATTTGGATGAGCGTGCATATTGTGCATATAATGACCCGTGGCGAGTTCGATATTACCAATTCGGCTTTGCTTTTTGCCCTGTTACTGATGGTTTTAACCAAGCAAGGGGGCAGCAAAGAAACCGCCATCTTAAAGGAAAGGGCGTGCTGTCTGCCCAGGATGACAGCATAGAGGTGATGATAAGAGCTTGCGCGGTCTATTTATAGCCACCGCGACTCGAAAAACGAATTTTCGGACCGTGATTTTTCACGGTTCAAACAGTATTAAACTGGAAACGAAAAAATAGCGGTCAGACTGGCTCAGGTAAAATTAATAAAAATGCACAGTTTCAAATAATTAGAAAAGAAAACTCTTGTTGTTTCTAACTTTTTGTAACTGCCTCTTGAGAGTTCTTCCGGCTTTATTTTGATGTAAAAGCGCGTCAGGCATGCTTTGCCCGTGCTTTTGTTTCAATCGACAAATGTTTGTCTGTTTGCGGTAAATCCGCGTCAAATCGTTGATTCTCATCACTTCTCTGAAACAATGAATGAAGCCTTTTTAAGGTTTCCGAGGAGTGTGCATGAAGCGCATGTTATTTAATGCAACCCACGCAGAGGAACTGCGGGTTGCCATCGTTGATGGTCAAAAACTGATTGACATCGACATCGAGTCCGCCGGTAGAGAGCAACGCAAAAGCAACATATACAAAGGCGTAATCACCCGCATAGAACCCAGTCTGGAAGCCTGCTTCGTCAGTTATGGCGAAGATCGCCACGGCTTCCTGCCATTTAAAGAAATCTCCAGACAGTATTTCAAACCCGGCTCAGAAGTCAGCCGGGCGCGCATTCAGGACGTTCTGTCCGAAGGTCAGGAAATGTTTGTACAAGTGGAAAAGGAAGAGCGCGGCAACAAAGGCGCGGCCCTAACCACCTTTATTTCCCTGGCCGGTCGCTACTTGGTTCTCATGCCGAACAATCCAAAAGGTGGCGGCGTTTCCCGTCGCGTTGAGGGTGAAGACAGGCAAGAACTGCGCGATGCAATGGAGCGTCTGGAACTGCCTGCCGGCATGAGCGTGATCATCAGAACAGCAGGTATCGGCAGAACCGTTGAAGAATTACAGTGGGATCTGAACTACCTGCTGCAATTGTGGAGAGCCATTGAGTCTGCGGGCACAACCAACACCGGGGCTTTCCTGATTTATCAGGAATCGAGCCTTGTGATCCGCGCCATCCGTGATTATTTCCAGCCTGACATTGGCGAGATCCTCATCGATACGGATGATATCTACGAACAGGCACGGCAATTCATGCAGCATGTCATGCCTGACATGTTCAACCGGGTTAAACGCTACAGCGATGACATTCCGCTGTTTTCAAGATTCCAGATCGAACACCAGATCGAAACCGCCTACAGCCGCATGGTTCCCCTGCCCTCTGGCGGCGCGATTGTGATCGACCACACCGAAGCTCTGGTGGCAATTGATGTGAACTCGGCGCGCTCAACACGCGGATCAGACATCGAAGAAACCGCCTTGCGAACCAACCTTGAGGCAGCGGAAGAAGCCGCGCGTCAGTTGCGTCTGAGAGACTTGGGTGGCCTGATCGTCATTGACTTCATTGACATGGAGCGCAGTGCAAATCAGCGTGATGTGGAACAGCGCCTCAAAGACGCACTTCACTATGACCGCGCCCGCGTTCAAATGGGCAAGATCAGCCGCTTTGGCCTGATGGAGTTGTCCAGACAGCGACTGCGTCCGGCATTGTCGGAAGGAAGCCACACCACTTGCCCGCGTTGTAATGGCACTGGTGTAATTCGCGATACAGAAAGTACAGCCCTCCACGTCTTGAGGATTCTGCAAGAAGAGGCAATGAAAGAAGGTACGGCAGCCGTACACGTTCAGGTTCCGGTCGATGTTGCCACTTTCTTGTTGAATGAAAAGCGCTCTGAAATTCACAAACTGGAAGCGCGCCTGAAAGTTTCTGTTCTCCTTATTCCAAACAAGTATCTGGAAACGCCTCATTACAATCTGCAGAGATTGCGCTCGGATGACGAGCGCCTTGAGTCGCCGAAACCAAGCTTTGAACAAGCAGAGGTGCTTGAAGAAGTCGGTTACTACGACAAAAAGATTGAAGAGGAAAAAAAGCCGAGGCAAGAACCCGTCATTAAAGGCGTTATTCCAGCCCAACCGGCGCCTGTTGTAAACAGGGAACCAGTCAAAGTGGTTGCAACGCCTGTGGTGAGCGAGCCTGTTAAGGTCATCAAGCGTTCGCTTTTGTCTCGTATTCTTGATCTGTTCCGCCCTAAAAAGCGTGAAGAGAAACTCATTCCGCTTGAGGTGAAACCGGCTGAAGAAAATGCCCGCCCGCAAACCGGCGAACGAGACCGAAATGACCGCCAAGGCCGAGGACGTGGCAGAGATGGTCGCCGTGGTGAACAGCGTGGTCGGGAAACCCGGGAAGAGCGCGCAGCCAGACTTGAGAAAAAAGCCTTGGCAGCAGCCGAAGGTTCGACAGAGTCTACTGCGGCTGAAACAGCCGTGACTCCTGCCTCAGGTCAAAATACCCGTCAGGAACGCGGCGACCGCCAGCGCAGAGGTGCAGGACGGCGTGAAGGCAATGGCAACCGTGAGAATGCGGTTGGCAATGTGGAAGCCCAAGTCACTTCAAATGGTGCGACTGAGGACGTTTCAGCCACAGGCGAAAAGCCCAATGGCGAAAGAGGACGGAATCAGCGAAACCGCCGCGAACGCAAGCCACGTGAGAATCAGGTCGAAGCCACTACCGTTCAAGCACAGGAAGGCGTTGCCCAAAGTGAGCAACTGACGATGAGTGTGGCGACAGCAGCACTGCCAGTCGGCAGCGATGCCGCTGCTTTGGTTAATCCAAGCGCTGAAGAGGTAAAAGAAGCGGCAGACTCAGTGGCTCAGGCGCTGGGGTATGGTGCACCTGAAACTGATGACCGCGAGCCAAGAAAGCGCAGACGTCGTCGTCGTGGTCGTGGAAGCCGTGAAGCGGGCGAAGCAGGTACAGGCAACGAAGCAGAAAATCTGGATGGTAGCGACGAGGATACAGATCAGGATGGAGAAATCCAGACGACTGAATCAGCACCTCAGGCCACAGAGGCCACAGAGGCCACAGAGGCCACTGCAGCAGTTGTCAGTGAGTCTGTGAATGTTGCTGAAACAGCACCGGCTGCGGTACCTGTGGTTGCCGAGACAGTGCCCACTGCATCGCAAGCCCCAGAAAGCGTTGAAGTAGCGGTTACCGAAACAGAGACGCCAGACGTGGCAACAACACCTGCAATCGAAGCGCCTGTCGCTGAAGCAGCAACGCTTGCTGTAGTGGAAACACCTGTGATGTCCCCTGCAGTTGCAATTGCGCCGGCAATACCGGAAATGTCAAAACCCGTTGCAGCAACGGCAATCTCGAAGGAACAGCTTGTTTCCAACCTGAGCGCAGTCGGTCTGACATGGGTGGAAACCGACCAAGGCAAATGGAGCGATGTTCAGCGTCTGCTGGAACAAACACCCCAAGCCATCCGGATTGCGCGGGTCAGGAAAGAATTGCCACCTGTCTCCAGTGAACCGCTGATGCAAGTGGAAACACGGGCGGAGTTTCGTTCAAATCAAGCAGGCCAGTAAGTATTGAAGCAAGGAAGAGTCTCTGGACATGATTACGCCGGAATTGATCGCTTGGCTCAATGAGCAACGAAACGTCGGATGCTCCGATGAAAGTTTGGTTCAAGCGTTAATAAAGGCGGGTTACGACCAGAGCTTTGCACTGCAGTTTGTTCAGGGATCAGTCGCTGAGCAAAACGTGGATGCCACTGCCGCGGAAAACAACGGCGGTGGCAGCTTACTTTCAAGCATTCCAAAGGGATCGGAAGAGTTTTTCGCTGATACGACCCAAGACCAGCGCTCGCTGACCGAATTTAATACCCGAAATGTCAGAACGCTTTCTGACAGGGCCGTCAAAATCCTCATGCAGTTGTCCAACCCCCGAGTCGCCGTTTTCGAAGGTTTGGTTTCACCAGAGGAGTGCGATGAATTGATCGCTGCAGCCAAGCCACGGCTTGACCCGTCAAAAACCGTTGACAGTGTCAGTGGTGACAGCGTGATGCATTCAGCCAGAGTCAGCAGCGGCATGTTTTTCAGACGCGAAGAATTTGAGCTGATTCAATCCATAGAAGCGCGGATTTCGCAATTGCTAAAGGTGCCGATAAACCACGGCGAAGGGCTGCAAATATTGCACTACAAGCCGGGGGGAAAATACGATCCTCACCACGACTACTTCACCCCATCAGAATCTGGCAGCCAGGTTCACCTTAGCAGGGGTGGGCAACGCATCGGCACCTTGATTATTTACCTGAACACCCCTGTTGCCGGCGGTGGTACCGTATTCCCGGAAACAGGTCTGACGGTGTCAGCCGTAAAGGGCAACGCGCTGTTTTTCTCTTATCCGTTGGCGGCGCCTGAAAGTTTGAGCCTGCATGGCGGTAATCCGGTACTTGAAGGCGAAAAATGGATTGCCACGAAATGGATACGCAGCGGTGTTTTTGTTTAAGCGATAACCTTACACCCCGTCTGCGATCATCGGAAACAGCATTTTTAGTCCAGAAACTATCATTTCAACCGCTAGGGCAGACAACAAAAACGCAGATATTTTTTCCGTTACCGTTATTGCATCCTGCCCCATCCATTTTCCCAATTTTAAAGCCAGCCTGAAAATAAGATAGGTCCCAAAAGCAACTGTGGCGGGCGCAATAGCAACTTTTGCGATTGCAATCGCATTGGCGGTGGATGAATTGGCAATCATGTAAGACATCGCTGCCGGCCCGACCAGCAGGGGGATACCCAAAGGTGACAGGCTGGGACGAACAGGCTGTGTTTGTAATTCCCAGGCAACCGGAGGGGCGAGCATCAGTTGTACCCCCGCGACCAAAGCCGAAATACCTCCAGCAACCCGCATGGCCCCCATTGAAACCCCCAAGGCCGATAAAACAAAGTTACCCACCAGACCAACCGTGAGCAAACTGACAAAAACGAACAGGCTGAGTGTGCGAACAAACTCCTTTTGTTGATCGTGGCTCAGCTTCGAAATACTGACCATCAACAAAGGCACCAATGCGACCGGGTCTGTGAGTGCAAACAATGTGAGTATGGATTTGATGACGTCTTCCATGGCGACACCAAGAAGATGGGAGCGGAGGCATTTTGTGCCTTAATCTTGAGACAAGCACCCCCTGAGACAGGGGATGCTTTTTCAGCCTTTGATAATCACTTCTTTGGCGCAGCCGGGGCTGTACTGGCTGGCGCTGCTGCTGGCGCGGCAGGTGCAGCGACTGCAGGTGCAGCGACTGCAGGTGCGCCCGCCGGCGCTGGAGCCGCAGGAGGTGCTGCCGCAACAATGGGTGTGGGCTTGACGATAATGCCCTTTGCTTTTTGTTGGGCAATGTAGCGCGCAGCAACTTTATCCATGGCTGCAGCCAACTGCTCAGCCGCCTTTTTGTCAGCTTCGGCTTTTTTAACCTTGGCCTCTTCAGCTTTTGCCTTGGCCTCTTCGCTTGGAGGAGGCAGTTTGGCGAACACTGAAACGCTGGTCAGCGCAAGGACAGAGCAAAAAGCAAGTTTCTTCAATCCGTGTTTCATTTTTCTTCCCTTCAGGCTCTGGCAGGCTTGAGCGCCTGAGAACCCAATGTGTTGGCACCTTCGGGGGTGCGGACAGCAGGCACCCTGCCCTCAACGATGTCGTTATACCAGTCTTCGTGGTGTGCTTTTGCCCAGGTTTCATCAACAAAACCGTAACGCATACCCTCAAGCGCACCCTCCATTCCGATAGAGCCAATGTAAATATGACCCAACGACATGGTGATAAAGATCAAGGTGGCAATCCCGTGGATAATGTTGGCTTGCTGCATGATGAAGCGAGACTGTTCGAAATTCGGAAAGTTCATGACCATGCCAGATGCCGTAACCACGATACCCAAAAAGGTCAAACCACCCCAGAACCAAAGCTTTTCGCCCATGTTGAACCGCCCGCTTGGAACGTGACCGTCAGAGAACAGGCCTCCTCCCTTTAGCAGCCACTTAATATCGGACGCATTTGGGAAGTTGTCTTTGACGTACATGATGAAAAACACGACGAGACTGGCGCCGAACAAAGGCCCGATAAAGTTGTGTACGTTTTTGCACAGTATGGCGAGCCAAGAGAACAAGGTGTAACCGAACACGGGCAGAAGCACGTACTTGCCAAAAATAAGCACCAAGCCCGTGATGGCCAGCGCAACAAACGAAATTGCGACGCTCCAGTGTGCCATGCGTTCAGCAGAAGTAAACCGCTCAATCAAGCGACCAGTTCTGGGCTCAGGCAACAAAATAGGACCCTTGACCCAAAACGTGAGCATGATGATGGAAGCGACTGCCGCCAAAACGATGCCACCATACAGGCTGATCTGCCCATTACGTATCAAACGCCATGCTTGGCCGTTTGATTGGATCAAGACACCACGCTCACCACCTGAAATGGAAGTGTAGTGTTCCTTGCCTGAATTGACCTCTCTCCACGTGGGTGCATTGTTCCCTGGTTGTACAGCCTGTCGCTCGAACTGAGCCTTGGCCTCGGGGGTCAAGGTCACCGAAGATGGCAACATGGGTAAGTCAGACTTTACAGCGGGCACCGTTGCCGCAGGGGCGGCAGGCGCCTCTGTGGCCTTGACTGCTTCAGGATTTGCACCCTGAGCCATCGCGGCACCCGTACTTGTTCCAAGTAAAGCGAGTGTGAATCCCAAACCCAGGGCTCCACGCTGCATCCACTCAGAGGCTGATGAAATCCAGTTTTTCATGGATGACTCCTCAGTTCTTGGCTGCGGTGGCTTCTTTGCCTGGCGCCTTGTTGTACTCGTTTTGATTCAGGCTGCGAGACCGCATGGCGGATTCCCACGAGGCCTTATCACCCTGTTTCCAATTACCAAACTTGTATTCAGTGGATGCGCTCTCGTGGGGGCTGATATCAGGCTTGCCTGCATAAAAACCTTTTTTGGACTGCTCCATTTCAGGCTTCATGCAAGCTGTGGTGACAACACTGAGAGACAGCAACGCGACGGTGCTTACAACGCGTGTCAATGATTTCATGACTTGCCCTCCTTCGGTGCTTCTGGCTTGCCGTAAGCAGAACTCCAGCCCCAAACTTCGGAACCTTTGCCACGGTTTACAACGCGGTTGCGGAAAATATCTGCTACCACGTCGCCGTCACCGCCGAGCAGTGCCTTGGTGGAGCACATTTCTGCACAGGCGGGCAACTTGCCTTCGGAAAGGCGGTTTCTGCCGTATTTCTCGAATTCTTCCTGAGAACCGTTGGCTTCCGGACCACCCGCACAGAATGTGCATTTGTCCATTTTTCCACGCAGGCCAAATGCACCAGTCTGCGGAAATTGTGGGGCGCCGAACGGGCAGGCATAGAAACAGTAGCCGCAACCAATACAAAGGTCTTTGTCGTGCAACACGACGCCTTCGTCTGTCTTGTAGAAGCAATCTACTGGGCAGACCGCCATACAGGGTGCATCAGTACAGTGCATGCAAGCCACCGACATGGAGCGCTCGCCGGGTTGTCCATCGTTGATGGTGACCACGCGACGGCGGTTCACACCCCAAGGAACCTCATGCTCATTCTTGCATGCGGTTACACAGCCATTGCACTCAATGCAGCGCTCGGCGTCACATAAAAACTTCATTCGTGCCATTTTTTAATCTCCTCTTGCGCTGTCATTAAACCAGTCTGCTGATTTGGCAGACTGTTGTTTTTGTTTCTTGCATCATGGTGACGCTGTCGTAACCGTAGGTGGTGGCTGTATTTACAGCCTCGCCCCGGACAACAGGTGCAGCACCCTCTGGGTAGTAAGCCAACATGTCCTGCCCTTGCCAGTGTCCTGAAAAGTGGAAAGGCATGAACACGGTATCTGGTCCGACGCGTTCAGTGACCATCGCTTTGACCTTGATCTTAGCGCCTGTCGGCGACTGAACCTGAACCATTTCGCCGTTGCGGATGCCACGGTCGTTGGCTGCCTTCGGATTGATTTCCACGAACATGTCCTGCTGCAACTCAGCCAGCCAAGGATTGGAACGTGTTTCCTCGCCGCCGCCTTCGTATTCCACCAAGCGACCGGAGGTCATGATCAGCGGGAAGTCTTTGGAGATGTCCTTGTTCTTTTCCTGAACGGATTTGTACAGCGTGGGCAAGCGCCAGAATGCTTTTTTATCGTCGTGAGTTGGATATTTGGCAACCAGGTCAGGCCGTGTTGAATAAAGGGGCTCGCGGTGTTTTGGAATTGGATCCGGGAAGTTCCAGACAATTGCGCGCGCTTTGGCGTTTCCGAAAGGATGGCAACCGTGATTCTTCATGGCAACCCGGATAATGCCGCCAGAGGAGTCGGTTTTCCAGTTTTTGCCTTCAGCTGCTTTTTTCTCATCGTCGGTCAATTCATCCCACCAGCCAAGCTTCTTGAGCAGAACGTGATCGAATTCTGGATAACCTGTTGTCAGGTCGGCACCCACGGAATGTGAACCATCTTCAGCCAACAAACTCACACCATCGCGTTCTACACCAAAGTTGGCGCGGAAATTGCCCCCGCCATCCATGACGTGCTTGCTCGTGTCATACAGGTTCGGCGTGCCAGGATGCTTCATCTCCGGCGTACCGTAACAAGGCCATGGCAAACCGAAATAATCGCCATCGCACGGACCGCCATTGGCTTTCAGTGTTTTAACATCGAAGGTGTGCATATTTTTCATGTGCAACTTCAAGCGCTCAGGACTTTGCCCGGTGTAGCCGATGGTCCAGGTGCCCTTGTTGATTTCTCGAAGCACCGACTCAATTTCCGGCTCCATCATGCCGCCCTTGCCTGCCACCATTTTCAGATTGGTGGTGAACTCTTTGGCAAAGCCCAGTTTTTCAGCAAACTGGTACATGATCATGTGGTCGGTGCGGCTTTCAAACAGGGGCTCAATGACTTTTTCACGCCACTGAATTGAGCGGTTGGAAGCCGTGGCTGTACCGGAGCACTCGAATTGGGTGGCCGCTGGCAACAGATAAACGGCTCTGTTGGGGTTCTGGTCTTCGGCTGCACCCGGCATGGCGGCCATGGCAGCGGTGGCGGAAGGATACGGGTCGATGACGCAAAGCAGATCGACTTTGTCCATGGCGCGTTTCATGTCCAGACCGCGGGTTTGCGAATTGGGCGCATGACCCCAGAAGAACACTGCTTTGAGGTTGCTTTCCTGATCGATGAGTTCGTTCTTTTCAAGCACGCCATCTACCCAACGTGACACTGTCATGCCGGATTTTTCCATCATGCCCTGTGAGGCAAACTGGCCTTTCATCCATTCGTAGTCGACACCCCAGACTTTGCACCAGTGCTTCCAGGAGCCTGCAACAATACCGTAATAACCAGGTAGGGAATCAGGGTTTGGACCTACATCCGTTGCGCCCTGTACGTTGTCATGGCCACGGAAAATGTTTGTGCCGCCACCCGACTTGCCAACGTTGCCAAGCGCCAACTGCAACAGGCAAGAGGCGCGCACGATTGCATTGCCAATGGTGTGCTGCGTTTGGCCCATACACCAGACGATGGTGCTTGGACGATTTTTTGCAAGTGTCTCTGCGACTTGGTAGACCGCTGCTTCTGGCACGCCGCAGGCCTCTTCAACCTTGTCGGGTGTCCAGTTGGCCATGATCTCTTCTTTGATCTTGTCCATGCCGTAAACGCGGGTACGGATGTATTCCTTGTCTTCCCAACCTTGTTTAAAGATGTGATACATCACACCGAAAACAAAAGGAATGTCTGAGCCAGAGCGTATGCGGACGTACTGGTCTGCCTTGGCTGCCGTGCGGGTAAACCGGGGATCTACGACGATCATTTTCGCGCCGGTTTCCTTGGCGTGCAGCATGTGCAACATGGAAACGGGGTGCGCCTCTGCAGCATTCGAACCGATGTACATCGCAGCCTTGCTGTTTTGCATATCGTTGTAGGAATTGGTCATTGCACCATAACCCCAGGTGTTTGCAACACCCGCCACTGTGGTGGAGTGGCAAATACGCGCCTGGTGGTCGCAGTTGTTGGAGCCATACATGGACACAAACTTGCGCAGCAGGTAGGCCTGCTCGTTGTTATGTTTCGAGGAACCCACCCAGAACACGGAGTCAGGGCCGCTGGTTTTTTTCAAATCCAGCAGCTTGGCGGAAATTTCATTGATGGCCTGATCCCAGCTGATGCGCTGGTATTTTCCATTGACCAGTTTCATCGGGTATTTCAGGCGGTATTCCCCGTGACCGTGTTCGCGAAGCGCAGCGCCCTTGGCGCAATGGGCGCCCATGTTGATGGGGCTGTCAAACACAGGTTCTTGACGAACCCAAACGCCATTTTGAACGATGGCGTCGGTCGCGCAGCCCACTGAACAGTGGGTGCAAACTGTGCGACGCACTTCAACGGGGCTGCCCGCGACAGGTTTATCGGAAGCCTGAGCCGGCGCAATCATGTTAAAAGGCAATTGAGCCGCAACGGTTCCTGCCCCAACACCAATGCCGGAGCGCTTCAAAAATGCGCGGCGATCCATGGTGGCGCCGATTTTTTCGGTAAGTTTCTGCAAGACGCCGTGGGCGTGCGCTGATGTTGATGGCGCAGTATTGACGGCAGAATCAGATTTTTTTGTCAGCATCATGATGTCTGTGCCCTTTCTCAAACCCGAGCGGTTCTGTAATAGTTGGAGATGTGTTCGGTAAGGCGATAGCCTTCCTGACCCGGTTCGGCTGAGGGCGAGGCTTTTGCGACCTCTTGCGGTTCAACCTTGCTGACCACCAGAGCGGCACCAACCGCTGCTGCCCCTGCTCCGGCACCAAGAATAAATTCCCGGCGCCCCAAGGGTTTGGTATTTTTGTCTGACTTTTGATTTGCCATGATCATCTCCTCCTGCTGTGCCTAAACCTCAAAATCGAACGACTGTCGCTCGATTTCAAAAAACGAACGGGCCAAACGACCCACAACCTTGTAAAAATCTGCGCGCGGATGAGCGTCAAGTTCATCAAGAAACTTGAACACCCACGAACTGATGTGCGCATTGAAAAATTCTCTTTGATCGGAAAACGGCTTGGGCGGGTTGGCCTCCACGATCAAATAACGCATCGCCTCGCACAAGAATGCAAGGTGGTCTTCGGTCTCATTGACGCTTTGAATTCGCCCCAACCCCAAACGCTGTAGGTCATCACGTAAATACACCAACGGTTTTTCATGCAGAAAACCGGATTGGTGGTAGGAACCGAACATCATTAAATCGGCCTTGCCCACGCCAATGAACAAGGCGTCGTACTCATCTGCTATGGATTGAACGCTACGCTCCTTTGCAATTGCAATCAGTGCGAGCCAATCGGCAGAAAGCAGCGATGCATCTTCTTCAACCATTAATTCGGTGGCAGCGAGATTGCTGCGTAACTCCGGGGATGGCGCGGTAAAAAACAAATTGGAGAGCAACGCGTAAAAATCGGCTCTCGCCCAGTCTTCACCGCTGAGCAACTCTTGGTTGAGTCTCTGTTGCGCAATCATGATGGGCGCTTTACGTCAAAAATCGTCATTTCGTCTTTCACGCTGTACATATCGACAACCCGGCAGTCTTCGCACATCTGCAAGCGTTTCAGGTGACCTTGGAACATGCTGTGGCCGGACAATTTTTTCACCATATTGTCGATCATCGACTGGGTTGCAAACGCCTTGGCACACGTAATGCAGTGAAACGGTTTTGCCTGGTTGAGAACCTGAGGCTGACGTGACGACGGTTGCAAATTCAAACGGGGCATCAATTCAATGGCACCCTCGGGGCAGGTGTTGGCACACAGACCGCACTGTACGCAGTTGTGTTCAACGAAGCGCAACTCTGGCGCTTCGGGGTTGTCAACCAGCGCAGAACTGGGGCAGGCACCGGTGCAAGACATGCAGAGCGTGCATTTTTGACTGTCGACTTTAACAGCGCCATACAAGCTGCCAGCGGGCAGTGCCACAGGAATGAGCCTTGGATCAGCCCCGGTTTGCTTCAAAGATTCTTTGTTGAGCGCCAAAAAGTGGTCAAAGCAGAAATCGAGCGTGGTGCGTTTGTTGTCAGAAACAGCAAATGTTGCCAACGAAGCGGGGGTGCTGTGAACTGGTTGGCTCAGACTGTCAGACCAACCTTGGACTGACATGTCGATGCAAACCACGCGCTGCCCGGCCACACCTAAGGCATTGAGCAACAAGTTGGCAAGTGACGCCTGTTCGACCAACGCACTGCGGTATTCATCGGCTTGCGTGGCATCAAGGCCGACAATCACATACTCAGCGCCGAACGCAATTGCGCTTAACCAGAGAGCCATGCCAACGCTGGCGGCGTGCTGCAGTTCAACCGGAATCAAATTCAAGGATCCCGCTTTGGCACGTCCCTGACGAACTTCACGGGTGAATGAATTGTAGGTGGCGGCGCCACCCTCTTCTGACAGCAACAGCAAACTAGGACGCTCTCCACCCGCCTGAAAATAAGCCTTCAGCGCCAGACGGAAGCGCTGCCCCATAACGGGAGCACTTGGAAAGTTGTAGCGCATGGCCCCGGTAGGACAAACCGTGGCACAGGCACCGCAGCCCAGACAAAGGTGAGGCTCGACAAACACCTGATCGCCCTTGCTGGAAATGGCCTGAGTGCTACAAGTGTCAATGCACTTCGAACACCCGGAAATTTTTGACCGGCTGTGAGCGCACAAACTGGATTTATAGGTGAAAAACTTCGGCTTTTCAAAGGTTCCGATCAATTGGACTGCAGCCAAAGCCGCCTTGGCTTGAAGCGCTTGATCAGACCCAACTGCGTAATAGCCCAAGGGGGCGTGCATTTTGCCAATGACAGGGGAAGATGAAAAATCGATGACCAAGTCGAAAGTCCGGCTTGTTTTCGCTTCCGATACAAACTGGATAGCATTGAACTCCGAGCAGGCAGCCACGCAATCACGGTGCGATTTGCAAACATCCATTTTTATCTGAAACAACCCGGCATCAATTGCACCCTCGGGGCAGGCCGAGACGCACGCGCCGCATTGCGTGCAAAGCTCAAGGTCGATGGGGTTGTTGCTGGTGGATTGGACGGTAAAAGAACCCAACCATCCCTTCGCAGACAACACACTTTCAGAAAACACCTGATAACTGCGCTGCGTGGGCAGAGTTCCGCCATCAGGCTCGGTGATGTAGACGCTGACACTTGCAGTTTCAGACAGCGCGTTGGCCCAGGGAAGCACTTGCGAGGCGCGTCCTATCAGGGCCACTCGACCGGAAGACGTATATTCAACTGCAGCAACAGGCTCAGACGCAACTTCTGACATTGCGATGGTTGCTGCAATGGCCGGAACGGCCTCATGAAGATTCTTGGAAGATGCCTGTAAGCGCTTGGCATCAATGAATTTAAGGGGGCTCAAACCATTGGCTGTGCGCTGTGCTGCCAAGCCGTCGAAAAAAGCCCGTTCTTGTGTGCAAGCGATCAGGATTTCGTCTTGCTTTTGATTGTCCGACAGAGAACCCAAAGCAGACACACCGCGGCGGCACAATTGACTGCTGACCTTTACCGTTGCACCAGTGGATTGGGACAGGCGTTCTTGATGTACCAGAGCGTCATCAACTTTAGAACCTGAACATTGACAGACAAAAACTTCCAAAGAACCATCCCGAGCGTTTTTATGATGATAAATTAGAAGCAAAACTCAAGCCAGAACAATGAAAAGAATTAAATCTTTTAAAATTAGGGGTTTAAGAAAAAAATTAAAGATAAATGTATGGGAGTAAAGACAAAAAGTACCACCCATATAGTCGTAGTCAGGACAAATTGACCTAACAAGGAAGGTCAAGATTTTGGGGCTGAACCTGAAATGTCGAGAGGGTCGGCATCGCACTCATTTTTGGGTGCTGCCTCAGGCACGGCCGGTTCCGTTTCAGAAATCAGCATAGGAGTTGCTGCGTCAGACTGCACGGCGGCTTCTTGGGCAGCAGCAGCGCGCTGTGCATCCGTGGGCGTCAGCCAGCCTTTGGCATGTTCAAGTTTATCTAGCCAGCCATCTGGCAGCGGGTCTGGCTGACCGTAGTCATCGATATAAATGTCAAGACGGTCCATGATGTTGAAATGCGGATCAGAAAACAGTTTTTTCAACGCCGCATTTTTAACCAATTGGGTAGCGTTTTTAGCGACGAATGGGGCAAAGTCACTGTCTTTGGTTAGACTGGCGACATCTTCCATGCTGGGTGCCGCCACGGCCGAGCGCATCCCCTCCTCTGTGCATTCAACTGCACTCAAAGGCGCATCAGGCAAAGACGGCTGAACGGCTTGCTCAAGCTCGGATGCAGGCTTTTCAACGGGAGAAGCCGCAGCTTGAGTCTCTTGGCGATGCTGGTTTTTACGACGTGCCCAGCGACTCAGGAAGTTTTGCTCATCGGACACGCTCAACTCCTGTCTTGCGGGCGCTTGAAAGACTCAGGGCGCCTGCGCCTCTTGGGCTCAACGACATAATTCGCCTCAACAAACTCGGCAAGCCAAGGCTTGAACGGTTCCGGCATCGGCAGTTGTTCCACCCACTCGCCGGCATCCATGCGACGCCCAGCCTCGTTGTAGCTAAGCGTAACAAACTGAACCAAGGGCATCAGGGTTTCATCTTCTTCATTTTTTCTTAAAACTGCAAAGATACAAGGCTGGTCTGCGGTTAAATTCAGGTAATAACCCTCGCATTCATCTCGATAAACATCCAAAACGATGGTTTGGGCATATTCACAAATCGGGGCCACGTCAGCGGAATAAATGTGGGCCAGAGACCATCTGAAAGATTGCCATTGTGACTTTTGAGGCACTTTAACAAGCTCAACGACCAAAGGCACACTGGCCAAGGAAAGCCAATCGGTTGGCGGCATGGACATCTTTCCAAAAATTTGACGCGAGTCTTAAAATGTAAGCTAAATTTGCGAACTGTCAAAGTGCAGCGCACAATAAGCGGCACAAAGCATAAAAATAATGCGTTTTAAACACAAAAAGAATGGATCACGATGACGGACATGATTGTGCCGCTGGTGGATGTGAGAAAGCGGGCTTTCGTTCCATCCATTGAACCTTCGGCGGCCTCGCGCCAGAACACGCTCGGAGACACTAGACACAGACGACTGCACGATCTGCGCATATCAGTGACAGACCGGTGCAACTTTCGATGTGTCTATTGCATGCCCAAAGAGGTATTCAACAACGACTATCCCTACCTGAAACACGATGAACTGCTCAGTTTTGAAGAAATTACGAAGCTGGCCAAGGCGTTTGTCTCCCTCGGTGTTGAGAAACTCAGGCTGACCGGCGGCGAACCGCTTTTACGAAAAAACGTGGAAACCCTTATTGGCATGCTTGCGGAACTTCGCACACCGGCAGGCCAACCCGTTGATTTAACCCTGACCACAAATGCCTCTTTGCTGGCCAAAAAAGCGCGCGCGCTCAAAGCAGCTGGCCTCGATAGAATTACCGTCAGCCTGGACGCCATGGATGACACAATATTCAAAAAAATGAATGATGTAGATTACTCTGTTGAGCAAGTACTTGAAGGGCTTGATGCCGCTGCGGCGGAAGGCTTTAACAACATCAAGGTCAATATGGTGGTCAAGAAAGGATGGAATGAGGACCAAGTGGTGCCGATGGCCCGCTACTTCAAGAACTCACCCCATATTGTGAGGTTTATAGAGTACATGGATGTGGGTACCAGCAACGGCTGGAAGCTAGACGAAGTGGTGCCCAGCAAAGAGGTCCTCAGTAAAATCCACAGTGAGGTGTCTCCGCTGGTCAGCCTAGAACCGAATTATCAGGGAGAAGTGGCTCAACGGTGGAAATACGCGGACGGCAGCAATGAGGTTGGCGTGATTTCATCTGTCACCCAAGCGTTTTGTTCAAGCTGCACGCGAGCCCGCCTTTCAACCCAGGGGCAACTCTACACCTGTCTATTTGCAAGCCAAGGCCATGATTTTAAAGCCTTGCTGCGCGGCTCGGTTGCAACCATGAGTGATTCCGACGGCGACGAGGCGTTGCGCAATGCGGTTGCAAATGTTTGGGGGGCTCGGTCAGATCGGTACTCTGAGATAAGAACCGCAGCAAGCTTTCCTTCAGATCGAATTGAAATGTCTTATATCGGCGGTTAGGTTTAAACAACGTGAAAAAACACGCGATTGAATTGAGCAACTCAGCCAGACCCTCCACGGTTGAGGTGATGGCGATCAATGAGCGCGGTGAAGAGGTGCCAACTCCGATTGCGGGCGAGCATCCTTTGACCGTGTATGTAGATAAAAGGGAAATGCTCACGCTGATGACTTTGGGTGCCGCCCCCGAAGCCTTGGTGGTTGGATGGTTGAGAAACCAGCGCCTGCTAAAAAATGTGGATGAAATTGCCGCCGTGCAGGTGGATTGGGACACGCAGTCGGTTGCAGTCACCACCCGTTATTTGAAGGACCACGGCAAAACCGTGTGGGAAGTTCGGGATGTGGAAGACAGACTGGCCCACAAAACCGTGACCACCGGCTGTGGGCAAGGTACGGTTTTTGGCGACTTGATGGCTGAAATTGATGACATTTCGCTGCCTGATGCGCCTAGTTTGTCAGAAGAAGTGCTGTACGGCGTGATGGACAATGTGCGTCGGCATGAATCCATTTACAAGCAGGCAGGCGCGGTGCACGGATGTGCCTTGTGCAGCAATGCGGGTGAGAATCGCAGTGAAATACTGTTTTTCGTGGAAGACGTTGGACGACACAATGCAGTGGATGCGATTGCGGGACTGATGTGGTTAAACGGGATTTCAGGCGACGACAAAATTTTCTACACCACGGGGCGCCTGACCTCTGAAATGGTCATTAAATCGGCCTGACGGAAATGGGGCACTCCATTGCGCAACGCATAGGCATCACCATGATTGGCCGCTGTCAGGGCAAGCATTACTTGCTGTTCACCGGACGCCACCGCTTCAATCAAGCACCCCACACACTTTTGGCCTGAAGAAAATGAAAATAGAAAAAACAAACATCACAGGGCTGATACTGGCCGGTGGTCGCGGCACCCGAATGGGCAGCGTGGACAAGGGATTGCAATTGTTCAGGGGCATGCCCATGGCCATGCACGCCTTGATGCGACTGGATTCACAAGTGGGGCAAGTGTTGGTCAATGCCAATCAGAACCTGGCAGCCTATGAGTCGTTTGGCGTACCGGTTGTGACTGATTTACACGGCGGTTATTCAGGTCCGCTGGCAGGCCTGCATGCAGGTTTGTGCGCTTGCGACACTGAGTTTTTAGTGACTGTTCCCTGCGATGTGCCTCTGTTTCCGCTAAATTTGGTGGAGCGACTGGTGTTGGCGCTTGAGCATGAGGAGGCTGACGTTGCGGTGGCCTACACACATTCGCAAGCGCATCCGGTGTTCACCTTGGTGCGTTCCAATGTGTGCGAGCACCTGGATGCATTTCTAAAAAGCGGACAACGCAAAATAGACATCTGGTATGCCTCATTGAAAGTGGCGCGTGTTGAATTCGATGAGCAGGCCGACCGTTTTATGAACGTCAATACAATTCAGGAACTACATGAATTGCAACTACGTACAGATCTGATTTAAAGAGATAAGTTAATAGGAAAAAATTCTAATAAAACCTGCCATGAACCTAAAAAACATCAGCGACATCACGTCTTGCCTTTCCGACTTTGACCCGAACGCCTTGAGCGTTGAAGCCACAAAAAAGATTTTGCATGCGCTACTGGAACCTGTTGTTGCACAAGAAAAACTTGCGCTGCGCGAAGCATTGGACAGAGTGCTGGCCCGTGAAGTGGTTTCAGGCCTGGATGTACCCGCCCACGACAACTCGGCCATGGATGGTTATGCCTTTCAAGGTCAAAGCCTGAATGCAGCAGGCGACACCCTCTTGAAAGTTGTAGGTACCGCCTACGCGGGGAACGCATTCACGGGCGAAGTGCCGCGAGGCAGCTGTGTAAAAATCATGACGGGTGCTGTCATGCCACAAGGTTGCGACACAGTGGTGCCACAGGAATTGTGCAGCGCATCGGGGCAAACGATCCGTATTTCTCCAAATACCCTGAAAACAGGCGACAACCGCCGATTCAAGGGAGAGGATCTGCAAAAAGGCGGTGTTGCCCTGCCCGCCGGACGAATCCTGCGGCCGTCAGACATCGGCCTGTTGGCATCGCTTGGGGTGGGTGAAGTGTGGGTTAAACGCAAGTTGAGGGTGGCTTTTTTCTCGACGGGTGATGAATTGCGCTCCATCGGTGAGGCGCTGGACGAAGGTTGCGTTTACGACAGCAACCGCTACACGCTCTACGGGATGCTCAAGCGCTTGCGCTGCGTTGATTTGATTGACATGGGCGTTGTAAAAGACGACCCGGCCGTATTGAAAGCCACCATGCTGGAAGCAGCGCGTTGTGCCGATGCAATTGTGACCTCAGGTGGCGTTTCAGTCGGTGAAGCCGACCACACCAAGGCCGTAATGAAAAAGCTGGGGGATGTTCAGTTTTGGAAAATCGCGATGCGCCCAGGGCGCCCCATGGCGGTTGGGCACATCAAAACAGAGGGTAAACAGACGCTGCTGTTAGGCCTGCCCGGCAACCCGGTGGCGGTGATGGTCACTTTTTATGCCTTTGCCCGCGAGGTATTTCTGCGGATGGCCGGTGCGGATGTAAAACCCTTGCCCACCGTCAGTGCAAAATTGACCTCAGGTGTGCGTAAAAAGGCAGGAAGAACTGAATACTGCAGGTTTTAGCTTTTGATCACCTGATCTAACTCGAGCAACAGCAATTGCAAGGCAATTCTGGATTGCCAAGGGCTTAGCCGCCCGGCAGCGAGCATGCGCCCTGCAAAAGCCTGCTTGTTCCAAGGGTTTTCACCTGAGACAAAGACCGGACCTTCTGGCGTCCGGGACGCCCTCATGATCCAGCAACCCGCTTTAAGCAAAGTGTTTACCAAACCGTGCAGAGACTCTGGAATGGCACCATGTCCAACGCCAGCGATAACAACCCCCATGGGTGCGGGTTTCAACATGCGTCCGATACGTTGAGCATTGAGGTCTTGATGACAGACCACCACGGGAATTTCAGGTAGCAGCGTATCAAAGTTGTCGGTGTGGGATTCAGTGTCAGCAGCCCAAAGTTTCAGGGCAGTTTCCATGGATTCAAAGAAACGGCCAGCAGTCCATTCGCCCTCAATTGGCGTGCTGATCCATTCCAGATGGTCGTCCAGCAAAAAAGCGCTGTGTCTCTGGTTGTGGAATGCATCTGGCGCCAACGCGTTGCGCTTTGAGACTTCGAGCGCCCCATACAAGCGGCTGGCCATCAAAACCCACAAGGAAGGACCGGCTTTGGGACGATTGTGGCAAAGCGACTTCAAGGATTGCAGCGCATCGCGAAGGTTGCCGGCACCGTCTGAAGACGCTGCACTGGCCGGGCGCATTGCCGCCGTCAGCATGGTGGGTTTACCAGTGGCAGGTAGCGTCAGGTGCAGGAAAAAGGCAGTTTCTTCAAGTGTGTCTGTGCCGTGAGTGACCAGTACGCCATCGCAATTGACGTCTTCCAACGCGTCCAGAATGGCTTGTCTGAGAAGCACTGCGTGGGTGGCGGTCAAGTTTTGGCTGCCAATGGAAAAAAGCGACTGCACCTTGACTTGCGCCAGTCCCTCTAGGCCGGGAACGCCTAGCAGCAAGGCTTCTGCACCTACCTGCCCCGCTTTGTAACCTGTTGAAAACCCCAGTTCACCCAAACCAGCAATGGTGCCCCCGGTGGTAATGAGCGTAATTCTTGGAACGGCGTTTTTCATGACACTTCCTTAGACTATTTCAGTGCAATTCATTGTTTTGCAACACAGCGCATTGTTCAACGCGTATCCGGACGGTTACGCATAAAATCAGCGGTCTTAAAAAAAGAAACCAACAGCTTTTCAGCAAAACCCGGTTCTATTTCGCACACTTTCAGTGCATGCGCCATGCAACTTAGCCACTGGTCGCGTTCAACGCTGGCAATCGGAAAAGGCATGTGACGCATTCTCAGCCGTGGATGACCATATTCCCGGATATAGAGGTCAGGGCCACCCAACCAACCACTTAAAAACTTGAAGAACTTTTCACGTGAGTCGGTGAGGTCGCGGGGATGCAGATCGCGAATCAACTTGAACTGGCGATTAAAATCCATTTCATCGTAAAAAGCATCCACCAATTGGCGTACCTTGGGCAGGCGCTCTGCAGGGTTGTCAGACAACAATTCAAAGGCCGAACGACCTGAGGTTTCAATGTTGTCGGACTCGGTTTTGTTTGCAGCAGGTTCAGATCTTGTTGAATCTGATTGATCTGGTCGCTCGGGTTGTTCTGGTTGCACGTGTTTCAATCCGGATGTTGTGGTGAAGTAAAAAAGAAAGTCAAAGTGAACGCAGCACCTGCAAAGGTGGTGTGGAAACAATGCGATTAACCGACCAAATACCGCCCAGCATCGCAATAACCACCCCCAAACCCATGGCGGAGAGCAGCAAGACCGGTGAAAGTACATACGTAAACTTAAACACCTGTTGTGCCACCACAAACCCGAGGGCCTGCGCGGCAATGCCAGCCATCAAGCCAGCGAGCAGTCCGATGAAGGCCAGTTCCATCCAGATCGCACGTCGAATTTGCACTTGTGAGGCGCCCAAGGCTCTCATGATACCCGCCTCGCGCATGCGCGCCGCATTGTTGGTCAGTAACGTGGCCACAAGCACCAAGGCGCCGGACAACACTGTAAAAGCAAAAATGAACTCTACCCCGCGGCTCACCCGCCCAAGGGTTGACCTGATTTGCTCCATCACCAAACCGGTGTCCACCAAGGTGATGTTGGGAAAACGTTTCAACAACTCAGCGCCCAACTGCGAGCTCGAGGGCGGCAAGTAAAAGGCGGTGATCCAGGATTGCGGAAAATCTTTCAGCGCATTGGTCGGAAAAATTACATAAAAATTCACTTGCATTGAATCCCATTCGACGCCGCGAATACTGGTGATGGGTGCGGAGATTCGCTGCGAGGCCACATCAAAGGTAATTTCATCACCCAAGGTAAGGCCCAGCGTTTTCGCAATGCTTTCTTCAACGGACACGGCGGGAGCCTCACCTTCAAACCATGCGCCTGAAATCAATCGGTTATGTGCAGGCATGACATCGCTGTAGCTAAGATTGAACTCACGGTCCAGCATGCGCTTGGCACGCTCATCGCCATAAGAATCCAGATTGACTTCCTGTTCATTCACCGCCACAAGACGGCCACGAACCATGGGGTAAAGCCCCGGTGCCTGCACGCCGGCGGTCTGCAAGGTCGCCTTGAAGTTATCTTGCTGCGTGGGCTGAATATTCAAGGCAAACCGGTTGGGCGCATCCACGGGAATGACTTTTTGCCAACCATCAAGCAAATCGCCCCGCAACACGGCAAGCAACAGCAATGCAGTCAAGCCGACAGTGAGGGCCACGCCTTGCAATACGGTTCCGAGAATTCTGCGGGACAAAGACAGCCAGGCAAAGCGGAACGACACACCAAAACTGCGACCGCTTTCTGACAGGGCATTAAAAACCTGCAAACCCGCCTTGATGGACAACCAAGCCAACAAAGCAAACAGAAAGACACAGGGCAAACATGGCGGAGACGCCGACCACCGCCGACAATACAAAGCGCTTGGCTGGTTGGGCATCCTGACGCAATACAAACACCGGCGTGACCTGCAACACGCCCAGCAAGGGAACCCCTGCAAAACCCAAGGTCAGCACCAAGCCCATGAGCAACGCGATGTAGATGGACTCCAGGCCTGCCGGTGGTAACTCAGCCCCCACAAAAGAGGCCAACAAATACACCAAACCATGGTGGGCAGCATAGCCCAGCAAGGCTCCGAGCACACCGCCCACCAAGGCCACCAACAACAAACCCGCCCCCCACAAGTGCAGCAGTTGCCGGGGGGTGAAGCCCAAGGACTTCAAAAGCGCGATTTCAGGAATTTTTTGTCTGGCAAAATGGTGAGACACGAGCGCAACGCCCACACTGGCCACCAAGGTTCCCAGTAACGCAGCCAGAGACAAAAATTGCTCTGCCCGTTCAAGGGTGCTTCGAATTTCCGGACGGCCGTTTTTAACGGTGTCCAGCCGCTGGCCTTTTTCCAGTGCTTCGCTGGCCCAAGCCTCAAATCGCTTGACCGCGTCAAGGTCTTTGCGCTCTGTCACCACCAATAACTTGTAAGTGACGCGACTACCGGGCTGCAGCAACTGTGAACGCGCCAACCCGGCTTGCGAGAGCAGCACCCGGGGTGCAAAATTTGCAAATGCCATGGGTCTGTCTGGTTCCTGGGTCACCAAGCGACTGACAAGGAACTCCGCCTCCCCAAGCTGAATTCGCTGACCCACGTTGATGGAAAACGCGGCCAGCAAGGCCTCATCGGCCCAAACCTCATTGTCCGCCGGCAGCCCTTCGGCCAACGCATCTGCCCCGCCCCGTTGCGTCGCTGTTCGCAAAACACCTCTGAGCGGATAAGCGGCATCCACGGCTTTCAGGCTGACCAACTTGGCCTCTTCGCCCACCAATGCCATGCTGGGGAAGGACAATATCTGAGAAACCGTCAGCCCTTGCAGACGTGCGGCTTCAGCAAAACGGTCTGCAATGGGGCGGTCTGCAACCAATACGACATCGCCACCCGTCAGCTTTGTTGCATCCTGATCAAACGCCAGTTCGATGCGCTCGGAAAACATGCGCACAGACGCCACCGCCGCCACTGCCAACGCAATGGCCAGCATCAACAACCTCAAGGTGGGTGTGCGGCTTTCCTTCAACCAATACAGCAATGTGAAGCGCAAAGAAAACTCCAGACTTTCAAGATAAAAAACAAGGCGGATAACAACAACAGACCCCAAACGGCCTTATAATAAAAACACGGTCGTTCACTTTTTAGCCCAATAAAAATATCGAAGGCATGCCATACATGACACCTCATTATCCTCTTCTGACAGCTCCTTTGAATCTTGGTTTCACAACATTGCGAAACCGCATGATGATGGGTTCCATGCACACAGGCCTGGAAGACAAAACCAAAGACTTTGACAAGCTGGCAGCTTATTTTGAGGAACGAGCCAAAGGCGGCATCGGACTGATTGTAACCGGTGGCTATGCGCCCAACATGGAAGGTTGGCTGGCGCCGTTTGCCAGCAAAATGAGCAGCCGCAGCATGGTGAAGCATCACCGCAAGGTGACCGATGCTGTCCACCGCCACGACGGCAAGATCTGCATGCAATTATTGCACGCGGGTCGTTATGCCTACCATCCGTTGTCGGTTTCGGCTTCTCCAGTCAAGGCTTCCATCAATCCTTTCAAACCCCGGCAAATTGGTGAGTTTGGCTTGAGAAGAACCATCGCTGCATTCGGAAGGGCTGCAAAACTGGCACAGGAAGCGGGCTACGACGGTGTTGAAGTCATGGGTTCCGAGGGCTACCTGTTAAACCAGTTTTTATGCAAGCGCACCAATCACCGCACCGACCGTTGGGGCGGCCCGATAGAAAACAGAGCCCGCCTGGCGGTTGAAATTGTGCGCAGGGTGCGCGAAGTCACCGGCCCGAACTTCATTATTATTTACCGTCATTCTTTGTTGGATCTGGTTGAGGGTGGTAACGACTGGCAAGACGTTGAGTATGTGGCCAAGGCGGTTGAGGCCGCTGGTGCCACCCTGCTGAACACTGGCATTGGCTGGCACGAAGCGCGGGTTCCCACCATTGTGACTTCCGTACCGAGGGCCGCATTTGCAGAACTGACTGGGCGCATCAGGCAATCCGTCAGCATCCCTGTCATTGCAAGTAACCGCATCAACAAGCCGGAAGTGGCCGAGCAATTGTTGTCAGAGGGTCAGTGCGACATGGTTTCCATGGCTCGCCCCTTGCTGGCAGACCCGGAGTTCGCCAAAAAAGCCCATGAAAACCGCGGCGACGAAATTAATGTCTGCATCGCTTGCAACCAGGCCTGCCTTGACCATGCATTCTCCATGAAGCGCGCCTCTTGTCTGGTGAACCCGCGCGCCTGCCATGAAACTGAAATCGTATTGAAGCCCACCTTGAAGCCAAAAATGCTGGCGGTGGTCGGCGCCGGCCCTGCGGGTTT
>JAJTDO010000093.1 GCA_021300475.1 Burkholderiales bacterium | reverse complement strand
TATTCACGCTGTCACCCTGCAAGGGCATCGCAGTCACTCCAGCGACAGCCTCTCACAGGTGCATCAACTCATGCTCGTTGCCGGTGTGGCGCCTTCAGACTGCGTTGCTGTGGCTGCCGATGTTGGTCCTGGCGGGTTTACCGGCCTGCGCACTGCCTGTGGCTTGGCTCAGGGGTTGGCAGTCGGTTGGGGTGTTCCATGTATCACAAAGACAAGTCTTGAATTATTGGCCTTTGAGCAGGCGCAAAGGCTTCATTCCACACAATCAGCCAGCGGTTTGTATTTTTCGGCGCTCGACGCTCGCCAAAATGAAGTTTACGTCGCCCTCCATGAATTGCGCGGTAATCAATGGTTCTGCTTACAAGTGCCACAATTGCGGGCTTATGGTTCCCGTTTAAATGAGGCCCTTGAGTCATGGGGTGTCGTAAACGGACCGTCGTTTTACCAAGCGCCTCTGCAGGCTGCCTGCGGCGCAGGCATCTCCCATTTACTGCTCGACATAGAGCCAACGTTTGCACAAGCTCAGGCCGTGCCAGGAGCCCAAGCGTTGGTCGAATTGGCCGCGTTCGACGCGCACCATAAAAATTGGCTCTTGCCAGCACAATGTCAGCCGCTTTATGTCCGAGACCAAGTGGCGCTGACCACCGAGCAGAGAAAGGCAAAGCTGCATGTCTAAGCTGATGGTCCGTCCGATGCGAATTGCCGATCTCGATGAAGTCATCGCCATTGAGCAATCCGCTTATGAATTTCCATGGACCCGAGGCAACTTCACCGACTCCATGAGTGCGGGTTACACCGCCATGAGCCTGACTTTTGAAAGATCAGTGGTGGGTTACTTCATTCTGATGAAAATTCTCGACGAATGCCATTTGCTGAACATTGCCATCAGTCGCCACGAACAAGGCAAAGGTTGGGGCACATTTCTATTGGACTGGTGCTGTGCGCATGTACAAGGTCTGGGTTGCGAAGGCTTGCTTCTCGAGGTGCGTCTCTCCAATGATTCGGCCAGGCATATCTATGAGAAATCCGGGTTTCGTCTGGTGGGAGTTAGAAAACACTATTACCCTGCTGCAGTGGGCCGCGAAGATGCGTTGGTGCTTTTCAAATCTTTCGAATCGCCAAATCAAGCTTTTGATGAGGAAAACAGTCTTTGAACGCGAATGACGCTCACATCTGGCAAGCCTTGGGTATGGGGCCTCAGTGGCAGTTAAAGACTGCTACCACAGCAGTTTGTTCGCCCAACGACGGGCTGTTAATGGCAGGCAACTTTGAATTGTCCTACACTCCGGAAGGCCCAAGGCCAAACGGTCAAACCGGCGTTTTGTTGCTCAATATGCTTGCAGCCATTTCCATGTCGCTTGAACACATCACTTTTTTGTCTCTCAAGCAGACACTCGCTGAAGCTCCTGACTTAAAAGAGCGCTTGAAGACAAACCCGTTCTCCCAAGTAGTTCTAGTGGGTGATGAAGCGGTGCAGGCGCTTTTCGGCCCTCAGTCCTCTGCTCGCAGCCACCACGGCGTGCCTCATGGGGTGGCCTTGCCTGGTTGCAGTGCAGAGGTTGTGGTTTTACCCGCCCTTACAGATCTCATTGCACAACCTGCGCTAAAAGCAAAGGCTTGGGAATCGCTGTGCCTTATTCGTGCCCGATTCTTGCTTCCACATTAAAACGGGTCTGATTGCTGCGGTGCCTGATGTAAACCAACACCATGGCTACAGTTACAAAAGAACCAAATAAAATAATGACTGTATTCACGTGGAACTCCAGATGAATCAGCAGTGCGTAAAGCCCCAACATCATCAGCACCGAGAGGTTTTCATTGAAGTTTTGAATCGCGATCGACTGACCGGCGCTCATCAATACATGCCCCCGGTGTTGCAGCAATGCATTCATCGGCACCACAAAAAATCCGGATAAGCCACCAATAATAATGAGAAGCGGGAATGCGACCCACTTGTCGGTCACTTGCGTCATCACCATCACTACCAAGCCCATGGCAACCCCCACCAGAATTACCCGCAGTGATTTGCGCAACGGAATGTATCTGGCCGCCATCACGGCACCCACTGCAACCCCGATTGCGCAGATTCCCTGAAGCAGTGCGCCCTGGTTCAAAGGCATGTTCAACGCGGTTTCCGCCCATTTCAGAACAATAAACTGCAAGGTGGCGCCAGCCCCCCAGAACAAGGTGGTGACCGCAAGTGAAACCTGACCCAGCGGGTCAGCCCAAAGCACCTTGAACGACTTTTGAAATTGCCTGAAAAGCACCATCGGGTGTTTGCCCCGGCGGTCGTAGCGGATGCCTGTGTCCGGAATTCGCAAATTGAAAATCGCAGCCAAGCTATAAAAAAGAATAATCACACACATGGCTGCCTCTGGCGCAGTGTCAATGCCTGTGTCGAGTTGCGGTACCAGGTCAAAAGACAGCAGCAAGCTTGAGATCGTCGGGCTGATCAGAGCTCCGCCCACAAAGGTCCCCAAAATAATGGAACTCACTGTAAGGCCTTCAATCCAGCCATTTGCAACCACCAATTTTTCTGCTGGAAGCAGCTCTGTAAGAATGCCATACTTGGCGGGCGAGTAAGCCGCCGCACCAAGCCCTACCAAAGCATAAGCAGCCAAGGGGTGAACGTTGTAAAACATCAGGAGACAACCAGCCACCTTGATCGTATTGGTGATGAACATCACCCGACCTTTTGGCATCGAATCAGCGAATGGCCCCACATAAGGAGCCAAAAGTACATAAGACACCACAAAAAACAGCTTCAACAAAGGCGTCATCCACTGAGGAGCGTCTATTTGCAAAAGCAGAGCGATTGCGGCTATTAACAATGCATTGTCAGCGAGCGAAGAAAAAAACTGCGCTGCCATTATGGTATAAAACCCCGGCTTCATCAGGCACAATCCTGTTTTGAACAGCGAACGACTTGTCTGCGCGTTATTTAGAACAAATAAGTGTTCGCTTTATAACACATTCAACCTGTGTGCTACTTGTTATTGCTTAACCCTTTTACGATTGTTTTATGCCAAGACCCATTACTGCCACCATTGATCTTCAGAATCTCAGCTCAAATCTGAAGCATGTTAGAGAGAGAATTTCTCCGGATACTGAGTTGATGGCGGTTGTGAAGGCAAACGCCTACGGCCATCGCCTTGAACTGGTTTATCCAGCACTCGGCGAAGCAGACAGTATTGCATTGCTCGATCTAGCAGAGGCTGGTTTGCTCAGGGTGATGGGCTGGTTCAGGTCTATTCTGTTACTGGAAGGTGCGTTTGAGTTTTCCGACTACGCAGCGATCGCCAACTTAAAACTCGATTTCACGTTGCACAACGACGAGCAGTTCTTGCAACTCAAGCGATTTTTATCGATGAGCCCACCGCTTCAGGACTCCCGCGTGTTTGTCAAAATCAACACCGGCATGAACCGTCTGGGGTACACCCCTGAGCGAGGTGTCGCTGTAATGCTGGAGTTGATGACCTTGCGTCACCAAGAATTTATCGGCCCCGTTGTTCTCATGACTCACTTTGCCAATTCCGACGTTATTCCGCCTCAAGGCCCAACGGCAGCGGAGCAAGCCACTGTTTTAAAACAGATGGCGGTCGACATACGGCAGAAAGCAAGCGATGTGGGCCTTAAAAGCTGCGATTTCACGACCAGTTTGGCAAATTCCGCGGGCGCCCTTTACCACGAGTCTGACGCAGGCAATATTCAGCGCATAGGAATTGCTGCCTATGGTTCTTCCACCTCAGCCGTCACTGCACAACAAGAAGGGCTTAAACCGGTCATGCGTCTGACAACCCGCCTTATTTCAATTCAGAAATTGCAAAAGGGCGAGTGCATAGGCTACGGAAGCCGGTTTTTGGCCGATAAGCCCATGCGAATCGGCATTGCTGCCTGCGGCTACGCAGATGGTTATCCAAGACACGCCCCGGACGGAACCCCAGTCCTCGTGAACGGTGTACGTGCACACATCGCCGGCAGGGTGTCCATGGACATGATCACCATTGATCTGACTGGAGTGCCGGAGGCCGAAGTCGGCTCGGAGGTGGTTCTGTTCGGTGATGAGCATCTGGGCGTCGACGAAGTCGCAACCGCCTGCGGCACCATCGGTTATGAATTGCTTTGTGCTGTTGCACCCCGTGTTCGTTTCGGCGTTGCCGAAAATTAAAAATGTCCAAGCTTAAAATTCAATACACTTGCACGGAATGTGGTTCCCACAGCAACAAGTGGCAGGGCCAGTGCGTGGGTTGCCAGGCCTGGAACACGTTGGTCGAAACCATACCTGAGGACACCACCTCCAAAACCGCCCGCTTTGCCAGTCTGGCCCCGCGCTCAGACATTCAGGCGCTTTCCAGTATTCAGGCCGAAGAGCAACCCAGGTTTGGTACTTGCATTTCCGAATTCGACAGAGTTCTGGGCGGAGGCTTAGTACCCGGCATGGTGGTTCTGTTGGGCGGCGACCCAGGCATTGGTAAAAGTACCTTGTTGCTCCAATCCTTGGGTTTGCAATGCAAGCAGCAAAAAGTGCTTTACGTCAGTGGGGAAGAGTCTGCCGGCCAAATTGCGCTGCGTGCTCAGAGGCTCGGCATGGAAAATTCACCCATGCCCGTTCTCACCGAAATCCAGTTGGAAATCATTATTGACGTAGTGCAGAAGCATCAGCCCGCTGTCGTGGTCATCGACTCCATACAGACCCTCTACACAGCGCAACAAAATTCAGCGCCAGGTTCTGTGTCCCAAGTCAGGGAATGCGCAGCCCAACTCACCCGCGTAGCCAAGGCAAACGGTGTGGCCATGATTCTCGTCGGCCATGTCACCAAAGAAGGAACCTTGGCGGGTCCACGGGTTCTTGAACACATCGTCGACACAGTACTGTATTTCGAAGGCGACAGTCACTCCTCCTTCCGCTTGGTCCGAGCCATAAAAAACCGGTTTGGCGCAGTCAATGAACTCGGTGTTTTCGGCATGACAGACCGCGGTCTGAAGGGCGTTTCAAATCCGTCGGCGCTGTTTTTGTCCCAACACGGTCAGCCTGTCGCAGGCTCCTGCATCATGGTGACCCAGGAAGGCACGAGACCCTTGCTGGTAGAGGTGCAAGCGTTGGTGGATACCAGCCATGTGCCAACCTCTCGTCGTTTGACTGTCGGCCTTGAACAAAATCGATTGGCCATGTTGTTGGCAGTGTTGCACAGACATGCCGGTTTGGCCTTCTTCGACCAAGATGTTTTTGTCAACGCGGTGGGAGGGGTCCGCATCACAGAACCCGCAGCCGACCTCGCCATTGTATTGGCCATGGTTTCATCCTTAAAGAACCGTCCCTTGCCCAAAGGCTTGGTGGCTTTCGGAGAAATCGGTCTGTCCGGAGAGGTGCGTCCCGCTCCTCGTGGTCAAGAGCGTTTAAAGGAAGCAGCCAAGCTAGGCTTCTCCACTGCAATTATCCCAGCTGCCAACGCACCCAAACAGGCGATAGAGGGACTCACCATCATTCCTGTAGAACGAATAGAGGCTGCATTACATGCCTTACGTTCGGCTTTCGTATCCTAAAATCACTTAAAGTAACTTCTTAGATTGGAGTTGTAATTCCAAGGGTGGATCAGTACAATTCCCCTTAATTTGAGGGGGTGACTGTTTAAAGCGCCCCCTTTGCGCTGATACGGATAAAAAAAATGAAACAACTTAACGCCCTTGTCATGTCTGTCGGCTTGATGCTTTCTCTGGTTGCTCAGGCCTCTTTTGCACTTCCGGCCAGCCACGCCGATGTGGTCAAGGTTTCTGCGAAGAAAAAGAAGGCTGCGGCCAACAAAGCGGCTCCAGCCGCCAAGCCGCAAAAAGCCAAGCCCGTGATAGACCGTTTATCCAGTCGTTCTGTGGTGCCTGCTGTGGTGAGGCGCGCAGATGCTGCTCCCGCCCCGGCCTCACTGGGGCAATTGACGGGCTTGCACAAAACCAACGATCCCCTTTCACTCAAGTCTGCTGTTGCTCACGTTGAGGATCTGGACACCAAAGAGGTTCTCTTTTCCAAAAACTCATCTGCAGTGCTTCCCATTGCTTCCATTACCAAATTGATGACCGCCCTCGTCATCACCGAAGCAGGGCAGGACATGAATGAAATGCTCACCATTACGGATGAAGACGTTGATACTGAAAAGCACAGTACGTCACGTTTGCGTGTCGGCTACACCTTGTCTCGGCGTGATGCGCTTCACCTCGCACTGATGTCCTCGGAAAACAGGGCTGCCAATGCGCTCGGTCGCCATTACAACGGGGGTGTGCAGACGTTTGTCAGTGCGATGAACAGCAAGGCCAGTGCGCTGGGAATGCGCGACAGTCGATTTGTCGAGCCCACGGGCTTGTCCAGTTCCAATGTGTCTTCCGCCCCCGATCTGTCCAGGCTACTGAAAGCGGCCTACGACAAACCCCTGATCCGAGAGCTATCAACCAGCCCAGATCACGTTGTGGCATTCAAAGGTAAGCCCATGCAGTTTAGAAACACCAATGCACTGGTTAAAAGTAACGACTGGGACATTGGTGTCTCAAAAACAGGGTTCATCTCTGAGGCTGGTCGTTGCTTGGTGATGAATGTAAAAATCGAGGGCCGCAGACTGGCAATCGTTTTGCTCGACTCCATGGGGAAGGCCTCTCGCCTCGGTGATGCAAACCGCATCAAGCGCTGGTTGGAATCCAATCATGCCTCTGTGGTTTCGCCAGTCAAAATTGAAACACCACTGCCCACCCACGGCGCGCGGGCGTAAACGGGCGGTCCTGAATCATCAGGGCCTGTTCACTTTGCGTGTTTTTGCTCAATTCTGGAAAATAAATTTTTTTCCAAAAACCTCAATTTATTCATTGTATTGCGTGGGTTTCCCCCTTGGGGTTATGCAGGTTTCAACGGTTTTTTCGCGATTTTCGCAGGTTTCAATTTGACGGCTTCAAAAACGATGTGCATAATCTCGTTTCTCTGCTGCAGCGACGTAAAAAACGAAGCAGCAAAACAGCAAATAAATCAAGTATTTAGATGCGTTTTTAGCAGAGAAAGTTTTTC
>JAJTDO010000092.1 GCA_021300475.1 Burkholderiales bacterium | reverse complement strand
GCGCTGCAAATGGAAATTCATAAAATTGCAGCGCTTTTGATGGAAAAACGCAGTAACGATGCGGCGTTGCTTGCTGAAGTGAAACTTTAAAACCGGGTTATTCCGGACGGACTATTTAATGCTTAAAAAGGCATTACGTCTTGAGCGCAATGCCTTTCCTGCTTACTGCCGAGTTTTGCCTTACTGCACAACCTTGGCCGCTTTACGCAACGAAGCCAGCAATTCAAGTTTTTTAGCCTGAATCAAACCTTGTTTGATGCGCTCTTTGCTTTCGTCGAATGTAGGTGGAACAAATGGCTTGGTATCCTCAAGCTTCAATATGTGCCAACCTGCCTGTGTTTGTATCGGAACGGCTGAGACAGCGCCTTTGCTCATATTCACCAGCACATTAGCCAACGGTGGCAATATCTGGTTTGGCAACACCCAACCAACCAGACCGCCCTGCTCTTTGGTTGGGTCTATGCTGCGCTGTTTTGCCACCGCATCAAATGCTTCACCCGCCTGCAAGGCAGCCATGGCAGCGCGTGCATCTGTATCGTTGGCAAGCAGTATCTGCCTCAATTGGTATTGCTGAAAACTGGCCATGCCTTTGATGGCACCCACTTGTCGGTCGTACTCCGACTTCAATTCTGCATCGGTCACTGGGTTCTTGGAAAAGTGATCCGACAACATCAGCTCAACCAAAAAAGTCTGACGCAGCTCAGCGAGTTGCTGTTTGGCTTCAGGGGTTTTATGCAAGCCCAGTTTTTCTGCCTGTTGAGAGAAAAGCTCACGCGCAATCAATTCCTTTTTCAACTCGGCGCGCATTTCAGGCGTGTCTTTCGCACCCCTGGCCACGTTGTTTTGCACCACTTTTTCAAAAACAGTGTCGCTGATGACCACACCATTGACAGAGGCCACTGAGCCGGCCGGCAAGCCCTGGGCATTTACAGCACCGCACAAAACCAAACACAATGCACTGCTGACCAATTGATTCAAAAATACTTTTTTTTGCATTTCAAGCATCCCGATATAAAAAAATTCAAATCCCACCTTTAAACAGCCCACACAGCGCCACGTTCAGGGACAAAGCACCACAGGCTCCACCGCCTCTCCTTGCTCAACAATCTTACCGATGATCGCAGTGTATTCATAACCCAACGCCTTTAAGGCGGCCACGCACGCATCGGCGTTTTGCCCTGGCACGGTAGCCAACAAACCGCCTGCGGTCTGCGGGTCAAACAACAAGGGGTAGCGAGCATCCTCAACCCACTGCGCCTGGTTGCGAATGGCTCGGCGCAAACGCACATTGGCGGGTTGCAAGGAGCTGGTAATGCCTGCGGCCACGGTTTCCACGGCACCTTCGAACAACGGCAGGGCAGACATATACAAATGCGCATCCACGCCGGAAGGCCGCGTCATTTCAACCAAGTGTCCCAACAAACCAAAACCGGTGAGATCAGTGCAGGCCCCCGCACCAAACTCGCGCAAGCAGATCGCGCCCGCCTGATTGGACATCTGCATGGAGAGCAAGGCCTTGTCTATCCAGCGCCCTTTTGCTGCAAATTTGGCGTGGGCAGCAAACAAGGTTCCCGTTCCTATGGGTTAAATCTTCATCCACCAGGCCATTGATGGCAAACCCCAAGGCCAGTTCCTTGCCCTCGCCCGTGTGTCCACCCACCAATGCGCAACCCGCCGCATTCAGCACATCCACCGCGCCAGACATCATTTGGAACAAGGTTTCCTCAACCTTGCTTTCCAAACCGGGGGGCACTGTCACCACCGCGGTGGCCGACTGCGGCTCACCCCCCATGGCAAATACGTCGCCCAAGGCATGGTTGGCAGCCACACGGCCAAATACATAGGGATCATCAATGAATGCCCGAAAGAAATCCACGGTGTGAACCATGGCTTTTCCGGGGGGCACCTTGACGATGGCAGCATCGTCGGGGGCATGCAGGCCAATAAGAACATCGTCCCGCTCAATCGGGTTTAAAGCGCCCAACGCCCTGGACAGCACGCTGGCTCCCACTTTTGCACCGCATCCACCGCAACGCATGGCGATGGCGGAAATTGCCTGCAAGGATTCGGCCTGTGTCAGCGCCACCTCAGGGGCAGAGACCGCGGTTTTCATTTCGGAGGCGTCCATCTCCGGAAACGTTTGAAAACGCTCCATGAAACGCCGGTCAATCCAGTCTTTCCAACGCCAGACCCAATCGCCCGCAAAGCCCAACCATCCGCGGGAAGCCACCGCATGTTGGTCGCCGGTACTGATCAGCGCCAACCATGACCGCTGGGGATGGTAGGCATCAAGTGGCTCGCCATACACGCTGCGTCGCAGGTTCTCTGCCAATGGCTTGCCTTGCCTGACGGCAAACACCCCTGCCTTTTCAAGGGGATGATTGACCATGGAAGCAATGTCGCCTGCTGCAAACACAGCGGGGTCCAACGTGGTCTGAGGAAAGTCATTGACCCGCAAAAAGCCGGACCCATCTGTTTCAAGGCCTGTGTCTTTCAGCCACGCTGCGCCACCGGCCTGCGTTACCCACATGACTTCATCGGCAGTAAAATACTCGCCGCTTTCAGTGAAAAGCCCAGCCCCTTCCACCCGGACCACAGGCGCATTGCAATGAACATGCACACCACGCCGGGCCAACACCTCTACAAAATGACGACGTACCCACGGGTTGTGTGTGGGCAGCAATTCAGCGCCCGCAGTGAACAACTCAAACTGCAGGCTGTCTGGGTTGCGCCCCAACTGCCTGACCTCATTGTGCAAGCGGTATTGCATGGCCAAAACAAGCTCAACGCCACCAGCGCCGCCACCCACTACAGCAATCCGCAGAGGCTGGGTAGCCGTTTTTACTTTTTCCAGAAGTTTCAGCCAACGGTCATTAAATTGGGCAATCGGCTTGACAGGCGTTACAAACGAAGAAGCGCCGGCAACCGAGGCCACCGAAGGCGTTGAACCCACATTAATTGAAAGTACGTCGTACGCCAAAGGCGGGCGGTTATTGCAAAGCACTTTTTTATTGACACGGTCTATGCCTGTCACAGCGCTGTGGAACAAGCGCGCGCCGGCAAAGGCGCACAAGCGCCCCAAATCAATGTGTACATCGTCGTAGGTGTAGTGCCCTGCAACATAGCCGGGCAGCATGCCGGAATAAGGCGTGTGAACGTCGGTGCAAATAACGGTAAGACGCACCCCCGGCCAAGGCTTCATGCCGAACATCTTCAAAACAACCACGTGGCTGTGCCCCCCCCCCACCAGAACAATGTCCCGTAGTACTGTTTGTTCAGAACCGCGCATGCAAACCCGAAATCCATTCATGAACCACTATCATGACACAAGCAAACCCACTAAAAAATTTGCCCGACGCCACAACAGGGCCATAAATTCCTCTTATTTGCCTGCACTGGGGAAAAACAGGGGTTTGCCGTTGATTTGGTAGGCAGCAATGGCCTCTTGCCCGGGCGTTGAGACCAACCAGTCAATAAAGGCCATTCCCATCTCTTTTTTAACATGCGGGTGTTTTGCCGGATTCACCAAAATAACGCCGTACGGATTGAACAGGCGTTTGTCCCCTTCCACGACCACCACCAACTCTTGCGGATTTTTAAAAGACAGCCATGTGCCCCGATCGCTCAGGGTGTAGGCATTCATGGCCGCCGCAGTGTTCAAGGTGGGGCCCATGCCGCTGCCAATGGAGCGGTACCATTCTGCCGGAAACTGTGTGGCATCCAGGTCAGCCTGCTTCCACAAACGCAACTCGGCCGCATGGGTGCCGCTCTTGTCCCCACGGGAGACAAAAATACTTTTTGCATCGGCCACCTTTTTAAGGGCGGCAACAATATCTTTACCACCCTTGATTTTTGCTGGATCACTGCCCGGACCCACCAACACAAAGTCGTTGTACATGACATCTTTTCTGTTGATGCCAAAGCCTTCAGCCACAAATTTATCTTCGGCGGCACGGTCGTGAACAAACACAAGGTCTGCATCTCCGCGGCGACCGATGTCCAATGCCTGCCCGGTTCCCAAGGCAACAATCCGGACACTGATGCCTGTCTGCTCCTTGAACTTGGGCAACAGGAAAGCAAACAACCCGCTTTGCTCCGTAGAGGTTGTTGATGAAACCGTGATGAACTTTTCTTCACTGGTTTGCGCCATGGCCCCTGTAAATATGGACAAACCTGCCAACAACACACCAAACACTTCACGCCTTAACATCTGTGCCGCCCCTGCTTTATATTTTGTCTTGTTATCATAACCAAAATTTAAAAATCACTAGCAAAACACCTCGGACACAGAACACGTGCAAGACACAGACGGCAGACCCCAAAAAGCGTGGGTCACAAAAGTATTGAACCACCCCAGGGCGCTGCTGATTTTATGTCTCATCAGTTTTATTGAAGCCTCCGTATTTCCAATTCCGCCGTATGTGCTGTTGGTTCCCATGTGCGCCGCCATGCCTGAGAAAGCCTGGCGCATCGCGCTGTTTGGCAGTTTGTCTTCAGTGGCTGGCGGATTTGTTGGTTACGGCATTGGCTTCATGGCAGCCGAGCATGCCCAAGCGCTGATTGCACATTGGGGCTACGAGCAAGTGTTTGAGAAAACCAAGGAATTTGTGAACACATATGGCGGCTTGTCCATACTGGCAAGCGCAGTAACGCCCATGCCCTACAAAGTAATGACCATCACAGCGGGTTTGTTTTCCATGAACATCGTTGTGTTTTTGGTCACTTCCTTAATGGCCAGGGGCGCGAGATTCTTTTTCGCCGCGTTCGTGGCGGCGAAAATCAGCACTGTCATTCGCAGTCGCCGCCAGACCCGAGACCTCAGCCCTTGAGTATGTCCAGCGTGCTTTCGGAAAAGTAAAATGTTTCCAGATGGCGTCTGACAAAAGGCTCCGCCAGGCCATTGTCCAATAGCAAACGCGCGATGTCGGGCAAATAATTACTAAGTTCTATGACAACCATGTCCTCAGTCACGCCCATTTCGGCAATCACCGTGTGTAAAGACTCATCGCCATATTTTTTGAAGAAGAACCCAACCCCGGTGTCAATGCAGGACTTCAAGTAGTCTGTGTGGCGGAAATCAAGCCAGAACTCATAGCCCATCACAATGAATTCTTGCAGGTCGGCTTGGGTAATGTATTGCTGCAGCGATGAGATGGGACGTACCTTCAACTCATCCCACACGGCGAACAAGCCGTCCAAGGCAGCCATTCGGTAGACTTCATGGTCGAAGGCCTCACTGACCATTCCAATTGAATTGCTGACCCCGGCATCCATGATGCGCCGCGCACGCTCTTCAATGTTGTCTGACAACTCCGGCGCCTTGCTGCCCAACCATTCCCGGATCAACTTGGCACTGTTGGCCACCGGTGCCATTTTCAACAACCGGTTTTCTTCCAGCAAATAGGCTTTCAACACCATGAAAATAATGTCAGACAGCATGTTTTTGAAGGCTTCACTGTCACGGACATGCGCGACGATGTGATCCAGCACGCTGCCCTCTTCAAACACCTTCTCCAAAACCTCGGCAACTACACGGTCCGGCACGATGTCTATCAGACGGGTGGATTCGTTGTGGGGATACTCAAAAATAAGATTTGCAATTTCGCCGGCCAGTTCAGGAATGGCTCCGCCGATTTCCATTTCAACCGCATAACGTTGGGCGGTTTCCTTAATTCTGTCTTCCTTGATGAATTCGCTCAGGGTCACGTTCGAAAGCACTTCATGAAAGCGCGGCAACCCTTCGAGCAACATGGTGTGCAAATTTTCCGGAGTCAGGGACTGCATCCAAAACGCCAGTTGGGAATCCAGTAAAAGTTGAGCCTTTTTAGTGGCTTCGGCCAACGAAGTCATCGAGTTGCCTTTAAAAACGATCGTTAAGTGCGAAATCTTACTCCAAGAAAAATGAATCCAGTTTAAAAATAGTCAAGTACCACCTCTGGTAACTAAAAAAAGGCTTCCAATGTCCACTCGTTTCTTCGTGTCTTCAAGCATTACAGCGCTGATTGCCCTGCAAGCAGGCAGCGCTGTGGCACAAACACCGGAAGCACCCGAACGCCTCGTTGTGAAAATGAGGGACTCAACGGTCTTTGGGCACAAGCCTTCTGTCAGGCAACTGGAACAAGAAGGCAAAAGAATTCAGGCACTTTCGACACAGACGGGCAATGCCCTGACCTGGGTCAGGCCCTCAGCCGAGGGCATGAATGTGTTGAAATTCAACCGGAACATGGGGGCAAACGACCGGCAGAAGGTATTGGCGCAACTTCGCGCACATCCAGACGTCGAGTGGGTTGAAATTGATCGTCGATTGAAAACGCAGGCCAGTGGCCCCATCGTTGGCCTGACCAATGTGTTGTTGGATACCAGCAGCCGCTCCTGGTTTCTGAAAGCGATTTCTGCCGAACCCGCCTCAACCAATACAGCAAGCATGTGGAAGCGCTTCCACGGCGACAGCAGCGCCATCACCGCAGTTATCGACACCGGCGTCTTGCAGGACCACCCTTCACTTCAAGGACATTTGTTGCAGGGTTTTGACATGGTCAGCGATCCATTCATCGGTAACGACAACCAAGCGTTGGGCACTGGTTCAGACCGGGACACAGACCCCTCAGACCCAGGCAATGGTGTTAGCGCGGCTGATTTACTGGCGGATCCGAATTGTGGCCGCGCTAGCAACAGCTCATGGCATGGCACCTTTGTTTCGGCGCTTATCGCGGGCAACCCGGCGCAAGACCAACAAGTCTTCCCGATGAACTGGCATGGTTATGTTCTGCCTGTCCGGGCTTTGGGAAAATGTGGAGGTTTCACCTCCGACCTGTCTGACGCTTTAAGGTGGTCTGTTGGTCTGGCAGTACCCAACACGCCAATCAACAAAACCCCCGCCAAGACAGTCAATATGAGTTTGGGCGCCACAGGTGCTTGCAACACACGTCTGGAAGGCGCCGCCGTGAATGCGGCTGTCGATGCCGGGGCTGTGGTCATCGCCGCAGCAGGCAACGCCGGCGCAGCCTTGGACAGCCCAGCCAACTGCGACAAGGTTATATCCGTGGGCGCACTGGACGAAGAAGGTTTCAAGGCAAGCTACAGCAACTTTGGCAGCAACCTGACCCTGATGGCCCCAGGCGGTGAGAATTCTTTTCCGATGTGGTCCGCCTCCAACAGCGGCACAGCAGGCCCGGCCACGAACACCTACAACTCAAAAATCGGCACCAGTTTTGCGGCCCCGTTGGTTGCGGCAACCGTGAGCATGATGCGCACGCTCAACCCTGCCCTGACGCCCGCCAACATTTTGGCAATTTTAAAGCAGACCAGCCGCCCATTTTTAAGCCCAAGCGGTTCGACCGTTTGCGCACCCAACACAAGAGGCGCCTGCCAGTGCACAACCAGCACATGTGGCAGCGGCATGCTCGATGCTTCGGGTGCAATCAGTGCAGCAAGGGGTGACGCAACGCTTGCAAATTTGCTGGGGCCAACCATTGTTGCACCAGGTTCATCACAACAATTCGATGCTTCCCAGAGTTTCAACCCCAATGGTGGTGCCTTGAACTACACCTGGACCTTGGAAAGCCATTCGACCAATCAACGACCTGTTTTAACGAACACAACTTCATCAACCGTGAATGTCCAGTTTCCCAACGAAGCGGGCGCATACCGCTTGAGCCTGACAGTAAGCAACGGCAACAGCAGCCACACTGTCAAGAAAGACGTTCTGACGGGTGTTGCCGGTACAGCCGGTGCGGACATTGTGGCGTCTTTAACCAACTTGGTGTCAGGGGCCATCATTACTGCAGCGACAGGCACAGAAGCCGGTTTGGACAGCACCTCTGGCGCCAGCGCAAACAACACTCCTGCTGACCCGTCCTCCGGTGGCACTGCTGCAGGTCCGTCTACCCCGTCATCGGGCGGTGGCGGTGGGGGCAGCCTTCCCGTCCACGCTTTTGGTTGGATGGCGGCAGGTCTCTGGCTGCTCAGACGTCAGACTAAAGTTTAGTTGGTGCTGGTTTACTGAGCCAGCCATTGCGGGATTGCATCCATTCGGAGAATCCCTTGAAACTGTAAACGACATCGTCCCAGATGTCAGGTTGGGTAAGCAGTAGAATTTCCACTGCCCCAACCAGCACGGCACCGGCCACCAAGGTTTTAGTATTCATGATCAGCGCCTCCACTCTCCAATGCCATCCCAAACATGGCGCAGAACGCCGCGAGAGGGAGGAAAAATGTCGGAGGCTTGGTTGCAGGCACATTGCAGCACGCTCAATCCGCCGACTCTATTCAAGGTTTTACCCATGCTTCGAAGCTCGAATAAAACATCCAGGGGGGGTTCGGCAGCAACATCCACAGCGGTGCACAATTCCAGCATGCGCTCTAGAAAACCGGGAAACAGACTGACACGGTTGGTAGGCATACAGGCACTGACACCCTCCCATTGCTTTGCAAGCACTATGGATTGTTCAATACTTTCGGCCCGCACCTTGATGACTTCGCCATGTGGGCTGGTGACATAGAACTCAGACAACCCATCAGTGTCCAGTCCGGGGAAAAACTGATCTATTTTTTTTGCAGCCCAGCCCATCGATCTCTCTTGCATGATTCAACCCGCTCCTATTATTTTTTAGAAGTCGAGATTTGTCACCCCCTTCGTTGAGGGGGCACAAAAAATCAGCAAGATTTTTTAATTATTTGAAGGGGTTGAG
>JAJTDO010000091.1 GCA_021300475.1 Burkholderiales bacterium | reverse complement strand
CACTGCGCCATGCGGGCATTGAAGTCGGCAGGCAGGCGTTTGCCGGCAGGCTCCGCAGTGTCCACCCACAACCAGGCACCAGGCATGGGCAGGCTGTGCCTTGAACGTTTCCAGTGGCTCAAGGCAAAGGCTTCCGTGCTGCCATCTGGTTGTACCAAACGCACCTGTGCGTTGTTCCTGTTGATGTTGGGCAAACAGGCGGCAATGTAATCAATGCTTTCCCGGGCACCTGCATAAGGCAAGCGGCACAAGGCGCCGCGCGAGGTCAGCACCATCAGCGCGGTGGGCCGGGTCATCAGGCGCAATTGCTGTTCTGGCTTCAACACCGGGTCTATTTTCGGATCAACCGCCATGCGCTGCGGAAACTGCGATGGCAACAACACCCGCCCGGTGGGCGCTTGCTTGCTCAACAGTTGGTGCAAAGGGTGCTGGCGACCAAAGGCCCGTTCAATGTCCAGCAGCAAGCGGTTTTTCAGTTGTTCCTGTGCAGGCAATTCAGACGGCGACGTAAACACCAAGGCTTCGTAAAACACAGGTTCCGCACCCAAAGGGGCTGCCGCATTCAACAGCATTTCGCTGGCACGTTGGCCGCTGCCCTGCAACACCAGTTCAGCCCCGTGGGCACTGGCGCACAACACAGGCAGGCAGGCTGCAAACCAGACCGCAGATTTCTTTTTTTGCATGTTGTTCAGTGTTTTCTTCAGTGTCTTCATTGGGCGGGCCATTCTTGCAAGCTCAGGCACACAGTGGCCGACAAACATTGTTCTGAATACACCACGCGGGCTTGCGCCCCGCTGCCCTGCACACCAAACAAGGCCACCGGCAAGGCAGCGCCCCCGCCCTGTTGTGGTTCCATGGTTTCGCTGTACCAGCTTAAATCGGCTGGAAGCACGGCTTTGCCTGCCGGTTGCAACCAGAAGCGCGGCTGGCCCTGCGCCAATTTTTGCAAGCGCATGCGTTCATTCAAACCGTAGCGCACAGGTGCAGTGACATCGCGCTGGCGTTGGTAAAACACGGCCTCGTTGGTCTGCGGCCAAGCGGGCCAGGCGGCCTGCACGCTGCGCCATTCAACCGGCGTACCCAGTGCCAAACTGATGCGCCCTTGGTTAAGCTCCAACACTTCCTTGTCTGCGGAATACCAAGTGCTGCCGCCTTGTGCCAGCGCCGCTGGCGAAGCCGTTCCCCTGACCATCAAGGCTGGTTTGCCGTTGGCGGTGATGCGCAAATACTGGTATTGCGGGTTCAAGGGGGCAGAGGCCACCGCCGTGGAGGGCTTGACCACCTCAATGAGGCTTTCCAGTGAGGGAACAAGGTTGTGTCTCCGACAAGGGGGCGGCTTGTGCAGCCGTGTATTTATTGGTTCAGAATTTTTCAGGCGTTCAGGGCGACTGTAATTGTAAATTAATCAGGCCCAGATGGCGGGCACAGTGTACCGCAATACAACTGGGTGAAGGCCGGAAATTGCTTGTGTTGTGAGGTGGGGTCGGTGGTGGTTTGTGTGCTGGGTTGTGTGCTGGGCACCTGTGTTTTTCCGCTGTACGCAGATGCCTGAAACCCAACCGCACTCGGGTGAAGCTTTCTGGCGCGTTGGTATCAACGAACTAAAAAAATGACTTATTTGTTATATTTAAAATCAGATGTACAATGGTAAATCTTAAATAAATTTATTTTAAACAATAAGATAGTTAAAATTTTCTTTTTTTACCGAAAAAAATTTTATAACAAATAGGTCATGAATATGAAAGCGTTTAATGAACTGGGGCAGCAGTTGGCAGTATTGCGCAAACAAAAGAACCTGACACAACAAACCCTGGCAAACCTTGCCGGAATTGCCCAAGCCACCCTGGCCCGCTTTGAAACAGGTGGAGTGGCTGAATTCGGCTCCTGCAAACTGTTGCGCTTGCTGGAACTTCTTGAGTACGAAATAGAATTCGTGCCCAGCAAGCGTGAGTTCACCTTGGACGATGCCTTGAAAGCGCGCCAAGAAAACAATCAGGAAACAAAATAAAAGACGAGCCCAGAAGTGAAACTCCATGTTTTCGTACACAACCAAGCAGTCGCCACCTTAGAGTCTCCGGACGGTTTCAAGCATGTCATGACTTACCATGAGAGCGTTGCAGATACGCAGTTCACCTCATTGCTGATGCCTGTGCGCACAGAGTCTTACGTGTACCCGGAATTGCATCCAATGTTTCGAATGAATTTGCCGGAGGGGTTCTTGTTGTCTATTTTGCAAGAGGAACTCGGCCCCCATGTTGGCGCCTCACCCCTTAATTTGCTTGCAGTGGTTGGGCGCAACGCCATAGGACGGGTCAAGGTAGCTCCGGCCAATGCAGACCCAAGCCAAGCACCCGTTGCTTTTGAGGTTTCCGAAATTTTGCGGGGCGACAACTCAGAAGAAGCTTTTGTACGGCTGGTGCGCAGGCATGCAGTGTCAGGCGTTTCTGGTGTTGTCCCCAAGTTTCTGAGCAATGCCTTAGGTGAGCACAAGAAAGGCACGCTAACCACCGAGCGCTTGATCATCAAAGGAACCACAAGTCGATTCCCCGGCTTGGCGCTCAATGAACACCTTTGCATGGAAGTGGCAAGACGGGCTAGTCTACCGACTGCAAAAACCGATGTCTCAGACGATGGTCAAGCACTGATTGTTGAACGGTTTGACTACGATACCTCAACACAAACTCGCCTTGGAATGGAAGATCTGTGCAGCCTGCTTGCCTTGCGCCCAGAACAAAAATACGAAACCACATGGGAACGCATCGTAAACCGCATTAAAGACGTTGTTACCTCGCCTGAACATCAAACAAAAATATTGTCAGACTTGGCAGATCAGATACTCCTGACCTACACGCTAAAAAACGCTGACTGTCACAGCAAAAATGTGTCCTTGCTCTACCGCTCCAAAACAGACATTTGGCTGGCACCTGTTTACGACATGCTGACCACTGCGGTTTATGACGATTATGCGAAGAACCCACCGGGCCTTTCTCTGGGCGGTCGCAGCACTTGGAAACCGGGTAAAAGCTTGGAAATTTTTTTACAGACGAGGTGCAACGTAAGGCCTGCCCAATTAAAACAACGCATCGAGCGGATCTGTGAAGCGGTGGTGTCAGTGACACCTGTTTTTCCGCTGTACGCAGACGACTCATTCTCTGGTCCCTTCTCTGCCCTGACGGTCTTGGCGCTCGGCCCAATGGGGCGCTCGCTGCACCGCGCCGAAGCCGCTTGCAGCGCTTCGGTCTCGGTGACAACCGTTGCGGGGTCGAAGGGGAGAATGGTCTGACTGTCTGCGCCCAGCGAAGACACACAGATGCCTGAAACCCAACCGCACTTGGGTGAAGCTTTCTGGCACGTTGGCCCCCAGAAAATAAAGAGCCCCAGAAACCAAAAAACCCGCCGGAGCGGGTTTTTTAACTAAAGCGTTTGCTGCTGCTTAGCGAACGGTACCTGTGGCGGCCACTGTACCGGCTGCACCACCACCACCGCCACCACCTGCGGCTGCTGCTGCGCCAACAACGGCGGCTGCAATGCCAATGGTACCGGCTGTGATGCCACCCACGGCGGCTGCGGCTGCGGCCAGCGGGGCTGCTGTTGCAGCGGCTGCACCTGCGGCGGCGGCGCCCGTGGCTGTTGCACCTGCTGCACTAGCGGCACCTGCAGTGCCAGTGGCACCCGCAGCGCCTGATGCGCTGGCAGCACCGGCTGATGAGCCCGCACCTGCAGAACCTGTGGAACCCGCTTGTACGCCGGCGGCCTGAGCAAAGCTCAGGGTGGAAATGCTGGCCAACAACAGGCTTGCAATTGCTTTTTTCATGGTGAATTCTTTCTGAACTGAATGGTTATTACCTACTGATACTAATCAAAGTGTCTTGTGGAGTCAATAAAATTGTGAATTTTTGCAAAACAGAATTTTACAAAATAACACGCAGCTTGGGCAACCAACTTTCGACAGCTTTCTCTAATGTTTTCAGGCAGCTATCAAACTCTGCCGGGCCTTGGCCTATGGGGTCTTCAACCTCTGATTGCCCCAGCCAATGCCCCATCAGCCAGACCTTACCCGAATGGGCGGGGAAGTTCTGCATCACCCACTGCTTGTGGCGGTTTTCCATCACCAACATCAACTGGCTGGCACTGGCGTTGGGCACCAGCAACTGCTCGGCCCGCTTGCCATCAGGCAATTCATAGCCTGCACGGGTTAAGGCGCCCAGGGCTTCTTTGTCTGGGCCCCGGCCCACCAGCGCCTGCACACCCGCAGAGCGCACTTCAACATCAAAGCCCGCCTGGCGGGCCTTGTGTTGCAATATGACCTGCCCCATGGGGCTGCGGCAAATGTTGGCGGTGCAAATAACGGTGAGTACGGTCATGCAGTTTGCCCTTTTTTGGGCAGGCTGCCGTAGGTGCCGTAGGCACCGTAGCTGTCTTTGTATTTGCCGTAGCCATATTTATAACCGTAGTAATACGCGCCGCGGTTGGCCATGAAGCCGTTGAATATCAAACCATTCACACGCACACCCGCCTGGCCCAGCCGCTTTTGGCTGTCTGCAATCTGGCGAACATTCGTGGCGCCATAGCGAGCCACCACGAAGGTGGCGGCGCAATGCTGCGCAATAACAGACGCATCGCTGACCAGCAGCACCGGCGGACTGTCAATAATGACGTAGTCGTACAGGGCGTCCAGTTTCTCCAGCAATTCCAGAAAACGCGTGTGCATCAGCAACTCAGACGGGTTGGGCGGCACAGTACCGCTGACCAATACATCCAGGTTGGGCAATTCGGTTTTGATCAGCGCTTGTTCAAAGGTGGTTTCAGCTGAAATAACATCGCTCAAGCCCAAAGGCTTTTTGGCACCCGGGTGCTGGTCTGCAAAATAGCGCGTCAGCGTGCCTTTGCGCATGTCACCATCAATAAGCACCACCCGCTTGCCGGCCTGCGCCATGATGGCGGCAAAGTTTGCAGACACAAAAGACTTGCCAATTTCAGGCACCGGGCCGGTAATGAGCACCCGGCGGTTGGGTGAATCTATGGTGGCAAACTGCAAGCCGGTTCTGAAACTGCGCAAAGCGTCAATGGAAGCATCGCCCGGCACCTTCACGGCCAACAACCCCACAGCGTCTGTGCGGCGTTTCAGGCTGCGTTCCGCGTCTTCTTGCGCCCGGCTCAGCGGCACAATAGAAAACACAGACAGCCCCGTGGCCGCTTCCAGTTTCGAAGGGTCGCGCACAGCTGAACGCATAAAGGCCATAACCTGCGCCGCCAGCACACCTAAAAACACACCGGCCAACACCGCCAGGCCAACAATCTGCCCCTTCTTGGGGCGCACAGGAAACTTCGGCTTCTTGGCATAATCCACCACCGCCACGTTGCCCACCGTACCCGCTTTCGCCACCTTCAATTGCTGGGCCCCGTTCAGCATATTGGTATAAATGCCTTGGCTGACCGCAACATCTCGCTTCAAGCGCAAGTATTCCTGCTGGGTGTCTGGTAACTTTCTAGTCAAACCCGCCACACTGCCAGACTCTGTCAGCAGACGGCTTAACTGCTCATCAACAGCCGCCACACTGGGGTGTCTGGGCTCGTATTTTTGCAGCAACTGTTTGCGCTGCAATTCCAATTCCACCCGCTTGCTTTCCAAGGTCACATTTTGCGTCAGCAATTGCCCAGTTTCTGCCGTGGGGTCTATGGTGCCTTTGGTGGTTACAAAACGGTTCAGCTTTTCTTCGGCATCTCGCAATTGCATCTTGATATCAGGCAACTGCTCATCCAAAAATTTCAACTGCTGCTCCGCCTCCAATCCCCTGCGGTTCACATTCAAATTCACATAAGCATTCACGGTTTCATTTAAAAACCGGGTTGCAAATTCAGGGCTTTCATCTTCGTAGCTCACACGTACTATGTTGCTGTTTTTGCCCACCTCTGAAGCGGTCAGGTCTGCCACCAGTGAATTGTACAAAGAAAGTGGATGCTTCTTGCTGAGGTAAAACTCTGTGTCCTCGTTGGCTGTGAACTCGGCAACCAGCAACTCTGCCTTGCCCCCCTCCACCTGAAACTCCATGGGCTTGCCCACCACCGCAGCGGCCAGCGTAGCGCCATTTTGATCAAGCACCGTGAACGTGTCGTTTGGTCCTTTTTTAAGCACAAAGGGCACGTCGTAGTAAGCTTCCGGCACCAAAAAGCGCTGCAACGCCAGCTCTTCACCACCCCAGGCATAAGAAGAAGCGCCGAACAAAGGCGGCACCGGCGTAGGCGACAAGCTGTTGCGGTTGGCCCACCAGCGCCCAAACACCGGAAAGGTTTTTGCAGTCACTTGGTTTTCCAAACCCATGCGGGCCGCCACCACATCCATTACGGTGCGCGATTTCAAAATCTCTAACTCACCCAACACACTGGCGCCGCCTTGGCCCAACACACTGCTCAAGTCTTCGAGGCCTGCCAGGCCACCCGCCTTTTTGGTTTCAACCTGAAGCATGGCGTCAGACTTGAACACAGGGGGGCTCAACACCGCATTCACCCCACCCGCCAGGCTGACCACAACCGCAATTGCGGCTGCAAGTGCCTTGAAGTCCAGCAGGTTGTACCAAAGGTCTGCCAAATTGATTTCATCGTCTGCGCGGCGCATGTCAAATCCGGTGCGCATACCCACGCCTTGGCCCTGCTGTGCAGGGACATTCACATCCGGGAATTGGGTTTTAGAACTTGTGAGTGCATTCATGCTCAGTCCCCTCTTAGTGCACGAATGTTGCCACGCACAGTGGGCAAAACACTCAAAGTGGGCAATATGGTGCTGAGCAAGCGGTTCACGCGCACCAGTTTTACAGGGTCTACGTACACAATATCGCGGGGTTGCATGAAGAACTGGTCAGCAAAAATAAGGGAGGCCGGGTTGTTGGCATCCATGTGGTAAATATCTGGACGCAGCGTGCCTTTGGCGCTGTCTACACCAGCGCGAATGACATAAATTTGCGCTGCATTGGAAGTGCCTTGGTTAAGCCCGCCTACATCGTTGAGTACCTCTGCCAGCGTCAGCGGCCCTGTGGGCATTACTACACTGCTGGGCTTTATCACCTCACCCATTAAAAATACTTTGCGCAGGCGCCTGTCTGGCAGGTTCAAGGTATCTCCGTCTTGCAACAGCACGTTTTGAGACGTGTCTCCTTTGTAAAGCAAGTTGTAAAGATTGACGCGGTAAGTTTTACCTTCGCGCTGCAAGGTAACGTTTTCTAAATCTGCATCCTTGGTGCTGCCCTGGGCCAGCGCCAAGGCATCGGTAATGCGCACAGGTACATCGCTGATGGGCAGGAAACTTGGGGCGTTCACCTCACCACTTAAGTACACTTTCTTTGAACGGAAGCCGTTCAAAGAAATAGTGACATCCACCTGCGGGTCTTTAAGCACTTTTGCCAAGCCTTTGGTGACATCCAGCCGAATTTGTTCCAAGGTGCGGCCTTCCGCCTTTACCCGGTCTAAAAACGGAAAGAAAAAAGTACCATCCGCACCCACCAATTGGCCGGTTGGCACCGCAGTGGTGATGCCCGCCGGGTTGGTTAAGTCTGGGTGGCCATACACCGTGACGCGAACCAGATCGCCAATACCCACCAGGTACTCGTAATCTTTGGGCGTGCGGTTCGCACGCAAAATTTGCGGTGGCAATACTGCAAATTCTTGTGCGTTTTTTAGCGCCTGCACTGTAATAGCGTCTATGGGGCTGTAGGTGTAGTCAACCGCTGCGGCAGATTCTTCATTCAAATTCATGTACTGGCCGGGGTAACTGGCACAGGATGCCAAACCGCACACAGCCAGGGCAGACAGAACGTATTTTATTTTTTTCATTTTTAGGCGTGTAGATCTTGGTTGTTTCAAAGAATGTTGATTATTCGATGCTACCTCTATTGGGATGAATCAAACCTTAAAAAACCAGATTAAAGGTTAATCACTGTGAATTTTTAAAGCGTTTATCTTGATTTCCAAGCCACACACAATGGTTTGCTTGCATGGGTCATGTGTTATCTTAACTGGAACGCAACGGCGAACGAAATCAATCAGCCTTTGCTGCAGCGCATAAAATAAACTCCCATTTGGCAAGTGCCTTGTTAAAGCCACCATTCTCATCCAACCACTGGCGCGCTCGCTGCCCCATTTGCTCACATGAAGCAGGGGTTCTGGCGAGGTTGGCGATGAATGCCGCTAAATGAGTCGCATCCCCAATTGCGAAACTTTGCCCACCATCACAGCTCTTGAGAATGCGAGCCAGTTCTCCGTCTGTATCCCCGACAAAAGCGCACGCCCGGCCTGCAGCCGCTATGCCGTAATACTTACTGGGTACGATCAGCCCCTCTGCCGCTGGCAACAGCGAAACCAGATGCACATCTGGCACAGACAAGCTGTATGCCAACTGCGAAGCGGGTTGAAACGGCTTGAACAGAACGTTGGACAGCGCCATTTGCGCCACCCCTGCCTTAACCTCCGCAAGCCCAGCACCGCTACCGATAAACAGAAAACGCACTTTGGCAGCAACATCCGAAAACTCGACAGCGTTCTGTAATGCTGAAGCAGCCTGCAAGAAGGTTTGAAATTCATGAGCCCGCCCAAGGTTACCAGAGTAGCCAACAACGAAGCTTTGGCCTAACTGCCATGCATCGCGAAGTGGGTTTTGATGGGTGGTGACAGGGCGTACCTCACCGTCCCGGCTCCAATTGGGAATAACAACCACCTGTTCGGGTTTCAGCCTTGGTACATCTTTTAGCAAACGCTCTTGCATGCGCTCACCTAACACCACGTTCAAACTGGCGCTGCGAACGCTCCAATTGCGCAACGCTGTGAGCAGTTGCAAAGCCGGTTTCGGCAAACGCATGCCGAGTGCAACCACCGCTTCAGGAAAAACATCTTGCAGCCAGTTGATTTGCTTTCCGCCTTTTAAACGGCAAGCCAACTGGGCCACCACTGACACGATAGGGGGATCTGTTTTGGCGACAACGATGTCGCCTTTGTAGACAAGTCGCAGCAAACAAAAGAAAGCGCTGAGGTAAAAGCTCAGATAGTCGAAGGCGCGCCCCAGTAGGTTGGCGCGACCAAAACGACTGGTCCACACTCGGTGAACTGTTACGCCTTTGAGCTTTTCATAGGCGGGATATTGAACGGATGGATCGCCATGGTTCAGGCGACTGGTGATGACAGTGACATTGCGCCCCTGCTGCGCAAGCGCAAAGGCCAGGTCAGACAGCATTAGGCTGGTGGCGACTTCGTCTGGGTAGAAGAAGCGGTTGATGAAAATTAAAGGCAAATTAGTCCGTCCAGAATAATCTGATTTTAAAGATCTAGGCAGGCCGTCCGAAATAACCTGGTTTAAAGATTTAAGCTGCAAGCAACACCGCATCTCGCGCGGGTTCGCTATCAAACGTCACTGCCATTTTACGAATTTTCATTTGCAGCGCATTCTGCAGTGCAAAAAAACGATGAGAGAAAACGACCAACGCCCCGCGCAGCTTAATCAAACTGAAGCCGGCAGCTGCCAAGACGGCATACATCACATTGCCCATCTCACTTCGCGATCCGCATCGCTTCATTCGGTAATCCCCCCTTTATTAAGGGAGCGCAAAAGTAGAGCTTAGGCCGCCATGGCCAACTTCATTTTTGGCGTAATTCCGCCCAACGCCATACTGGGTCTTTCGTTATTGTAAGTCCACAGCCAATCCGATGCGTAATCCTGCATTTCTTCGATTGAATCAAATAAGTGCTGGCTCAGCCATTCATAACGTACGGTCCGATTGTAGCGCTCCACATAAGCATTTTGCTGCGGGTTTCCAGGTTGGATGTATTGCATCTCAATCTGATGCTCTTCAGCCCATTGCGTCATGACTGAACCGATATTTTCCGGACCGTTGTCGCAAAGTATGGCCCTGGGCTTGCCCCGCCACTCAATGATTTGATTCAGGACCCGAACAACTCTTGCAGCTGGCAGCGAGAAATCCACCTCTATGCCAAGCCCTTCACGGTTGAAGTTATCAATCACGTTGAACAAGCGAACCGAGCGTCCATCGGTCAGCTGGTCATGCATGAAATCCATTGACCACACATCGTTTTTTTGCGAGGGTACAAACAGTGGCACCGGCTTTTCACGAACCAGTCTCTGCCTTGGCTTGATACGCAGATTCAGTTCTAAATCCTTGTAAATACGATAAATTCGTTTGTGATTCCATTTGAACCCTTTTACGTTTCGCAGAAATAAATAGCACAAACCAAACCCCCAGTTCCGGTGGGCTGT
>JAJTDO010000090.1:9742-11448 GCA_021300475.1 Burkholderiales bacterium | reverse complement strand
CTGGCACAGACACCAACAGCGGATGAAATGTGGGTGGATCGCGTCTCTGGCGAGTTTGGGGTTGCCTGTGATGCACCTGCAAGCAGCCGCTTTAATGACTTTTCTCTTGGCGTTCCTGTGCAATACCTGAGTGCAAGCGCCTCCGTTCGCTTTGAGATACTTAAAAAACTGTTGAACCTGAAAAGCCCGGCGCGCGCGATTGAACATGAGGAGGTCTGCCTTGATTACAGCACTGAAAACCAACGACTGGCCGCTGATATTTGCAGTTTGGTTCGCTCCCTCGGCGGGTTGTGTTTTGTAAAACAGCGACAACTCCAAATGGCCTCAGGGGACGTTTTCACGACGCCCACCAATGTATTCGACCTCAGTATTGAATTGGGTGCTTCTTGCCAGCGACTCTTTTTAAGCGGTATTACCCCGACACGCTCAGCCCAAGCGCAGTGTATTTCAGTAAGTCACGCCTCTCGCACCTACATTACCGATGAGTATATCGTCACGCACAATACGGCATTTTCGCTTAACATCGGCGAACATGTTGCCATTGATGCGGGTTTGCCCGTCGCTGTGTTTTCCATGGAAATGGGTGCAGAGCAATTGGCCATGCGTTTGTTGGGTTCGGTGGGTCGGCTTGACCAACACCGGGTGAGAACAGGCAAGCTGACAGATGAAGACTGGCCGAGGCTAACCAACGCCGTGCATAAAATGCAGGATGCACAACTTTTCATAGATGAAACGCCAGCGCTTTCTTCAATGGAGTTGCGAGCCCGTTCGCGCCGCCTTGCTCGCCAATGTGGTCGGTTGGGCTTGATCATCATCGACTATTTGCAATTGATGGGTTCAAGCTCGCCCGGTGAGAACCGCGCCACCGAGATTTCTGAAATTTCGCGTTCTCTCAAGGCGCTTGCCAAAGAGTTGCAATGCCCTGTGATCGCGCTTTCACAGTTGAATCGATCACTCGAGCAACGCCCCAACAAGCGGCCGGTGATGTCGGATTTGCGAGAGTCGGGCGCTATCGAGCAAGATGCGGACGTGATTCTTTTCATTTACCGTGATGAAGTCTACAACCCTGATTCACCTGACAAAGGTACTGCGGAAATTATCATTGGCAAGCAGCGTAATGGTCCGATTGGTACAGTGCGGGTGACATTTTTGGGGCAGTACACGAAGTTTGAAAATTACACTGGGGCTCAACCGGGTGATATGTATTGATTATTGGTCTGGTTGTTATTTTTGGTTGTTATTTTTGGTTGTTATTTTTGGTTGTTATTTTTGGTTGTTATTTTTGGTTGTTATTTTTGGTTGTTATTTTTGGTTGTTATTTTTGGCGCTGCGAGGCGTGAGTGGGGTTTGGGACGGCTAAGTCGCTGATTCCGTTTTCTGCTCTGACAAGCTTGACGGAAAGCCCAATGGGGCATTTCCGTCGCCACCTTCGGCGTCGTCGCTTGTTGCGAGGTCAAACGGGCGCCTTGCCTGACTGTCCCCAACCCCACTCACACCTCGCAGCGCCTGCCTTTGCACCTCAATCCAACACCCGCCTTACGGCTACGCGAGTCAGTTTGCACGATAGAACTGCTCTGCCGCGTAGTAGCTGTGGGGTTTTTTAACGTCTGCCTAAAGAATGCAGATGATTGTGTGTGGTGTTTTTTTACCCGGTCGGTAGTGGTGGTGGCGGGGTGAAGGATGCAGATGATTGTGTGTGGTGTTTT
>JAJTDO010000090.1:0-9687 GCA_021300475.1 Burkholderiales bacterium | reverse complement strand
GATGATTGTGTGTGGTGTTTTTTTACCCGGTCGGTAGTGGTGGTGGCGGGGTGAAGGATGCAGATGATTGTGTGTGGTGTTTTTTTACCCGGTCGGTAGTGGTGGTGGCGGGGTGAAGGATGCAGATGATTGTGTGTGGTGTTTTTTTACCCGGTCGGTAGTGGTGGTGCCAGTGGGTTATGGAGTGCCGATGTGGAGAGGAAGCGATGCTTGCTTAGTTCTGAACATTCAGGCAATTCGCCCTTGCGACCCCGCACCAGCCGCAGCCACTTTTTAGTGGCTAAAAAAACCGCCGTTGCGGTTTTTTTCAAGGCTGGCAGGGCGGAGCGAGGAATCAGAGAATTAGCCGTTCAGTGCTAAGCAAGCATCGCTTTCTCACCACTTCGTAACGACAAACTTCCACCCCAGCCCCCCTCCGAAGCGCCTCTACAGCGCCTCTGCCGCGAAGTCTGCCAGACGTGACCGTTCGCCCCGTTGCAGCGTCACATGACCTGCGTGCGGCCAACCTTTGAAGCGATCCACCACATACGTTAGACCCGAAGAGCCCTCAGTCAGATACGGTGTGTCGATTTGAGCGATGTTACCCAAGCAGATGACCTTGGTACCAGGGCCCGCGCGCGTCACCAACGTCTTCATTTGTTTTGGCGACAAATTTTGCGCCTCATCAATGATCAGGAATTTATTAACAAAGGTGCGTCCACGCATGAAATTCATGGATTTGATACGAATTTTCGTCTTCAACAACTCTTGTGTCGCTGAACGTCCCCATTCTCCTGCCGTATTGTCAGAGCGGTTAAGCACCTCAAGGTTGTCCTCAAGCGCGCCCATCCAAGGAGCCATTTTTTCTTCTTCCGTGCCCGGCAAAAAGCCAATATCCTCGCCTACCGGAACAGTCGCCCGCGTCACGATGATCTCAGTGTAGAGCTTGCTTTCAAGGGCTTGCGCCAAACCGGCAGCCAGTGCCAACAGGGTTTTTCCAGTACCGGCTTGACCCAGCAATGTAACGAAATCACATTCCGGATTCATCAGCAGGTTCAACGCGAAGTTTTGCTCCATATTGCGGGCGGTCACTCCCCAAACTGCATTTTTGCCATGACTGAAATCGCGCAGGGTTTGTAAAACAGCCGTTCTTCCCGAAATTTCCTTCACTTGGGCAATCAAAGGCGTGCCTGCGTCACAATGAACGAACTGGTTCACCATCATTTGGGCAACGGAAGGCCCCGTGATTCTGTAGAAGGTTGAACCGGCCTGTTGCCAGCTCTCCATGCCTTTTGAATGCTTGTCCCAGAAGTCGGTGGGCAGCTGCATGTAGCCGCTGTAGAGCAAGTCGCTGTCTTCCAGTACCTGGTCGTTGAAGTAGTCTTCTGCGTGTAGACCCAAAGCGCGCGCCTTGATGCGCATGTTGATGTCTTTTGAGACCAGTGCGACCATGCGCGGAGCGTGCAATTTACTCAGGGCATGCACCACATTCAAAATCTGGTTGTCCGCTTTCCCCATGGGCAGACGGTCTGACAAATCTGCCCCCATGGGCGTCATTTGCAGAAATAAATGCCCGGTTGCCTCTACGTTGCCCAGTTTGTCGAGCAAAATGCCGTCTTCAATCTTTTCCTGGTCTCCCATAATGGTGTCCAGCGTGCGACTGATTTGACGTGCATTGCGCGCCACCTCGGACATGCCTTTTTTATGGTCGTCCAACTCTTCCAGTGTGATGAGCGGGATGTAGACATCGTGTTCTTCAAACCTGAACAAGGATGTGGGGTCGTGCATTAAAACGTTTGTGTCCAGCACAAACAGTTTTCGCTGCGCAGATTCGATCCGTTTTGTGCTGCGTTTTGTGGGTTTGGAAGAAACCGCCGCGCCTGCACTGGCTGCCGAGGATTTCGTAGTCACCATGCTGGCTTTGCTAATTTCACCGGGAGCCGGGGCCCTTGCTTTGACCACTGTAGGCGCTGCAGGGCGTTGCGTTGCCACCACAGGCTTTTCAGCCTCAGCTTCGCGGGGTTTGCCTGCCTTTTCAACGCTGACTTTCGGCTTGACCTTGGCCTTGGTGATTTTCGGAATCTCTGTCAAAACAGCGGCCAGTTTTGTGGGGGCTTTGGGCAGTGGCATTCGTATCGGCTTTGTCGTTTATTAAGGTTGAAAGAATTGATGCGGGCAAACATTTTTCACAGATTAAAGCGTTTTGAGAAAACTTAACACCTCTTCAACATGCCCGGGCACTTTTACCCCTCGCCATTCATGCCGGAGTACGCCTTTGGAATCTATGACAAAGGTGCTGCGCTCAACGCCACGAACCTGTTTTCCATACATGTTTTTCATTTTCATGACATCAAATTGAGTGCACAAGGCTTCATCAGGGTCGGAAATCAATTCAAAAGGCAGATCCAGTTTGGCTTTGAAATTTGCATGCGATTTCATGGAGTCACGCGATGCGCCAAACACCACGGCGTTGGCCGCTTCAAATTGCGCTTGGGCATCCCGGAAATTTTCTCCCTCCGTTGTGCAGCCCGGAGTGCTGTCCTTGGGGTAAAAATACAAAACCACGCACCTGCCTTGCAAGTCGCTCAGACTGACTTCGCCTCCGGTGGTTTGGACTGTGAAGTTGGCAACGGCTTGATTCACTTCGACTGACATTGTTTTTATTCCCTTTTTTAATTCAGGTTCTGTAGAGCAGCACCACGCCCACCAAAATGACGCCGATGGCAATCAGACGTTGCATGGAGATAGCTTCGCCCAATAACCAATAAGCGCCTAGTGCGTTAATCACATAACCGATTGAAAGCATGGGGTAGGCGATGGTGACATCAACGCGTGACAACCCCATGATCCAAACCACCAGCGATACGCCATAGCACACCATGCCTGCCATGATGGGCCATTGACTCGCCACAGCAATGAATGTGGGCCAGGCGTTTTGAAAATCTAATGAAATGACGCCCAAGCGGTTGGTGCCGGCTTTCAGCAGCAACTGAGCGACAGCATTTAGCAGCACGCCGGACAAAATAAACATCAGGGCGGTTGATTTCATTGGTTTATTTCTTGGATGAAAATGGCCGCGACAACATCGCGCCCTTCGCCCACCAATAAATTGAAGGTTCGGCAGGCTGCCGCAGTATCCATGACTTCCACAACAAGCCCAGCCTGCGCCCAGGCACGCCGGATGCCAACCTCGGGGAAAATTTGACGGGCGCCTGTACCAAACAGAATCACCCCCTCATGGGGCTTGAAACGTGTGCTCAAAGAACTTGCCGCGCTGAGAAAATCACCGCTGTCGCCCTCCGGCCAAACCTCCGGGATGCGCTGATTGCTGAAGACCACACTGCTGTGGTGTCTTTTTCCATTGATGGTGACAGACGAGGCGTCATAGCCTCCGATCATCACATTGCCAGTTAGCGAGTCGGGTTGGAATTTCACTTTTTGCGAATAAATGACTAAACGATTAAAGTATAGCCCTTTACGAAGCTTTAATTATGAAGCCCATCCAAAAGTCCTCTAAGCTCGCCAACGTATGCTATGACATACGTGGTCCCGTAATGGCCCGCGCCAGGCAACTGGAGGAGGAGGGTCATCGCATCATTAAACTGAACATCGGCAATCTGGCTCCCTTCGGCTTCGAAGCGCCTGACGAGGTTCGTCAGGATGTCATTGTCAATCTAGGCAATGCCTCGGGTTACTCTGACTCCAAAGGCCTTTTCGCCGCCAGAAAAGCCATCATGCACTACACCCAGCAAAAAAACATTGCAGGGGTAACGCTGGACGACGTCATCATTGGCAATGGCGTTTCAGAACTCATTGTCATGGCCATGCAGGGTCTGCTGAACAACGGCGATGAAGTGCTGGTGCCCGCCCCCGATTACCCGCTCTGGACAGCGGCAGTCAGCCTGGCCGGCGGTACACCTAGGCACTACATTTGCGATGAAGGCGCCGGTTGGATGCCCGACCTCGACGATGTTCGGGCCAAGGTCACAAAAAATACCAAGGCCATGGTCATCATCAACCCCAACAACCCCACGGGTGCTGTTTATCCCGAAGCGGTGCTCAAGGGCTTGATCGAAATTGCGCGGCAAAACCAACTGATTGTTTTCGCAGATGAAATTTATGACAAGATGCTTTATGACGGTGTAACTCACACTTCAATGGCCTCATTGGCCGACGATGTGTTGTTCATCACCATGAACGGCCTGTCCAAGAATTACCGCGCCTGTGGCTACCGGGCCGGCTGGATGGTGATTTCCGGCGACAAACGGCACGCAACAGACTACATTGAAGGGCTGAACATTCTAGCGAGCATGCGTCTGTGCGCCAATGTGCCCGGGCAGTACGCCATTCAAACTTCGCTGGGCGGTTATCAGAGCATCAACGATCTCGTGGGGTCGCATGGGCGACTTACCCGTCAGCGCGACACAGCCTGGGAAATGATCACCCAAATTCCTGGCGTTACTTGCGTCAAGCCCAAGGCCGCCTTGTACTTGTTCCCAAAACTTGACCTGAACATGTACCCCATTCAAAACGACCAACAGTTCATTCTTGAAATGCTGGAAGAAGTGAAGGTGCTGGTTGTGCAGGGCTCAGGTTTCAACTGGCAGCAGCCAGACCATTTCAGGGTGGTGTTTTTGCCCAACACGGATGATCTGGCGGATGCCATGGGGCGAATTGCCAGATTTCTGGATGGTTACAGGCGCAAGCACGGCAGATAAGCGCAGCGTCTGGGCGTTCACCGTCTTTCCCGGCCGCAAGGCCTTGATTAATTGTTTTTTTCAGAATTGAAGTCTACTTATGAAACCGATTCGTGTTGCTCTTCTGGGTTTTGGTGTGGTTGGCAGTGGCACCTACAACGTTTTGCTGCGCAACCAGAGTGAAATCGTACGCCGCGCCGGTCGCGCCATCGAAATCGCCGCCATTGTTGATCTGGACACTGAAAAGGTGAAAGCGGCCACGGGCGGTGCAGTTGAAGTCAGTGGCGACGCCATGGCCACCTTGAGCAGACCCGACATTGACGTGGTCATTGAGTTGATTGGTGGCTACACCATTGCCAAGAAATTCGTGATGGCTGCCATTGAAGCCGGCAAGCATGTGGTTACCGCCAACAAGGCACTGTTGGCCACGCATGGCAATGAAATTTTTGCAGCCGCGCGTGAAAAAGGCGTGATGGTGGCGTTTGAGGCGGCTGTTGCCGGTGGCATTCCTGTCATCAAGGCTGTGCGCGAAGGTCTGACCGCCAACCGCATTGAGTGGATTGCCGGCATCATCAACGGCACCAGCAATTTTATTTTGTCTGAAATGCGCGGCAAGGGTTTGCCGTTCACAGAGGTATTGAAGCAGGCCCAGGCCTTGGGTTACGCAGAAGCAGATCCCACTTTCGACATCGAAGGTGTTGATGCCGCACACAAGCTGACCATTCTGTCCTCGCTGGCTTTCGGTACCCCTCTGCAGTTCGAGAAAGCGTATGTCGAAGGCATTTCTTCACTGGAGCAAGCGGACATTCGGTATGCAGAGGAACTCGGATACCGCTTGAAATTGCTGGGCATCACCCGTAGAACCGCCAATGGCATCGAATTGCGGGTTCACCCAACCCTGATTCCATCCAAGCGACTGATCGCAAACGTGGAAGGTGTCATGAACGCTGTGTTGGTGAAAGCCGATGCGGTGGGTGCCACCTTGTACTACGGTGCAGGAGCGGGCAGCGAGCCAACGGCTTCAGCTGTGATCGCTGACTTGGTAGACATTGCACGTCTGCAAAGCGCAGACCCTCGCAATCGCGTGCCTTATTCCGCATTCCAGGCAGATCAGGTGGAAGACCTGCCAATGCTGCCCATGGATGATGTGAAAACATCCTTTTACTTGCGCATGCGCGTGGCAGATCGTCCTGGTGTTCTGGCCGACATTACCCGTATTCTTGCCCAAGGTTCAATTTCCATTGGTGCCATGATTCAAAAAGAACCCGCCGCAGGCGAGGCGCAAGCCGATATCGTATTGCTGACCCACCAGTGCATAGAGGGCGATGTTCGTCGTGCCATTTCCGCCATAGAGGCCCTGGATTCCGTGGTGTCTGCTGTAACCCGCATCCGTCTGGAGGAGTTGGCCTGATGAGGTTTACCAGCAGTCGCGGGGGTATGTCCCCGGTTGGTTTCAGCGAAATCTTGCTGGAGGGTCTGGCGCCGGATGGCGGCTTGGCTGTTCCAGAAAGCTTTCCACAGATCAGCCCAGCAACACTGGCGCAATGGCGCAATTTTTCGTATCCGCAACTTGCCTTTGAAATCGTCAGCCGGTTTGCCACCGACATTGATGCTGAAGATTTGCGCCGCATTGTTAATGCCACCTACACCAAGGCAGTGTTCGGAACAGACGAGGTCACACCACTGCGAAAGCTTGAAGACGACCTGTTCATTCTCGAGTTGTCCAACGGACCCACGCTGGCCTTCAAAGACATCGCCATGCAATTGCTCGGTGGACTGTTCGAGTATGAGTTGGAGCGCCGCGGTCAAAGTCTCAATATTTTGGGCGCCACCTCCGGTGACACTGGCTCCGCGGCCGAATATGCCATGCGTGGCAAAAAAGGTGTGAAGGTGTTCATGTTGTCTCCAGAAGGCAAAATGAGCAGCTTTCAGCGTGCGCAGATGTACAGCCTGCAGGATCCCAATATCCACAACATTGCAATCAAGGGTTTTTTCGACGATTGCCAAGACATTGTTAAAGCCGTCAGCGAAGACCTGACCTTTAAGGCCAACTATAAAATCGGCACCGTGAACTCCATTAACTGGGGTCGCATCACGGCCCAAGTGGTGTATTACTTCAAGGCATATCTGGCGTTGGCCAAGCAAATCGGCGATCCGGTTTCATTTTCTGTGCCCTCCGGTAATTTTGGCAATGTGCTGGCCGGTCATATCGCACGTCAGATGGGGTTGCCGATTCATCGCCTGGTTGTAGCCACCAATGAAAACGATGTGTTGGATGAGTTTTTCAAGACCGGTATTTACCGTCCGCGCACTTCGGCTGAAACCCACGAAACCAGCAGCCCGTCCCAACAGATTTTCGGTTTTCAATCAGGCGCTTCCTCGCATGAAAATCGCTTGCAGACCATTCGTCTGGCGCATAAAAAATATGGCAGGCTCATTGATACCCACACCGCAGATGGTTTGAAGGTGGCGCTGGAAAAACGGGAAGCCGGCATTCCCATGGTGGTTCTTGAAACCGCGCTGCCTGAAAAGTTTGCGGAAACCATTGTTGAGGCGGTTGGCATTCAGCCCAAGCGGCGCCCGGAACATGAAAACATTGAAGCCCTGCCGCAACGCGTGCAATTGCTGCCCACCTCCGTAGAACAAGTGAAGGCCTACATCCAACAACATGCCTGACTTTCCTGTTCCGAAAAAAGAAGTTGAGTCGGGTGGCGACGCGAATCAAGCGGGTCAGGAAAAGCAGTCTGTGCTCATTGTGGATGATGAGCCCGGCATGCTCAGCTTTTTGGAACGGGCGTTGGAATCAAAATATGAACGTGTTGTTTGCGCCAGCAGCGCCGAAGAAGGTCAGACGCTGCTGAGCAAAACCTACTTTGATGTTTTGGTGCTGGATATTTCCCTTCCCGGTATGTCGGGGTTGAAGTGGTTGCAAATGCTGCGAGACGGCGGCTACCCCGGCGATGTTGTTCTCATCACCGGTTACGCCGATATGGAAACTGCCATCAATGCACTGCGGGCAGGGGCTCAAGATTTTTTGCAAAAGCCTTTTCGCCTTGACCAACTTTGGAATGCACTCAAGCGCGCCTCTGACCGTTCCCGGTTATTGCGTGAAAACTTCATTTTGAAGCGTACTGTCCGGCAAATGAGTGTCAGCAGCAGGAATCTGGTGGGGGAGAGTGCCCAGACCCGCCAGTTGTGCAAGGTGCTTGAACGCGTTGGGCAAACTCAGGCCACGGTCATGCTCGCTGGCGAGTCCGGCGTTGGCAAGGAAGTGGCAGCCCGTTTCTTGCACGATATCAGTCCCCGTGCTGCACATTCCTTCGTGCCAGTAAACTGTGCGGCCATTGCGTCTGAATTGATGGAAAGTGAATTGTTCGGGCATGCCAAAGGGGCGTTTACCGGGGCGACGGAACACCATCAAGGACTGTTTTACTACGCGCAGGGCGGTACGCTGTTTCTCGATGAAATCGGTGAGCTGCCCCTGGCCATGCAAACCAAGCTGCTGCGTGTGTTGGAAGAGCGCAAAGTGCGCCCAGTCGGTTCTGTTCGTGAGTTCGATGTAAATGTGCGGATCATTGCCGCTACCAATCGAGATTTGAAAATCGAGGTTGACCGCGGACGTTTCAGGCAGGATCTTTATTACCGCTTGAACGTCATGCCAATTGAAATTCCACCACTGCGCGCCCGCACCGAAGATATTCTGCCGCTGACCTTGCATTTTATTGAACAGCTGTCTTCAAAGTTGGGGCTGGAGGTGCCCGAGCTGGGCAAAGATGTGCTCAACCGCATGATGGCCTATGATTGGCCGGGCAACATCAGGGAGTTGCGCAACTTCATTGAACGCAGCTTAATTATGGGCTATTTTCCAGTTGAGTCATTGCCTGTGATCTGGCCGGATGAGGGCGAAACCGATGCCCCGGGCTCAGACGTTCCCAAACAGTCTGAAAATCTCGAGGAAATTGAAAAGCGCCACATTTTGAAAATACTTGCCGAGACTCAGGGCAACAAGTCAGAAGCAGCCAGACGTTTGGGCGTTTCCCGCAAGACACTCGAACGTAAATGCGCGCTGTGGAATCAAAGCGATATTTAGTCCCAAGGGCACTTGGAGGCGGTTTTTGGCCGCGATCCTGGTCCGTACAGCGCAAAATTGTTGTTGCTGCAGTGTTGCCGTTTTTGTTTGTCATGCCTGTCCTGACCTGGTTGTTGTGGACGTACGGGAATTCCACTTACCAGCTTATTTTGTCCACAAAAGTCCGCAGTGACCTTGCCTCGGCTCAACAGTATTTTTTACGTTTGGAAGAGTTGCAGGCTCAGCAAGTCTTGGCTTTTGCGCAAAGCGAAAAACTGTTGCGGGCTTACCGTGAATACAAGGCAACGCCTGAGTTCAGGGAGGTTCTGGAAACCCAGCGTTTGGAAAACCGTTGGAGCTATCTTGTTTTTCTGCCTGTCGGGCAGGCCCCTAGAGTGCAGCAGGTTTCCTCCGGCTTGATTGCAATGGAGGCTGAAACCCTGAAAAGTTTTTCAGCCGGCCTACCTGAGTTGGCGTCTGTGCGTATTTTGCCCACACCCAACGCATCACCCGATCATAAAAATTGGCAGCATCGCGGCCTCGTCATGCGTTCTTCTGCGCCGGTGGTAGTAAATGGTGAAACAGTTGGGGTGCTTGAGGGTGGGCTTTTACTGAATCGCAATTTATCCATCACCGACAACATCAGCGAGATCGTTTACCCCCAAGGTGCATTGCTGGGCGATTCCCGCGGCACGGTTACAATTTTTCTGGATGACGTTCGGGTGGCCACCAACGTGACCCTGACCAACGGCAGCCGGGCCATTGGAACTCGCGTCTCAGCCACCGTGAAAGACAAGGTGCTGGGCCGTGGAGAAGTCTGGTTTGACCTCGCATTTGTTGTCAATGACTGGTTCATGTCCGGTTATGCTCCCTTAAAAGATGAAATGGGTAACCGGGTTGGAATGTTGTATGTCGGTTTTCTAGAGGCTCCTTATCGCGCGG
>JAJTDO010000025.1:26749-62811 GCA_021300475.1 Burkholderiales bacterium | reverse complement strand
GATGGCGCGGCTGACGACGCAACTGGCAGAGCAGTTTGCCGAAAGTGCCAAATTAGAGGGGGAGATCAAGAAGAACTTGGCGGGGTTGGGCTATGAATGAATGGCAGACGTTGACCTTGGCCGACGTTTGTACCGTGATCACCGACGGTGCACACCAAAGCCCAAAAACTGTGTCGCGCGGCAAACCGATGGCTTCTGTAAAGGACTTGACCAGATTTGGCGTCGACCTAACAAGTGCAAGGCATATTGCGACCGAAGATTTTGAGGCATTGGTCAAGCAAGGCTGCAAGCCACACGTCGGTGATGTTTTGATCGCAAAGGATGGCAATAGCGCGCTTGATACCGTTTGTATGGTTGACCATCCTTTGGATGCCGTATTGCTGTCTTCTGTTGCCATACTGCGGCCAGATCCAAAGTGCTTGGACTCCGTGTTCCTGAAGTTTTATCTTTCTTCGCCGGAAACGATTGATTATCTGAAGAGTAATTTCATCTCCGGCGCTGCGATTCCACGCGTAGTCTTGCGGGATTTCAAGCGGGCGGAGATTCGGCTTCCCAGTTTGGATGTTCAAAGACGCATTGCTAGGGTTCTTCAATCAATAGACAGCAAGATTGACCTTAACCGCCGCATCAACCGAACCCTCGAAGCCATGGCGCAAGCCATCTTCAAATCGTGGTTTGTCGATTTCGACCCGGTCAAAGCCAAGGTCGCCGCCAAACAGGAAGGCCGCGACCCGCTGCGCGCTGCCATGAGCGCCATCAGCGGCAAGCCTGACACCGAACTCGATGCCTTGCCGCCCGAGCAATACAAACAACTCGCCGCCACCGCCGCGCTGTTTCCGGATGAGATGGAGGAGTCGGAGTCGGGGGAAATTCCGAGGGGGTGGAGAGCCAAGAAGTTTGGCGATTTTATTGATCGAATCTCTGTGGGTAAAAAATTCGACCAAAAAACAGCGCTTGTAGAAGGCCTAGTTCCAATACTGGATCAAGGGAAGTCAGGGATTATTGGTTTTCATAACGAACTGCCTGGTGTCCGCGCAAGCCTAGAAAAGCCTGTTGTGGTTTTTGCGAATCACACCTGCTACATGAGGCTCATAACATTTGATTTCTCGGCAATTCAGAATGTCTTGCCATTTATTGGAAAAGGCGTTGATACTATTTGGGCTTATTACGCTACAAAAGACAGGGTAAGGTTCAGTGAATACAAAGGCCATTGGCCAGATTTTGTACTCGCCGATGCAGTAATTCCGCAATCAGATTTAACAGCGCATTTCAGAAAAGTTCTGCATCCGCTGATTTCGCAAATGCGAATGCTTGAGTTGGAGTCTGAAAATCTCGCCACATTCCGCGACACCCTCCTCCCCAAACTTCTCTCCGGCGAGTTGTCCGTGACTGACGTCACGAGAGAGGTAAGCACATGACGACTTTTGACGATGACTGCCAAGGTATTAAGGTTTATCGATTTCAGCCGTGTTATGAGGCGGGTGGTGGTCTGCGGGCCAACAAAATTTCGCCTGAGACCCTCTGGTTCTCAACTCCCAAGAATCTGAATGACCCAATGGACATTGATCATCCGCTGGATGATTTGATGCGAGGCGATGGTGGCGATAGCCCTGTGCTGCGTGACATGGCCAAGGTGATGTACGCACCAGAGCAGAACCAGTATCCACGTGAGCTGATTACAGACGATCTGCTGCAGAAGATTCAATACTGGAGTGTAAACGGTGGACACTCGCTTGATATTTGCCACGAATTTCGCGAACGCTTGTTGCAGCTGGGCGTTGCCTGCTTTACCCCCAACTGGGACAGCCCACCGATGTGGGCGCATTACGCCAGCAATTGGCAGGGCTTCGCCATTGAGTACTGCATTCGCCAGATGGACATGGCCAATGCAAACGAGAACAGTGCCTTCTGGCAGTTCTGGGTCAATTATGGTTCACGTATTGAACAAACGTCGCTCTCTGAGCTGCTGTTCTCACCTTACGAGGCGGTTAGTCGAATTCTGAGCACAAAAACGCTCCCGTGGTCGTACGAGAAGGAGTGGCGTCTGATTCATCTCGCTGGTGGCGACCAGACGGTCAACATGCCCATTGGCATGAGGATGACCAGCATCGTGCTGGGGCCGAAATCACCATGCGAGCAAAACAAGTTGTTTGCTGAGAAGTGTGCGGAGTGGAAACTGCCCCTGCGAAGGGTGAATGTGGGCTTGGATAGAACCTTGCATTTGCGTGATGAGCGGGTGCTGACTGGTGGAGATAGTGAGCAATGATCAATCAAATCAAACTCGAAAACTTTGGACCACTCTCCAAAATCAATTGGTCAGCACTGGGCAAGATCAACCTGGTCATCGGTGGCAATGGCAGTGGCAAGACCTTTCTGCTAAAGGCGATCTACAGCAGCCTGCGCACACTGGAAGATTACAAACGTGGCAACGAGCAGCGTTCGGCCTCTGAAATTCTTGCGGACAAGCTGTATTGGACGTTTCAGGCCGAGAAAATTGGTGACCTGGTCAGCAAGGGGGCGGATGCGCCCTTGTCGAGTGCGCTCACCATCGATAATAAGGACTTCTCCTACAGTTTCGGCAAGGACACCAGCAAGCAGATTTCCAGCCTCGAGAATCACGTGCCGCCTCGTGCTAGCAACTCTGTTTTCTTGCCTGCCAAGGAAGTGCTGTCATTACATCAAGTCATTTTGAAGTCGCGGGAACAGGACAAGGCTTTTGGGTTTGATGACACATACTTCGACCTCGCCAAAGCTCTGCGCATTTCTCCCCGCATGGGCAAGAACTTCAAAGAGTTCGCTCAGTCACGCACGCAGCTTGAGGAGATTCTGGGTGGGGTGGTTGAGTATGACGAGGCCTCGGGCCGCTGGCTGTTTGTCAAAGGCCGTCACAAGTTTCCGATAGGTGTGACGGCGGAAGGTATCAAGAAGATCGCCATTCTGGATACGCTGCTCGGCAATCGTTATCTAGATACCAACTCTGTGGTACTCATTGATGAGCCTGAATCGGCCTTGCATCCTACTGCTATTTCGCAACTGCTGGACATCGTAGCGATGCTCGCCGAGCGCGGCATCCAGTTCTTTATGGCCAGCCATTCCTATTTTGTGGTCAAGAAATTGTTCCTGATCGCGCAGGAACGCGGCTGGTCAATTCCGGTGATTTCTGCCACTGGCAACGATTGGGCATGCGATGACCTGAAGAACGGCATGCCGGATAACCCCATCATTGCCGAGTCGATTCGCCTCTACCAGCAGGAAGTGGAGTTGACCCTGAAATGACCACGGAAGCCATCATCGAATCAGGGATGACGTTTGGCCCTTATCCGGCTGGGCATTGCTTTTACATCGAGAAGAGCGCGTGCTACGAGAAGGTTCAGGAAGGTGTGCAGATGGCGGAATTCTTGTTGCTGAAACAGCAGCAACAAGGGCCTACGGTGTGGGTGGTAGAAGCCAAGTCCAGCAGCCCAAGAGCAGAGACGAAGCCCAACTTTGCGGAGTTCATCGACGAAATCCGCACCAAGCTCACCAACGGCTTTTTGTTGGCGGTCGCCGCCCGACTGCAACGCCATCCGGCAGCGGAAAGCGAACTGCCGGATGCTTTCAAAACCCTCGATTTAAAGGCTCGGGGGTTCCGCTTCGTGCTGGTCATCAACGGGCACAAGCAGGAGTGGCTGGAACCTCTGCAAAGTGCATTGGTACAGGCCTTGAAGCCAGTCGTGAAAACGTGGGCACTCCCCGCCACTTCCGTCGCGGTGCTGAATCATGAACTGGCGCAACAGCATGGCTTGATTCTGCCGGCAGCAGGAGCCGCGCCATGATGAACGAACAACAGCTCGAGGATCTGTGCATTGGCTGGTTTCAGGAAACTGGTTGGCAGTTTGTACATGGGCCGGACATTGCGCCCGATGGTGTCAACCCGGAACGAGCCGATTACCGTCAGGTGATCCTGCGTGACCGGCTGCTGGCTGCGCTGGCCCGGATCAACCCGCACATTCCTGCCGTTGCGCTGGAGCAGGCAGTACATATTGTGCAAACCATCAGCGAACCGCAGGCCGTGGTGCGCAACCGCAGTTTTCACCGGTTGCTGCTATCTGGTGTGGCAGTGGAGTTCTCGGCAGGGGACGAAAAGAAAGCCGATCTGGTGCACCTGATCGATTTCGCCAACCCGCAGCACAACGAATTTCTGGTCATTAACCAGTTCACGGTCACGGGCACCAAGCAGCCTCGGCGGCCTGATCTCGTGGTCTTCATCAACGGCCTGCCGCTCGCGGTGATTGAGCTGAAGAACCCAGCCAACGAGCAGACCGACGTCTGGGATGCCTTCAACCAGTTGCAAACCTATAAGGACGAAATCAGCGACCTGTTCAATAGTAATGAGGCGCTGGTGGTCAGCGATGGCTGGACGGCGCGGGTGGGCTCGCTCACGGCCAATGCCGAACGCATGCTGCCCTGGCGCACCATCGCCAACGAAGATGATCGCCCCCGCCTGCAACTGGAGCTGGAAACCGTGGTGCGCGGCTTTTTTGCGCCGGAGCTATTCCTCGACTACATCCGCCACTTTGTGCTGTTCGAGCAGGATGGCGATGCGGTAATCAAGAAAATCGCGGGCTATCACCAGTTCCATGCCGTGCGTGAGGCGGTACGCGCCACGGTGATCGCGGCGAGTTCGCCCGACAAGGGGCTGCTGGAGGTGCGAGAGGAGCGCGCAACCTATGGCAAAGAGGTGAAACCGGGCTCACGCAAGGCAGGTGTGGTGTGGCACACGCAGGGCTCGGGCAAGAGCATCACCATGGCCTGCTACGCAGGCAAGCTGCTGCAACAGCCGGAGATGAAGAACCCCACGCTGGTGGTGGTGACGGACCGTAACGATCTGGATGGTCAGCTGTTTGCCACCTTCTGCGCAGCCAGTGACTTGCTCAAGACAACGCCATTACAGGCGGGCAGCCGCGATGAGCTGCGCGAGATGTTGGCCTCGCGTCAGGCGGGCGGCATCATCTTCACCACGGTGCAAAAATTTGCCCTGTTGGACGAGGAAGAAGAGCATCCTTTGTTGTCCGACCGATCAAATATCGTGGTCATCTCGGATGAAGCGCACCGCAGCCAGTACGGCACCAAGGGGCGCTTCGATGAGAAGGCGGGCAAGTATGTGTTCGGCTATGCCAAGCACCTGCGTGACGCACTAAAGAATGCCACTTTCATCGGCTTCACAGGCACGCCGATTGCGCTAGAGGACAAGGACACGCGCGCGGTGTTTGGCGACTACGTCAGCATCTACGACATTCAGGATGCCGTGGACGATGGCGCGACAGTGCCCATCTATTACGAGAGCCGCCTAGCCAAGCTGGATGTGAAGCAGGCTGAGATCGACGCGCTCAACGAGCAGGTCGACGAGGTAGTGGAGGACGAAGAGGACATTGCCAGCCGCGAGAAAACCAAGAGCGAATGGGCCGCTTTGGAAAAGCTGGTGGGTGCCGAGCCGCGTCTGGCGCAAGTGGCGAAGGATTTGGTCGAGCACTTCGAAACCCGCAGCGCGACGCTGGACGGCAAGGCCATGATCGTGTGCATGAGCCGCGACATTTGTGCCCAGCTTTACAAGGCCATCGTCACCCTACGGCCAGATTGGCACGACGACGATCCGGAAAAAGGCGCCATCAAGGTGGTGATGACTGGTTCGGCGGCCGACAAGGAGTTGCTGCAACCGCATCTGTATAGCAAGCAGGTGAAAAAGCGCCTGGAGAAGCGTTTCAAGGATGCCAAAGACCCGCTGAAGCTGGTGATCGTGCGCGACATGTGGCTGACCGGCTTTGATGCGCCGTGCTGTCACACCATGTATGTGGACAAACCCATGAAGGGCCACAACCTGATGCAAGCCATTGCGCGGGTGAACCGGGTGTTCAAGAACAAGCCGGGCGGTTTGGTGGTGGATTACATCGGCATCGCCAACGAACTGAAGGCAGCGCTCAAGACCTACACCGAAGCCAAGGGCAAAGGCGACCCTACGCACAACGCCGCCGAAGCGCTGGCCGTGTTGCTCGAGAAGATGGACATCGTGCGCGGCATGATGCACGGCTGCGACTACAGCGGGTTTGAAACTAAAGCAGCGGCATTGCTGGTGCCCTGTGCCAACCACCTGCTGGGCCTGAAGGACGGCAAGCAGCGCTTCCTGGACACGATGGTGGCGGTAGCCAAGGCCTACTTCTCGGCCATCAAGGCGGCCATCACCAAGTTCACCACGGTGGACAAGAAACGATCCACCGAAGAGAAAAACAGTGCGCTGAAGCAGATCTTGGACAACGCGATAGTTGCCGATGGTGTAGCAGACATTTTTGCGCTGGCGGGGCTCGACAAGCCGAACATCGGTCTGCTGTCGGATGAGTTTCTGGAAGACGTTCGCCAAATGGAGAGCCGCAACCTGGCCGTCGAGTTGCTGGAAAAATTGTTGCGCGATGAAATCAAGGCACGGGCGCGCAACAACGTAGTGCAGGAGAAAAAATACGGCGACCGACTGCTGGAGACCCTGCGCAAGTACCACAACCGTGCTATCGAAACGGCACAGGTCATCGAGGAGCTAATCCAGATGGCCAAGGAATTCCAGGCCGTGCTGGAGCGCGAAGCCGCACTGGGATTGGGGCAGGACGAAATTGCCTTCTACGACGCACTGGCCAACAACGAAAGCGCGGTCCGTGAGTTGGGCGATGACATCCTGAAGAAGATCGCCATCGAGATCACCGAAAAACTACGGGCCAGCACGACGGTGGATTGGCAGGTGCGCGAGAGTGTTCGGGCGCGTCTGAGAATTCTGGTGCGGCGTTGCTTGCAAAAATGGAAGTACCCGCCCGACCAGCAGGCCGACGCGGTCGAGCTGGTTCTTAAACAGGCGGAGTCGCTGTCAAACGAATGGTCAAAGTGAATCGGCGATAGATGGGCGATAGAAAATGACCAGCACTGCCGGTTGGCCATCAAAATCAATGGCTTCTATCGCCCATGAGTCTGTGACATCCACATCAACGATGGGCGATAGAAGTCAGTTATCCGGAAATTCCGGATAACTCCGCGCCAGTCCGCAGCAACCCGCACCATTGCTCATCAGATCGAGAGGCCGGTCGGAACATGGTCAACCATCCGCCACCAATCAAACAAAAACGCCCACGAAAGTGGGCTTTTTTGTGTCCGTAACCCCGGCAAGAGGAATTGAAGCCGCGGGACGCGGGGGCGAGGCGGAAACAGCCGACATGAACTGATTCATGGCGGCCCGCTGAGACGGGCGAGCCTTGCAAGGCGAGCACAGGGAAATTCCCGCCGGCTCCACCAATCAAACAAAAACGCCCACGAAAGTGGGTGCGGAATAAACCACCACATTGTGCTTTGTCGCATTTTTGTGGTGCGCCAACCGATGGCTGTTTCGACACATGTGGTCTAACAGCCAATAGAACGGCTAAACGGCCTTTTTTTAGAAATCACCGGTCACGTTGAACTGAAAACGTATTCATACCTTCTGCAGTTAATACACGCAGCACTTCAAACTGGCATTGAATGAATTACCGACAAATACTCGGCCCCCCGAGTCTCGGCAAATATGTCTAGCGTTAGCGTGAAGGCAGCCTGCAACACGAGGCCTACACCTATACCCGCGGCCATGTCGTGGCGCTGCAGAAAAAAAATCACAGCCACCCCGACAAACAACAGCACCATTTCGACGGTCTTGTAGATAGCAAAGTTCTTCATGACAGTTTGCATCCGGGTGGTTTCTTCGGCCTTGAGTGCCGCTGGGTCTACCTGCAACCGCGTGTTTAAGGCTGATAACTGGGTGTCGGTGCGCAGGTATATCGTCCCCCCCACCATGAGTTGCAGCAAGGCAATTAACACCAGCGGATAGGCCATGGACTTCAGCCGATGCCCGCTCATCCAGAGCCAAACGCTGATGCCAATGGCCGTTAGCCCGACAACGATGAAAATCAAGCTTTCCTGTTTCTCTGCGGCGAAGTAACTGCTCATCGGGTTAATCATGGTACGGTCCTTACACGACGGGTCGGGTCAGGGTCTTGACCACCTTGGTGGCCAAATTACGTGGCGTAATACGCATGCTTTGAGCCATCACCCAGTTCATGAAGCCCGGGATATAAACCCGTCGCCCGTCCTGCATGGCCCGATAGCCCAAAGCGGCCACCTCTTCAGCGGTTGGAAGTTTCTTGCCCTTGACCAGTGCCGAGTTGCCCAATTCGGCTTTGTCTTGGAAACCAGACGCCGTGGGACCAGGACATAGCGCCGTCACGGTGACGCCGGTGTCTTCGAGCTCGGACGCAATGGCTTCGGAGAAACTCAAGACAAAAGACTTGGTAGCGTAATACACAGCCATGAAGGGGCCCGGCTGAAAGGCCGCTGTGGAGGCAGTGTTTAGAATCTTGCCCTGCATTGCCAACAGATCGGGCAAAAAGAGCTTTGTCAGTACCACAATCGAGTTCATGTTCAACTGCATCATGGCCATCTCTGAGTCAAGAGATGTGTCCTTGAACTCACCGAATCCGCCGTAACCAGCGTTGTTGACCAAGGCGCTTAGGACGATGCCGCGCGCTTTAATGTCGGTATGGAGCCGCGCTGCGCCTTCGTTGGTTTGGAGGTCCGCCCCGATGACCGTGACGAGTACGTTGAATCGCTGTTGCAAATCGTCTGCAAGGTCCTGCATTTTGACCATGCTGCGTGCGGCCAGTACGAGATGGTAGCCGTCTTGAGCAAACTGATAGGACAACGCCTTACCGATACCTGAGGAGGCACCGGTAATAAGTGCGGTTTTATGGGTTGTTGTGGTTTTATTCAAGTTCAATCTCCAACGAGCTTTCTGCTGATTTGGAGATTAAAAAGCCGGCACCAAGGTGCCATGTCAAGTAGACAGGGGACTTCAAATAAAATTGCGGTGAAAAGACGTGACCTTGGCAGCTTTTCACCAGATTTAAAAGGCGCCCAAGAGACAATGAAATCCAATTCTTTTTTCCAGCGGGCTGTTGGACGGTGTCATCCCATTAAGCGCGACGGGTACTCGCGTTTAGGCCCCCTACCTTTCCTGATCAAAAAGCAGGTACTCTAAGGCAATTTTACTTGAAAACCATAAATCATGACAATTTTAACCATCGTCAATACCTTCAAATCGCCGCTGACAACCTGCAGCTTGTGCAAAGCCGCCAACGTCACCCGCGGGCAATTGCGTCTGTATGAGGAGGAAGGTCTGATTACGCCACAGAGCCGGACTAAAGCAGGTTATCGCCAATATGGCAGCGATACGATTGATCGGCTAAAGGCCATCATGCATTTGAAGGAACTAGGCTTCACTTTGGCTGAAATCGCGCTTTTATTGTCCGAACGCGACCAAGGTGAACTCGATGAGCAAGCCATACAACACCTTGCTGGAGAACTTTTGTCAAAAATTGATGAGCGTATCGCCGGTCTGCAAGTGATTCGTAGTTATGTGGGGCCCGTTGCCTCAGGTGACATGAGCGTACTGCAGGATGAGGTCTGCAATTTCGTCGTTGATTTCATGACAGCAGTGTCTAAGAAGAAGCTTGACAGGCGAGCTTAAACCGTACTCGATTGTCATACCACGCCTCTCAGGTGCGAGTGGGAACGTAAGTTGCCCAAGCGCACAGGGGTGGGGTTCCTCCCTAGCGTGGCGTCGTGGAAAAATAGAGCTTACGCTGACGCGAGGCCTTGTCTGGAAGTACGTTGCGTTTCCCGCTTTTTGTCATGAAACTGTAAAACCCTCTCAGTGATGAACGTAAGCGCTAAGCTGACACCCGAGTGCAATCAGAAGTGCTGCAATCACCACCCAGTCCACCCTGACCACTCGCACGATCAGCGGATCAAACATGTCTGACGGCCTTGCAAGCACAACAAAAGAGATCGTACTGAGCAAGCCCACCAAAATGGCAAACAGCCGAAATTCAGGCCTGAAAACCGCAAATAGCAAAACCGCAGCCACAATTGCAAACAGCATTCCCCGATGCTGCATCAGCAACAACAGATTGGGGTCTGATATGTCGATGCCATACAGGCGTTTGAGTGTGGCATTTCCCAGCACACCTGCAACGGGTGGAATGTGAGCCAAGGCTGCGATCAAAAGACAGACAACGATAATCATGTTCATTTTGAAGGCTACTTTCTGCAAAAAGTTGAATACGCATCATGAACAAAGTGAATATGACCCCACTCGCTCGGAACTTTGTTTCTGTTGCTGTGTTTATCTGTACCCCAAACAGGATAGGCTACAAAACCACAGCGTTAGCGAAAGGTTCGCATGCAAAGAATCTCTGTGCAAGATGGATCTTTCGATGGTCAGCATTTCGATGATTGAAGAAGCTGCAGCAGCGATAATAAACATAAGTGTTGTATTTCGCTTTAGTGCATTTACAACAGGCGTATTTTTGGGGAAAAATTAAATGAGATTGCATATTGGTGAAAATTCTGTGCCGGTCGAAATATTTAGCAAATTTGTAATCGATGAAATCACCTTCCCAATTGAGGGATTGGAGGGTCGCTTTATTTGTCGAATGTGCGAAACAGACCCAGAGGTATTCCAGCAAATATTTATCAAGGAAGAGTATTCTCACCCTGCTTTCCCCGCGCAGGCCATGACCATCGTGGATGCTGGGGCGAACGTAGGATATTCTGTTCTGTATTTCAAGCGGAAATACCCTGATGCGAAAATAATCGCAATTGAACTTTACAGGGGCAAACAATAAGCCTTACGGTGCATGGGGAGTGCGCACAGTGGACCTGGATTCGTTAATAGAGAAACCCGACTCCACTGAGGCACTTGACGTGCCCGAGCTGAATGACTGGGAGTATGCAAGAAAGAGCGAAAATCAGTTTTTCAAAAAGAAGCTTCAGTCCTTAACGCAGACCACCGGCTGAACCGGTGCCACCTGAAAATACCACTGGGCAACAGTTTGAACGCTTTACTCTGCGTTGCAGACTTCACCACCGGCTGGTTGCGGTTCGTCGTCCTCACCGCCCCATCCAACCGTCGGTCAGCGTCATTAAAAATGCAATCACATCGTCGATTTCGGAATCGCTTAAAGCAGGCACCTCACTAAGTTTCCTGTTGTAAGGGCCTTCTGTGACATTCACATTGGCCTGATACAGGGTAGGCAGATCATCGAATTTCTTCACAGCACCATCTGAATTTCGTCCATACCATTTTTCAGGATGGGTATCGCGTTGGACATAAAAGCTGATCACATCTTTTAGGGTGGTGAACTTACCGTTGTGAAAGAAAGAGGGTTTAATCGCCACATTACGTAAGGTGGGCACCTTGAACGCTCCACAAAGATCAGTACGATCTGTCAGCCCACTGCGTGCACACAACCCCAGGTCAAAGTAAGTGGAATCTTCATTGGCAGAGATGCGTGTATTCCGGGGAATTCCGAGATTGTCATAACTGAAATCCGTGAACACAGGGTGATCGCCACCAGGTGCTTTGGAAGACGTGTGACAAGCGGCACAGTTGCCTTTGTTTGGGTCATTAAACGCACTTAGACCACGCGCCTCTTGCTCAGTGAGTGTGGCCCGCCCCCTAAGCACCGCATCATATTTGCTGGTGAAACTGTTGAATGCAGCGTCTTCCAATTGGAATTGTTGCAACGCAAATGTCAGTTTTTCGAAGGCGAGATCAATATTTTGAAAAATGTTTGAACCAAAGACCTGTTTGAATTCGTTGGCCCAATTTGAACGGGCTATTTTTGCAACGACTGCTGCTTTGTCTGGATTCGCCATTTCCCGCGCGCCCAACAGTGGGCCTGCTGCTTGTTCAGACAAGCTATCGGCTCGACCATCCCAAAAAAAGCCCCCCACAGGTTTACCGGATTCATCAAAATGAAAAGCGGGGTTGTGAACAAGGTAGCGAAGCGTCTGTGCATTGCGCAAGCCCTGAATGTTCAAATCAGTACCCCCCAGTTGAACAGGTGCTGAGTTTGGCGCTGAGTGTCCGGTCTCCGGCGCATGGCAAGACGCGCACGATTGAAGACCAGAGGCTGACAAAGAGGAGTCGACAAAAGCCTTGGCTCCAAGTTTTGCAATTGGGCTGAGTGTAGCCTGCTCTGTTGAAGCCTCGGTACATCCGTCCAATATGGGTATTTGCGAAATTAGAATCAGCGCCAATAAAAGACGATTAAATTGTTTGCCCATCACGTTTAAAACTCATACTCCGCTTGTAATCTGAATGTGTTGCTCGGTGTTGCCTGTGTGGTGCCCGTGAGTAGCGCTGCATTCCATTTAATCGCCTCTTTGCCCCCCAATTTTATTTTTCCAAACAATGCAGGACCGATCTTGAATTCCTGCGCGGATCTCGCGCTCCAATGATTCCACTGCCCCGTATTTCCAAACGCCTGAACACCCCACTCCAGCTTTTCTGCGTGGCGGTATTTAAGTTGCAGTTGATAGCGAAGTTCGGTGTCGAAAGCCTCGGTTGCGCGAACATGCTTTTGTATGAAGAGGTTTGCATTGCCTTGAAACTTTCCCCACTCAGACTGCAACATGGGCCCATAGGTCACTTCATAGCCTTCTGTTCTGTCCTTGGGGCGCTCAATTTCAAGCAAGAAACCAAGATCCACAGGGTACCGACCGGTTTGTGTCAGCTGAAATCTGTTTTCCCATTCATAAGCATCAAAACGCTGCCCCTCTTCCGGTTGCCTTGCGTATTTTGCATACACTTCTGTGAACCACTGCGCACTGGGGGTAAAGCCGTAACCAATCGAGGTTGCCGCTTGACTGCTGCCATCGCGGTTACGCTGCACACCAGATTTAAAGTCGATCTCACGCTCACCGTATTCCACAACGGGGAGTCTGATGTAGTCCTCGGGGCCGGCCAGACTTGAGTTCGCATTAAAAAGACAAAGCGGGGCCACGACCAGCATGGCCATTTTTTTAAAAATCATGGAAAATCCTTTTGATATCAGGCGACTGTGGACCTTAAGTGCCTGCACTGTGAAATGTTGAAACTCACAAGCTTTGCGGAAACCGAAATCAGCAATATTGCAGAGAGATAAAAAAGCAACTGCAGTTGGCTGGGGCTGGCTTCATAACCCATGACACCATGCAACGCCATGCCAAGTAGGGTGTCGTCAGGCATCAGCGAAGAGATGTCCCAGGCACGCTCATCAAGAGTGGAGACCCAACCAGCCTGACTCAGCGTTTTGGCAAGCTGACTTGCCAAACTGCCCGCCAGCAGAAGGATTAAACCGTTGGTGACAAGAAAAAGGCGTCGCGGTTGTATTTTTCCAAGCCCCCGATAAAGCAGCCAACCGACCAGCATGCCAACCGCCAACCCTGAGGTGATACTGAATGCGAGCGCCCCGGGAGACGACTCTGAGTGCGCCATTAAACCCGCGACAAAGAGAACCGTCTCAGCGCCCTCGCGCAATACCGACAATGCAACCGCCACGGCAAGTGCCCCCAAGGTTTTTTGCCCCCGCACCATTGAGGCTCCGAGGCATTTCGCATCCCCTGCCAAGGCCTGAGAGTGGGTGGAGACCCAGATACAGTGCCATGCCAGCATGCAAAGCGCGAGGCTCAACACCAAAGTTGAAACGAAATCCTGACCAATGCCATCTGCCCAGACACTGAGCTCACGCATAGTCAAAGCCAGTAAAGCAGAGCCAAACGCACCTGCAAGAATGCCAAATGAAAGCCAACGGGTTCTATTGAATACACCGTTCGTTGCCGCTGCAATGATGCCCACAAAAAGCGCCGCTTCAAGCGTTTCCCTAAAAACAATAAGTCCGGTTCCAAACACGCTCGCACTCCTTTATTCAACAATGACCACGCCTTTGGCGCTCGACGGATTGAACTCACCAAAAAAGTCATATCGCCCCGGCTTTAACGGTCCGATGTAAATAACAGCCGAGCCACCCGCCGGAATCAACTTCTCTCGATTTAATGCGTGGCTTTCAAACTCCTCTGGCGTGTCATCCAGATTTTTTACAGCCAGCCTGATGCGTTGATGGGCAGGCACCTTGAGCTCGGAGGGTTGAAATTGATGCGCGTGAATGAACAAGGCGATTTCCTGATCTGCAGCAAACACTGGCTGACTGAGCAACAAAGACATCACAGAGAACGTGATGAGCTTTCGCAATGAAGTTTCCATAGAGAGACCCTTGGGCGTTTTTTAGTTTCAGAAATAACAGTGTAAATGATAATGATTCTCATTACAAATTGAGTTTTTTTATTCTTAATCGAAAGTCAAAGTCTTAAACGCTCGCCCTCCACCATTGACTGGAACTCATTTCGTCTAACGGTTACTCACAAGTCTTAGCGACTTTTTTGGGGTAACCCGTGCCCAAGGTTTTTTCATATACGCAGCCCTTGGCTGTTCGGCGTACGTTGCAGCCAATCAAGGCACAAAGCGAAAGTACAGAGTCGCGCTCATCTGAAACCGCTACCCCCCCTTACAAAGCCCTGCGACAACTCAACAATTGGCTGACGACCAACAATTTTCAGGCGCCGGCACGGGTTCGGGTCATTCCGGACAAAACAGGCATGGGTCGTTGGTTGTTTCAAGACCTTGAGCAACGATCGGGTTACTTGGTCGAGTCTGCGGCACCCATGACATTGCTAAAACTACTTGCGCCCTTTGCAAGCGTGCACACCAAGACGGAAGCCCAACAACTGCGTGGGCACTTACAGCAAGCCGGCATTCCGGAACACTTGCCTTTTGTAAATGCAGTTGATGCAAAAAAGCTTCTGAAGTCTTTATTTGGAAATGATTTTCAAGAAAGTGGCAAGGGTAGAAACGTATTTCCCGGCTCGCCAAAAGACATGCGTGCCTGGGCCGCTTGTTTTCAGGATGGGAACTTGTGGTTCAGTACTGAAGACTGGCTTGATGGCGGCGCATTTCACATTCAAATGCCACAATGGATTCCGGGAAAGCGCCCGGAGACCTTTCCAACCTTTCATTTTGGCTGGGACCAAGGCCTGCGCAAATACACCGACCACGCCGCGCAAGGTTCGCCGACCGTGCTGACGTGGCCCAGACGAGACGACGGTTTTGAAGACCATTTCACGGCCCCTGAACAACCTGAACCGCTTTTGGCGCAACGAGGGTTGGTTCACAACCTGATGACGCATCCGACCCTTGAGCTACTGCATCTAATTGACCACCCAAGGGCATTTTCCGACCACCAACCCATTCAAATTACCTTGTTGCCAAAAGCGACAGGTCGGGCACACACCAGTTTTTACGCTGGCAACTCCGCAGTGATGTCTCGGGCTGAATCGTGGTTAAGCGCCATGCGTTTTCAAACGGCGTTTCCAAGACAAGCCGCGCAGGCAGACAAACTGCTGTCGTTGTTGCAGACAAGCCTGAGCAGCATTCCGCTGCAACAACGCCTGTTGAGTTTTTTGATGAAAAACGAAGAACTGCAACAGATGCCAGACAGCCTGGTAGAGTTTTATGAAAAAGGCGAACTGTTACTGGATGACATGCGTACGCTGCTTGCCTGCAACACATTGGTTGCAAACACCCGCGCCGCTGGTGGCAGTGCACTTGAACTGAATGCACCTGACACACTGCACATTTGGGTCACTCAAAACAAGGCCAACAAGCAAGGGCATAATTGGCCTCATGAACTGCATTACTACGTAAACAGCCCTGCCTTGTTTACACAACCGGTGCTGCTAACCCAGGCGATCGGTACGGCTGAGGCCAACGGCAGTTGGCAATGTGGCCCGTTAAACATGATTGTGGGTGCCGACCCCGGAAGGCTTCAAGTAAAAGGGCCCAGCATCTCCCTACAACTAGACCCCGATGAAGACACCGAACGCTTAGCCCAAATGCAAGACAGAGCCACGGCACAGTCAAATTTTTGGGGTCACATACTGCGCCTGGAGGCAGGTAACGCTGGCGCCTAGGAAAATATCAGACCGCTTTTTTAAGTCTGACTGTAAACCAGAAACAACTGCCCTGCCCCACGCGGCTATCGCAACCCGCCTGACCGCCCATCAATTGGGCCAACTTGCGCACAATGGCGAGACCCAAGCCCAAGCCGTCGTGCGGGCGTGTGGAAGAGTTGTCCGCTTGTTCAAAAATACTGAACAAGCGTGCCAGTGCCTCTGGTTCAATACCGACACCGGTGTCTTGCACTTCAAATTTCAGCGTGGCGGTGAAATCGTCTTGCTCAAGCAAGCCGACCCGAACTGTAATTTCGCCTCGTTCTGTAAATTTCACCGCATTGTTGATGTAGTTGCGCAAGGCCACCCGAATCTGCTTTACATCGGCCATCAGCGTCAGGTCTGGCAGCGCTGAAAAGTCTGTAAGCAGCGTCACCGATTTTTCAGCCGCCTTCTGTTCATATGGCAGACAAAACGTCTCCAGCCATGCTCTCAAATGCACAGGCGTTTCTTCAAGGGTGAGTTGGTCAGCCTCCATTTTTGTCAGCTCAAGCACAGTTTCCACGATTTCAGCCATGCGCAGACTGGCAGTCTCAAGCTTGCGCATCCAATCGCTTTGGCGTTCTGTGAGGGGACCACGCTTCACCAAACCAGCCACGCCGGCAATCTGGTGCAAAGGAGTCATCATTTCATGGGACATATTGGCAAGGAATGCATTTTTAGCCACATTGGCCGCTTCGGCCTGCCTCATACGCACCTCAAGTTGCGCGTTCAATTCAGACCGCTGGGTCAGAGAAAGCGCCAATTCATTGGAGATGCGGGTACGCTCGGCCAAATCTTCACGCAAGCGTCGATGAGCCCGGAAAATAAGGATGGCCGCCAACAAGGTAATTAGAATCGCAAGCCCTGCCAAGCCGGAGACAATGACGGTGCTTTCTACCCAGCCACCCAAGTAGTCATCAGTCGCCAAACCCACCAACACATAAAAAGGATAATTTTTTAAACGGCGATAGGCATTGGTGCGTTCAATGCCATCCAACGCAGTGGGGGCCAGATAGGTGCCACCCTCGGGTTTCAATTCAACGGCTTGTGCCAATTGTTTCGAAACGCCTTTGCTGCCCACTGCATTTTTTGTGTCTGGTACGCGGTGCACCAAGGCCAAGTCTGTGGTGCGAACAGTGGCTGCGCCGTACTTGCCCAAGGCCACTGAAGAAAAGACAGTTTGGAAACTCACGGTGGGAAGGTTGGCATAAATAACGCCAGCGAAAGAACCGTCCGGCGCGTTGATTCTTCTGGCAAACACGATGACCCATTTTTGGGCAATTTTTGCAAAGATAGGGCCGGCGATCACCACCTTTTGGTCTGAAGAATCGCGCGCTTGAATAAAATACTCGCGGTCGCTCAGATTTACCAAATCTGTTCTGTTTTCTTTGATACCAAAGCGAACAAAACCCTCTTTGTCCATTATTCGCAAACTGTCTAGTTCCGGAAGGAGCAGGGTTTGATTTGCCAGGTAAGCATTGATTTTTTTTGGATCCAGACGACCGGAGGCTGCCTGGTTGGTGTAAAAAAATGCCCCCGCCTGCAAGCTGATATCAATTTTTTCAAAGACATCAGACATGTGTCTGTCCAACAACCCTGCAATATTTTGTGTCGCAATGGAGGCTCGTTCCCGGTAGCGCCGTTTTTCCTGATCAATGGAAAACGCCGCCAAGGAAACGATGAGCAAAACAATCAGCGATACCGCCGCAAGGTATACCAACCAAAGACGTGAACGAGTTGAATTTTGTAAACCCAAAATGAATTGTAAATTTTTCATTTGCCTAGTTTAACACTTTAAAATAACAGCTTCACCCTAAAAACCGCTGCGCAACAAACGTGTACACCGGAATACCCAACAGCATATTGAACGGAAACGTAATGCCCAAAGACAAACCGCAGTACAAAGAGGGTTGAGCCTCTGGTATTGCATAGCGCAACACGGCCGGCACCACAATATAGGATGCACTGGCAGACAGAACCATGAGGAGAACAGCGTCTGCCACCGCCATGCCCAAGACTGTGGCCAACAACAGCGCCAGGCTTGCATGCAACACAGGACCGCCGAGCGCATAGACCCACAAGACAGGCGGCATGTTACGCAAACCCCCAGCGTTTTTCGCAACCAACAAACCCATGTCCAGCAGAAAGAAAGCCAGCAAGCCTTTAAACAGGTCTACTGCGAAAGGTCGCATTACCGCCTGCCCAGCCTCCGCGCTGAGAAAGCCGATCAGCAACGAGCCCAACAGCAGCAGGTGCGAACCGTTGGTGAAAGACTCGTGGAGAATTTTTTTCACGGGAATGGACATTACAGCAGTGGGCGGTGCCAACACCGCCTGCGCCGCACCCACGCCTCCAACAATCCGCACAGACGAAGACGACACAGCCTCGTGACGCAAACTGTTGGCCAACAACACCGCCATCAGAATGGCGGGAGATTCCATAACCACCATCGCAACCATCATGTGTCCGCCAAACGGCAGTTGATGATTTTCAAGAAACTGGGTTGCTGTTACAAAGGTAACAGCGCTGACAGAACCGTAGGATGCTGCAATGGCTGCTGCATCGAATTTCGACATCCGCTTTTTAAGAAACTGGTAGCCCAAGGCCGGTACGACAATGGCCATGGTAACAGCCGCAAACAAACTGGCAGCCAACTGCGAGGTAAAACCAGCATCGGCCAGGGCAAAACCACCCTTCAAACCAATGGCCATCAGCAAATACATGGAAATGAATTTTGCAATGGCCGGTGGCACTTCAAGATCGGATTTCATGAGCCCTGCAAAAATACCAAATACAAAAAACAGAATGGCTGGGTCAAGTAAGTTTTGCATTGCTTTGGTACTTATAGTTTATGAAGACCGCGTATGTTAAGGACGTAAACACTTCGTGTAAAATTGATTTTTGAAGCACTATACATAGATAAAAACCTATGAACATTACTTTTAGACAACTTCAGCTTTTTTTGGCACTGGCTGAAACAGGCAGTGTCGGTGGTGCGGCAAAAGCAAACCATGTCACGCAACCCACCGCCTCCATGCAATTGAAAGACATCACGGAGGCTGTCGGTGTGCCCTTGTATGAAGTTATTTCAAAGCGGGTGCACCTGACACAGGCGGGTCAGGAATTGGCCAGAACAGCAAGGGCCATTTCAGGGGAATGGGAATCTTTCATTCAAGCCGTGGATGGCATCAAAGGCCTGACCAGGGGCAAGCTCAATGTTGCAGTCGTCAGCACCGCAAAATATTTTATTCCCCGCCTGTTGGGCGACTTCTGCAAACGTTACCCGGACATTGATATTTCTCTGGAAATATTGAATCGGGATGGGGTGGTCAGCCGCTTGCGAAACAACATGGACGATTTGTACATCATGACCAAGCCCCCACACGACATGGATCTGCACTGCAGGGCTTTTTTGCCAAACCCTTTGGTTGTTATCGCAAATGCACAGCATCTTCTGGTAGATCGCAAAAAAATTACTTTAAAAGAGCTTAACAACGAGCGCTTTATTTTGAGGGAGCGCGGTTCAGGCACCCGCATGGCGGTTGATGCTCACTTTAAACTGTACGGGTTCAACCCGAATTTGCGTTTGGAACTTGGCAGCAATGAGGCGATTAAAGAGGCTGTGGCTGGCGGCTTGGGCATTGCGGTGCTGTCTGAGCACACCTTGCGCCCACATTTGGCCACAAGCGCAGTGGCAATATTGCCTGTGGAAAACTTCCCGATTGAGTCAAACTGGCAAATTGTGCATCAGAAGGGGAAGCAGCTTTCTCCCATTGCCACTGTGTTTGAGCAGCACCTGTTGAGCCAGACGCAGCGTTAAAAAAAACGCCAAGGCCGATGCTAGAACAAGCGATCAGGGGTGTAGCGGATTCCCACGGAGAGCCAGCGGCTCTCCGCAGCCCCCTCAGGTTTTCCACCCACGGTGGCATCAAGTTGAAACAGGTCAGGAATGACAGAATAACGAACACCCGCCTGATAGAACCTAGCGCCTCGCTGATCGCCATAAAGTTCAGCAATGCCCAGCCAACGCGGCTTCAACGCCAGCTCAGCCCCGACACCGAAGGTTTGGGTGGACCGGTGGCTGAGTTTGTCTTGTATTAAGCCGAGGTTGGTGTGCAAGATGAGTTGATCGTCTAACAGGGAAACCGAGACGGGCACATACGCATAGCGGTTACCAAAGAGATTAGGACCCGGATAAACGCTGGGGTGGCTGACCTGCCCCAACGCAAAACCCACGCCCACCCCGTTGGGCTTCAAAGGTTTCAGGAGCGTTTTCAACTGCACGATGTAGTCGCTGGAATCGCCCTGCCCCTGATAATTCCTGCCAACACCAGCGGTGATTTCAAAATTCCCCGATGGGTTGCATGCGGGCAAAAACCACGCCTCTGTACTGTTGCGGTAACTGAGCAACCAGGTTTCAAGCTGACAACTGCCTGCGGTGGTGAGGCGTGCATCATCAGTGACAAAAGGCCGCGCCGCCCAAGCCATTTGCAAACCACACGCGCCCAACAACAACACAAACAACTTCCCGACCATGCGCCTTGCCCTAAAAAGTCAGCCGAATTCTGAATACGAGAGTTTAGCCATACCGGATGACAAATTCATTTAAAATCGGCTCAAATGAAAACCCTTAAATACATGCCCCCGCTTGATATCTGCCTCTACACCTTCAAATGGCTGGTGTTGTGTTGCGCTGTGGCGGCCCTGGCGGGTACAGCGTCAGCAGTGTTTTTATTCACTTTGGCTTGGGCGGGACAAACCCATACACAACACCCCTGGCTGCTGTTTTTACTGCCGGTGGCCGGTTTTGCGGTGGCCTGGGTGTACTTGCAATGGGGCAAGTCCGTTGAAGCCGGCAACAACTTGTTGCTCAATGAAATACACCAACCAATGCAGCGCATACCTTTGCGCATGGCACCGCTTGTTTTAATCGGCACCTTGGTGTCGCACTTGTTCGGCGCCTCGGTGGGGCGCGAAGGCACCGCCGTACAAATGGGGGGTGCGCTGGCAGATCAGCTCACACCACTGTTTAAACTTCAGGCAGAAGACCGTAAAACCCTGTTGATGGCCGGCATCAGCGCAGGCTTTGCTTCTGTATTTGGAACACCTCTGGCCGGGGCAGTGTTCGCCCTAGAAGTGCTTGCGGTGGGGCAACTGCAACAACGCAGCTTTTTAGCCTGCGTGCTGTCGGCTTTTCTGGCGGACCAGGTGGGCATTGCCTGGGGCGTGCAACACAGCCACTACAGCATGGGGCAAATACCAGCGTTCGGCCTGCAAACCCTGCTGACTGTTTTGCTGGCAGCCTGTCTGTTTGGTTTAGCTGCCCGCGTGTTTGCCACTGGCAACCACCAATTAAGCCACTGGTTGAAGCAAAAAATTGCCTACGCGCCAATTCGCCCGCTGCTTGGCGGCGTGGTAATTGCCGCAGCGGCCACGGCCTCGGGTACAGACCGGTATTTGGGTCTGGGGCTGAACACCTTGAGCGCAGCTTTCGAACATACACTGGCACCGTATGATTTCGCTGGAAAAATGGCGTTCACAATCGCTTCGTTGGGCAGCGGCTTTAAAGGTGGCGAAGTCACGCCATTGTTCTACATTGGAGCGGCCTTGGGAAATGCGCTGGCGCCCTTGCTGCATCTGCCTGTGGCATTTCTGGCGGGCTTGGGTTTTGTAGCCGTGTTTGCAGGTGCGGCGAACACGCCGATTGCGTGCGCCTTTATGGCTGTGGAATTGTTTGGTGTTGAAGCGGGCGGCTATGCGGCCGCTGCCTGCGCAGTGAGCACCCTGTTTTCAGGGAAAACAGGGATTTACAGCTCACAACGCTAAACGGCTTGCTTGGTAATTTACTTGGTTACTTCGGCAATGGCCGCTGCAATGGCATCAATGTTTTTAGGATTCAAGGCCGCCACACAAATACGGCCGGAATCTACGCCATAAATGCCAAACTCTGAACGCAGGCGCTGCATCTGTTCTTTACTCATGCCGGAATAGCTGAACATGCCGCGTTGCTCATTGATGTAGGAGAGGTCTTGCTTGACGCCGGCCGCTTTGGCTTTTTCAACCAGCATGCTGCGCATTTCCTTGATGCGAACACGCATGCCCGCCAATTCACTTTCCCACTGCACGCGCAATTCAGGGTTGCCCAACACAATGGAAATAATTTTTGCGCCATGTGTAGGTGGATTTGAATAGTTGGTGCGAATACGGATTTTCAACTGTGACAACACACGCTTGCACTCTTCCTTGTCTGCGCAAACCACAGACAACGCACCCACACGTTCACCATACAAGGAGAAGTTTTTGGAGAATGAAGTGGATACGAAGAACTGAATGCCTGCAGCCAGGAATTGTTCGATAACGGCGCCGTCTTCACGGATACCGGCACCGAAACCTTGGTAGGCCATGTCAAGGAAAGGCACCAGATTGCGCGCCTTGAGCACTTCAATCACCTGCGCCCACTGCTCGGAAGACAAATCGTAGCCGGTGGGGTTGTGGCAACAGGCATGCAACAGCGGTGGTTATCCCAGGTGGGGTCGCTGACCAGCACGGTGGCTTGCGGTGCAATGGTTTTCAGGAAATCTGCGCCAATTTTCAAAGCGCCGGTACCGCCCAAGGCCTGCACGGTGGCAACACGGCCGGAGGTCACTGCTTCAGAAGTTTCGCCAAACACCAAACCTTGCACAGCCTTGTTATAGGCGGCAATGCCGTCAATGGGTTGGTAACCGCGTGCAGTGGGCGGCGACATCATTTGAGCCTCAGCGGCTTTTACGCATTCCAGCAGAGGCAATTTACCGTTTGTGTCGTAGTACACGCCAACCGCGAGGTTCACTTTGTCTGTGCGGACATCAGCGTTGAATTGTTCATTGAGGCCGAGAATAGGATCGGCGGGGGCAAGGACGACAGAAGTAAACATGCTCATTGGGTGGCTCGTAAGTGTGTTTGATAACCAAGATTCAGATTTTACAGACTCTTTGCACAATTGTATAAATGAGGAGCCCTAAAACTGTGGCAAACAGAAAAAAGCATCACCCGAGCCCACCTGGCCTGCGCCCCCGCCTGCAAAATACACACTGGACAGGCCCGCCAACAACAATGCGCCGGTCGCACGGCGAATTACAAGCTCCCGCGACGGCCACCGCTTCAACACACTGGCCAACACCTGCCCCGAAGCCAGCAAACAAGCCCCCGAAACCAAGGCAAACACCGCCATGCTAAGCCCACCCAACCAGGCACTGCCAGAAAACCAGGCCAGCATTAACGCCGCCTGCAACAAGCCGCAAGGCAAACCCACCCATAGCAAACCCAGATAAAAACGACCCGCACGCTTTTTAACAACAGCCTGAAGCGGCAAACCCTGCCCGACCTGCGCCCACTGAACCGGAGCATCCGCCGCGGTTTGCAGCCGCAAAGGCACACGACCTTGAAAAAAATTCAGATGCGGAGCCAACAACATCAACATGGCAAGCACCACAGCCGCCCCCTGAAAAATATGGGCGAAAGCTGCAAATGCAGACCCCTTCACCATGAACTGTGCCAAAAACGAAGCACCACCGCCCAGCAATGTGCCTGCAGCGGTATAGGAAAACAAACGTCCGCATAACAACGGGAACTGGCTTTTTACTTCATGGGAACCACAAAGACTGCAAACCATGCCAGCGCACATGGCCGTGCAATGAACGCCGCCCAAGACCCCCAACATCAGGCTGGACAACAGCAGCCCCCATGCCATTCACAGCACCCGGGAATAGTTGGACAACAAACGGCACTGGTGCAGGTAGGCATCAAACACCATGGCAATGTTGCGCAACAAAAACCAACCGGTTTCAGTCAGCTCCACAGATTCTTCGGTCAACACCAAATGCCCGGCCGAGGCATACGACTGAAGCGCTGCATATTCTCTGGCAAAGTGCTTTTTAAAGTCGATGAGAAAAGCAGCTTCCACCGACTGAAAATCAATGAACCCCTGACACATCAGCGCCATGATCACGTGCTGCCTCAACAAGTCTTCCAAACCACAGACATGCCCGCGAGCAATGGGCAACAACCACATGTTCACAGCGTCCTGGTAGCTTTCCAGATCGCGCTCGTTTTGGGTAAAAGTAGCCCCGACCCGGCTGATGGCCGAGACACCAAACCCCAACAGGTCTGCATCCGGCAGCGTGGTGTAGCCTTGAAAATTGCGGTGCAAAAGCCCTTGTCGCTTTGCAACCGCCAATTCATCGGTGGGCAATGCAAAATGGTCCATGCCAATGTGTTCATAACCCGCTGCTTGCAGGGTTTCTATGGCCATGGTCTGCATCGCAATCTTTTCTGAAACGCTTGGCAAGGTTTCAATCAAAATGCGACGTTGGGGTTTAAAACGTTCCGGCAAATGCGCATAGTTGTAGATGGCCAAACGGTCGGGGCGCAATTTCAGGGTTTTTCGCAAGGTTTCTTGCAAGGAAGCCCGGCTTTGGTGGGGCAGGCCTAAAATGAAATCAAAGTTCAGCGACTCAAACCCGAGGGCCCGGGCCGACTCGCTCAAATGAGCGACCTGTTCAAACGGTTGCAGGCGGTTCACCGCTTTCTGCGTTTCCAGATTAAAATCTTGCACCCCCAAACTCAAGCGGTTAAACCCCATGGTACGCAAGGCAGAAAGTCGTTCTTTGTCTACCGTACGCGGATCCACTTCTATGCTGCGCTCCGCCTTTGCGCCAAACACAAAAGAAGACTCCAACTTCAAAACGAGCAACTCCAACTGCCCATCCGTTAGGTAGGTTGGCGTTCCACCGCCCAAGTGCAATTGCAGCACCGGCGCAGGCGAACGCAAAGCCTTGGTCACCATGTCAATTTCACGGAACACCGCTTCCATGTATTCAGGCACCAAATCCGTGTTGCGCGTCACCACCTTGTTGCAAGCGCAGTAGTAACAAATACTTTTGCAAAAGGGCAGATGCACATACAAGGAAAGCGGTGTTTGCGCCGGCGCAAGCGACCTGTCATGCAGGGCATCCAGAAAGGTTCTTTCGCACACAGCTTCAGAAAACCTGTCTGCGCTGGGGTAGGATGTATAACGCGGTCCGGTGGCCTGCGCCAGAATGTCAGAGAGTGCATTTGGTGTATTCATAGCGGCAATGTTAGACAAGGCCTAGCGAAGCTTCCTTGATCCATGTCAAGGTATTGCAAGGCAAGTGGGTCATAATTTTGAACAACCGAAAAGCAGTGGAAGTGCATCATGGAAATTCTCAAGGAGTCTTCTTCAACAACACAAAATCAGACCTCGGTTCAGTCTGCGCAGGGTGCGCCGGAACGCACTCAGCCCAGCGCGGAAGCCCCCGGCAAACTGGCATGTTCCAGTTGCAAATTGCGCGATGTTTGCATGCCCGTGGGTTTGAATCCGGAGGAGCTCAACCGTTTGGACCAACTGGTTTCAACCCGGAAAAAAGTCAAGAAAGGCCATGCGCTTTTCCGGGCAGGCGACGCCTTCAATGCGTTTTACGCCATTCGTTTGGGTACCTTTAAATCGCGGGTTCATGGGGGTGACGGCAAAGATCAGGTCACCGGCTTTCAAATGGCTGGCGAAATTCTGGGTCTGGAGGGCATCAGCATGGACAAGCACGCCTGCGATGCGGTGGCGCTTGAAGACTCCGAGGTTTGCGTCATTGACTACCAACATTTTCAAACGCTGGCCAATGTTTTTCCGTCTTTGCAAAAACACTTTCACCGTGTCATGAGCCGTGAAATTGTTCGCGACCGCAACATGATGATGCTTTTGGGCAGCATGAACGCGGAACAACGCCTCGCGGCGTTTTTGCTGAACCTGGTGCAACGCCAGCAGGCCAGAGGGTTTTCCGGGCAAGAAATGATGTTGCGCATGACCCGTGAGGAAATCGGCAACTACCTTGGGTTAAAACTGGAAACCGTGAGCCGCACACTGTCAAAGTTGCAAGAAGAAGCGCTGATACAAGTAGAACAGCGCCACATTAAAATTTTAAATTCAACAGCACTCAGGGTGCTGATTGGCACGCCAGAATAAACGTGGCAATGCCTGCCAGTACAACGCTGGCGGGCAAACCAACGACCATCCACATCATGGGCTCTTTCCACCAAACAACTGAGGTGGTTTGCAGTTCAATTGCGTTCTGGTTTTTCATGGTGCGTCCTTTAATATTTTTGACTTAACGGGGTTGAATAAACACGGTTTTCTCACGGCGGGTTTCTGCCACCCCGGCTTCTGTGCTCTGCCCTTGAATTGGCAAACGCCGTGCAGTAATTACAAAGTCAAAGCCATGGGTACCTGCAGCGAGGTCTTCTGCTGCGCTGGCATGCACCACCACCCACTGTGTTTTGGCAGCTGGCAAAACATAAACGCTGCTTTCCGCCAACACGCCGCCCGGCAAGCCTTCAATGTTCAAAGCCAATTGCAGGCGGTGCTCGCTGTTGTTCATCAATTGCAAGCGGTACACATTTTCAACCCGACCTTGTTCATTGATACGGTAGAGAGCGGCCCTGTCGCGCACAATGTCTGCGCGGAAATCAGGCCGCATCACCAAGGCCAGCGTGGTTCCCGCCATCAATAACCACAACAGCAGGGAATACAGCAATACACGCGGTCGCGTTAAACTGAGCCAGATTTTCCCGCTGCCCCAACCCCGGGCCTGAGCACGCTCACTGGTGAACTTCACCAGACCGCGGGGGTAACGCATTTTGTCCATCATCAGGTTGCAGGCATCAATGCAGGCTGCGCAACTGATGCACTCGTATTGCAGACCTTTGCGAATATCAATACCCGTGGGGCAGACTTGAACACACAAACCGCAATCGACACAGGCGCCCAAGCCTTGGGCAAAAAAATCGTCTTTGCGACCACGCGTGCCGCGCGGCTCGCCACGGGCAGCGTCGTAGGATACGATCAAGGAATCGGTGTCAAACATGGCACCTTGAAACCGCGCATAAGGGCAAAGGTATTTGCACAACTGCTCCCGCATGAAACCTGCATTTCCATACGTGGCCAAACCGTAAAACCCCACCCAAAAGGTTTCCCAACCGCTGGCTTTAGCTTGCAGCAGCGACTGCCCCAATGCATCAATGGGGGTGAAGTAACCCACGAAGCTAAAACCTGTCCAAGCGGCAATCAGCAACCACACACCATGTTTGCCCAACCTCCTAAACACACCTGGAAAATGCCATGGATCCGCATCAATTTTCAAACGCGATGAACGGTCGCCTTCGAACAAACGTTCAATGCCCATAAAAATTTCGCTGTAGACAGTTTGCGGACAAGCAAAACCACACCACACACGCCCGGCCACGGTGGTGAACAAAAACAGCGCAAGCGCACAAACCACCAACAACACAGTGAGGTAGATCAGGTCTTGGGGGTAAAACACCCAAGCGAGCAAATAAAACCTGCGCTCCAGCAAATCAAACAACACCAAGGGCCTGTCGTTGTAGTGCAACCAAGGCAGACCGTAAAACAGGGCTTGTGTCAGTAACACCATCAACCAACGCCTGGCTGTCCATGAGCCCCATATCCAGCGGGGCTGCACGGTTTGATGGCCCTGCCACATGGACACCCATTGAATCGGCTTTTCAGACAGCGGGGAACCGTGTTGTGAGGTGCTCATGTTGGCTTTCCTCTTGCGGGAAACATCACTGTAACGATGCAGTTTGAACGGTGTTGGACAAACCCCAGACGTAGGCAGACAACAAACGGATTTGATCGGCAGACAGCAGGGCTTCATGTGCCGGCATGTTTCCTGCCCTACCCCTGCTGATGGTTTCAACAATGGCGGTTTCCGTGCCTCCGTGCAGCCACACCTTATCAGTTAAATTGGGTGCACCCAACAGCGGATTTCCGGTGCCCTCGCCACCGTGGCAACCGGTGCACACAGCCTTGAATTTTTCCCGACCCAACTGGGCTTTCACCGCATCATTTTCCAAGCCGGAAAGTGACAATACATATTGCGCCACCTGACGTGCGTCTTTATCGTCACCCACAGCCGCCAGCATAGAAGGCATCATGCCCTTGCGCCCGTTGGCAATTGAAGTTTGAATGGCTTGCAGACTGCCACCGTACAACCAGTCCTTGTCTGCCAGGTTCGGAAAGCCTTTGCTGCCTCTGGCATCAGAACCGTGGCATTGCGCGCAATTGTTGAGAAACAAACGCTGGCCAATGGCTTTGGCGCGCGTATCGGTGGCCACAGCCTCCAGCGGCTGGGTTCTAAATTGCGCATACAGGGGTTCAATGTCGTCGTTGAGTTTTTTGGCTTCTGTCTGGTATTGCTGTTCAGAAGTCCAGTCCAGCATGCCCACAAAACCGCCGAGGCCGGGAAACATCCACAGGTAGGCCAGCGCAAACACAATGTTTCCGTAAAACAACCACATCCACCAACGCGGCATGGGGTTGTTGAGTTCCCTGAGATTTTCATCCCACACGTGGCCTGTGGTGTTGGAATTTTCGTCGGAAGACAAGCGTACTTTCTGCCTGGCCTGAACATATAAAAAAACGCCACACACAAGAACACTGAACAACACCACAATACAGAGTAGAACCGGCAAAACCGGCAGCGTGAAATCGCTCATGGGCACACTCCGTCGATTTTTTCTGCAGTGGTTTTTTTCTTCCATGTGTTGCTTGGCGGAAGGTCCAGACACTCATGCCCTAACCGCTGAAAATCCGCGGCATTTTTCCGGCCGTAAGCCCACAGTAAAATCAGTAAAAAACATAAAAATGAAACAACTGTCACCACCACACGCAATGTATTCAAATCCATCTTGAAACCTCTTTAATAGCGACCCAGACGCTGTAAATACGCCACCACAGAATCCAGTTCAGTTTTGTTTTTCATCAATTCATCGGCTGCGGAATAGTCTTGCGCGGAATAAGGCACTCCCACTGTTTGCAGCGCCTGCATGTGTTTGCGCATGGTGTCTGCAGAAGGCGCAGCCTGTTCCAGCCACGGGTAGGCGGGCATGTTTGATTCAGGCACCAGATCTCGAGGATTAAGCAAATGCAGGCGATGCCACTCATCGCTGTAGCGGCCACCGACACGCGCCAAGTCAGGACCTGTGCGCTTGCTGCCCCATTGGAAAGGATGGTCGTAGACAGATTCATCGGCCTTGGAATACTCGCCGTAGCGCAATGTTTCCGAACGGAACGGGCGTATCATCTGCGAGTGGCAACCATAGCAACCTTCACGCTGATACACATCGCGACCCGCCAATTCCAATGCGTTGTAGGGTTTCAAGCCAGGGTGCACCTGCGTGGTTGATTTCTGATAAAACAAGGGCACAATTTCAACCAAGCCGCCCACACAGACCACCAGCAACACCAAAACCAGCATCAGCCATGAATTGGTTTCTATGCGTTCATGCGATAACTTCATTGCAAACTCCAATTCAATTCAAGCGTGAGCCAGTTGGGTAACAGTGCGAACTGGAACGGGAACAAACCGGTTGCTTCTAGCGGTCTGCCATACGTTCCACGCCATGACCAACATGCCAAAGACATACAGCAAACCACCAATAAACCGCACCACATAAAACGGGTAAGTGGCTTTCACGCTTTCCACGAAGGTGTAGGTCAGCGTGCCATCGGCATTGATGGAGCGCCACATCAGGCCCTGCATCACACCAGCAATCCACATGGCTGCGATGTACAGCACAATGCCCACGGTGGAGACCCAAAAATGCAATTCAATGGCTGGCTTGGAATACATTTCCTGTTTGCCATACATGCGCGGAATCAGGTAGTACAAAGACCCCATGGAAATCAAGCCCACCCAACCCAAGGCACCGGAATGCACGTGGCCTATGGTCCAGTCGGTGTAGTGCGACAATGCATTAACTGTTTTAATGGCCATCATCGGCCCTTCAAACGTGGACATGCCGTAGAAGGACAAAGAGACAATTAAAAAACGCAGCACCGGGTCTGTGCGTAATTTGTGCCAGGAGCCCGATAATGTCATGATGCCGTTGATCATGCCGCCCCAACTGGGCGCCAGCAATATCAAGGAAAAGACCATGCCCAGCGACTGGGTCCAGTCAGGCAGTGCGGTGTAATGCAAATGGTGTGGGCCGGCCCACATATATGTAAATATCAAGGCCCAGAAATGCACAATGGAAAGCCGGTAGGAATACACCGGGCGACCCACCTGTTTCGGAATGAAGTAGTACATCATTCCCAGAAAACCAGCGGTTAAAAAGAAACCCACCGCATTGTGCCCATACCACCATTGCACCATGGCGTCTTGCACGCCTGCATAGACGGAATAGGACTTCAACCAACCCGCGGGAATGGCTGCACTGTTGACCACATGCAGCAAGGCAACAGCCACGATAAAAGCGCCATAAAACCAGTTGGCGACATAAATGTGTTTAACTCGGCGTATGGCCAAGGTACCAAAAAATACCGCTGCATACGCCACCCACACAACGGTGATGAGAATATCAATGGGCCATTCAAGTTCTGCGTATTCCTTGCTTTGGTTGTAGCCCAAAGGCAAGGTAATGGCGGCGGCCACAATCACGGCCTGCCAACCCCAAAAAGTAAATTCTGCAAGTGCGTCAGAAAACAAACGCGTATGGCACGTACGTTGAACCACGTAGTAACTGGTGGCAAACAAAGCACAGCCACCGAAGGCAAAAATAACAGCATTGGTGTGCAAGGGCCGCAAACGACCATAGCTCAACCAAGCAATACCGTGGCCCAATTCAGGCCAAGCCAACTGGGCGGCAATAAAACAGCCCACCGCCATGCCCACAACACCCCAAACAACTGCTGCCAAGCTAAAAAGCCTGACCACTTTGTCATTGTAATTTTCCTGCTTCGCTGAGCCACTTCGCATAAGAACCCATGAGTTATTGAAACCATGGGGAGTGTGATGGCAAAGCTAAAAATGCATATTGATCCAGATCAATCGGTTGCGTCGTTCAAAGCAAGTTCAGCGAATTTTTCCATTTCATCAAATTGACCTGACAACACACTCCACGCCAACACGGCCACAATGAAGAAAATCAAAACCACAGACAACGGTATCAATAAAAAGAGAATATCCATTTTAAAACTCCATTTTTTATTCACAAACTGCATTCAATTTTTCAAACGCAGGGCATTTCCTAAAACAAGCAATGAACTCAGTGCCATTCCCACACCCGCCCACAGAGGCGGCATTAAACCGAAGCAGGCCAGCGGCACCGCTGCAAGGTTGTATAGCAACGACCAAACCAGATTTTGCCGCACCACCCGCCTGAGCTTTTTCGCCAACTCAATGGTGTAGCGCAGGGTGTTTAAATCGCCGTTGAGCAACAAAATATCTGCCTGCTGCGCAGCCACCTGAGTGGCGCCCACCATCGCCACAGAAACATGGGCCTGAGCCATAATGGGAGCATCGTTCAAACCGTCGCCCACCATCATTACTTTGCAGCCGCTTTGTTGCAATCGCGTGACAGCACTTAGTTTGTCTTCCGAGGATTGCTTCGCTTTCCAGTCGTCAATGTGCAGTTGTTCAGCAAGCGCCCTGACACGGCAGGTTTGGTCACCAGACCACACATGCAGTTGCATGTGCGCTTTACGCAACGACTCCAACAAAGCCCCGTATCCCTGGCGAGTACTGCAGTGCACTTCACCGAATGCCAGACACACCGGCAACTTGCCCGCAGGTTGGTAGCTCACCCACAACTGCGCATCGTGGTCTGTTTGCTGTCGCACACTGGCTGAGCAAAACTCGGCAGAACCAACGCGTGCAATGCCATTTTTAAAACACGCTTCCAAACCCTGCCCCACCCGCTCGGTAAGTTCTAAATTTTTTTCTGCAGACTCAGCGCCGGGCTTAAGAAAGGTTTTAACCAAGGGCAACTTCATTCGCTGAAAATGTTGCGCCAAGGCGCGCGCCACCGGATGTTCAGAATGAAACGCCATGCCCGCTAAAAATGACTGAAACTCAATGAAGCCCGATGCATCAAACACCTGCAGGCTTTCATCAAACCAGTGCAATTGTGTGAGTCCTTCAGATTGGGTGAGTGTTCCAGTTTTATCAAACACCACATCTGTCATTTCAGGCAACAATTCCAAGGCCTGCGGGTTACTTAGAACCACCCCATTTTTTATCAATGAAATACCCGCTACCCACTGCGCCACTGGTGCAGCCAAGGCAATTGCACAGGGGCAACTCACCATCAGCACAGCAATGAACACCGACCCACCACGCCCTGGCGTTTGCCATTCCCAAAACAAACCTGAGCCCACAGACAACACCACCAACAGCAGCAACACCCACAGCGACCAACGCTGTGCAAGCGCAGCGATGATGGGTTTGTGCTGCATGGCCCTGGTCACTGATTGCGCAATGCGCCCCATCGAACTTTGCGCACCGGTTGCCGTCACTTTCAACAACAAAACAGGCGACTGCACCCGGCTGCCTGCGCGAATGAATTCACCCATGTGTTTTTGTAAGGCCGTAGATTCCCCGGTGAGCATGGCCTCAGACACCCAAGCCGCTTCCGAAAGCAAGAAACCATCTGCAGGCACCACCTGTTGCACCAGCACCTTGCACTCATCGTGTATTTGCAGTTGCGTTCGGGGCACAGATTGAAAACCTTGCCCGACCTTGCGCAACACAAGCTCAGGCAAATCAGGAGACACTGCACCCACATACGCCAAGGCCTGATGTCGCAAACCCTGCGTGAGGTAACGCGCCGCCAGCAGCAGGGTTAAAAACATGCTGAGTGAATCAAACCAGACCACACCGTCGCCTGAAAACGTGGCCTGACTGCTCACCAAAAAAGCTGACAGCAAGGCCGCTGCAACGGGTTGGTCCATGCTGGCACGGCGTAAACACAGGGCCCGCCACGCAGCGCTGAAAATGGGCTGGGCACAATACAAGATCAGCGGCAGACTCAACATCCACTGCGCCCAACGCAACAACAGCACAGCCTGTGGCGTCAACTCCTCCACGGTGTAGAAATATTCGGGGGCGCTGTACATCATGATTTGCATCCAGATCAGCAAGGCGACCAGAAAACGCAACAAGGCCTGCCTTACACTGCGCGCAGCGGCCTTGCTACCATGCACAGGGTCAAAGGCGAGCAAACGGTAAGGCGTGCGGGCCAGCAACCCGGCAAAATGGTTTAACCAAGCAGCAGCAGACGTGAGCGCGCCCGGTACTGAATGTTTCACTTGAACGGCAGCCAACTGCGAAACCGGATTGACCTGAACCGATGCCACCCAAGGCGACTTCAGCAACAAACGTTCGAGCTCGAAGGCACACAAGCCGCAGGTCATGCCATCAACTGCAAATTCCATGTCGGAAAAAGCTGTGTCAGCCAAGGCTTGAATTGGGGTGGTAAGGCAACGATCCATATTGAGAGTTTGCCGAGGCAAGTTAATTGCAATCTTGATCCACGTCAAAGTTTCACTCTTTGGAGTGAAACCCACTTAAAATGTGTGCTTAGGCACCGAAGACGCCTTTACCTGCTCACTCCCTTATTCAATACGGACTAAAAAGCAACATGACCACTCCTTACCTGACTTTCACCCCTTACCTGACGTTCACTGTTGATCAAAAAACCGCCGACGACCTGGCGTATTTGGTGGCACAAGCTAAAAACGGCTTGAGCGACGCAGACAAAAAACTCAGCGTTGCCATGCTCACAGAAGTGTATTGCGCACTGTTGGACACCTGTTTTGGCGAACTGCTCAAACAAGTCAATGAAAAACACGACATTAAAACGCTGGCAGAAGCCCAAGCGGTGATTGAAGAAATTCAAAGCAAGGCCCGACACTACATGGGTTGGATTTCCGGTTTTTTGGCCACTGAAAAAGTAATTAAAGTGATTCACCATTTCGACAGCCTGGTGGTGAAGGCCGAACCGGGCAGCGACCAAGCGCATTTCCTGAAACTGCCGATCAGCGTGGCCCTGTCCGAGAAAGCATCACTGAACCTGAACAGCCTGATAGACGGCAGCTCAACCAACATTGAGCAAGGCATCGAAATTCTGATTGAAGCCACTGACGCCGCCATTGTTCATGTGGTTGAAGACCCAAAACGCATCATGAAATTCAACTTGGTGGTGGATAAAACCTTGGGGGGCGTCATTGGGCTGCTCAAGGGCGTCGGTTACAAAATCATCCGCAAACTGGGCAAGCAACTGCCAGAAGACAGCTACGTCATGGTTGCCACGCATTTGGGCAGTTTCGTGGTCACAAAGTAAGGCTTACGTGTCAGTTGAACTTCAAACCGCCCCGCCGCTGCGGGGCTACGCCTATGCCGCCATTGTTATTTCCATCTGGACGGGTTTTATTCTTGTGTCGCGCATGGGGGGCATCAGCCAACTGACCCCCTGGGACATTATTGCGCTGCGCTACACCACGGCCGCCGCTGTATTGTTGCCCATCTGGTTTTTTCGGGGGCGGGAAAACTTTTTTACCCGGAAATACCTGGCGCTCTGCATGGTGGGTGGATTGGCCTACGCCAGCTTTGCTTTTATGGGGTTCAAGCTGACACTGGCGGCGCATGCCGGTGTTCTGCTGCCGGGTACGCAGCCGTTTTTGATTGCAATGCTGGCGTGGTTTGTATTGAAAGAAAAGCCGGGTAAGAGCCGGTTGGCCGGCTTGTTTGTTATTGCCAGCGGTTTGGTTTGTCTGGGCTTTGATGCAGTGCACTTCAATCCGCAAGCCATTGAAGGCGATTTGCTGATGCTGGCCGCTTCGCTTTGCTGGGCCAGTTATTCCGTGCTGCTAAAACGTTGGAAAACGCCTGCCCTCAATGCCACCATTGCAGTCAATGTGCTGACAGCCTTGTTGTTTCTGCCCGCCTACCTGCTGTTTTTGCCGAAAAACATTCTTGAGGCCCCGCTGCAAACCGTGGCACTGCAGGCCATTTACCAGGGGGTGTTTGCCACCACCATTCAAATGGTGCTGTTTGTAAAAACCGTGGCCTTGATAGGCCCCACCCGCTTGGGCACCCTGATGGCTTTGATACCGGCCTTGGCCGGTGTCGCTGCGGTGCCTTTGCTCAATGAGGCGTTGTCGCCTTGGGTGGTGTTGGGTTTGGTGTTGGTCAGCGCCGGTGCGTGGTTAAGCAATTATCGATTCGCAAGGCAGCACCAACCTGAATAAAGTGCCTTTTTCAAGCTCGGGTTTGCTTTTCACTTCAAGGTGCGCTTCCAGCATTTCGCAGCCCTGCTTGACAATGGTGAGACCCAAGCCCAAACCGGGTAAATCGTCTACATTGCCTGCACGGGCATAGGAACTGAAAAGGTTGATTCGAAATTCCTCAGGAATGCCAATGCCTTCATCGTGCACCTCGATAATGGTGGCTGCTTTCTCAGAAAAGATCGGGTGCTCGCCCGGTTCGGCTGTTTTTACAGTGACCTTCACCTTTGAGCCTGGCAGCGGCGCGTACTTCACTGCGTTGGAAATCAGGTTGTTCATCACCATTTCCAATGCAAACCGCCGCACTTTTTTAACCACCAGGCGGTTGTCGACTTCGATTTGCACTTTGTCTGACGCGGCGGAATAACGGTCCAAATGTTTCAATACAATGCTGCGAACAAAGTCCTTGGCTGCAACATCCTGCAGCCCGTCAGACTTGCTTTCATTTTCACCGCGGGCATACAGCAAGGTGGAGTCCAGGTATTCCCTGGCGTTCATGCTGGCGGTCTTGATGTTCTTTAAGTAGCGGCTGACCATCGGATTTAATTCCAGCCTGTCCGACTGTGCCAGCAAAAGGTCTGCAGACATGGAAATTGATGCCAACGGCGTGCCCAGGTCGTGCCCGATAATATTGAGCGCCTGCGACTGCCGCCTGCGGGAACGCCCCAACTGAAAGTTTTCCAATGATTCTTCGGTAATATCGATTTGCGTGCCCTCAAACAACAAGGGCTGGTTGTTCAGACTGCTCCAGACCGCACACCCCTGCAGTCGCACCACGGCCTCATTGTCGCCGGGCATCAATGCCCTGACCACACGCTTGAAAGTGTCTGTTTCGCGGGTAAGGTAGGCTTCCAGAGTGGCCTTCAAAACGGGAAAGTCTTCCGGGTGCACAATGCGCTGCCACAACTCCAGTATATTCAGTTGCTGGGCGTCGCTGGAAGCAATGCCGAACTCAGAAAAAGTGTCAGACAAATGGGTCAGGCCTGTGGTCAGGTCCAAAGAACCCAGATTGTGT
>JAJTDO010000025.1:0-26688 GCA_021300475.1 Burkholderiales bacterium | reverse complement strand
AAACATGCACTTGCGTGCTGCCCAAGGCAGAAGCAATTTGCCGGGAAATTTCAAGCGCTACCCGTGCCTGCCCTGAAAACAGTTCCTTGCTTTGCTGCAGCAGGTGTTCAGCATTGGCAGCCCCCCTTAAACGGCAACTGTCTGCCATGAAAGAGGCGAAAAATACCGATAAACCCATGCTCATCGCCAACGCACTGGGGTCGCTGAGCCAAGGGCTCACAGCGTTGGCAGCCTCGCCCAAGGAAGCCCCTTCCACTGCGTGCAGCGCATCCATTTGAAGCAGGGTCACCACCACAAACACATCAAACACCAGACAGGCCAGCGCAAAGAGGCGAAAAGGGTTGCCCTCACCTTTGGTGTTGGCACGCTGCAGGAACTCCTTGAACGTGAAGTTTTCAAAGTCAATGGCATGAACCACCAAATGGCTCATGGCCAAGCGGAAAATGTTGTAGAACAAGGCACTGAAAACCGGAAACAAGAAGAGCAGCCAATGCGAAGCCGACCAGACACCTGTTGAAAGCCAGTGCATGAGCGGTATGTCAAAACAGAAAAACAACGAACCCAAAGTGGCAATGAACAACACCACAAGGGTGTTGAACCAATAAATGCGGGTGAGAAAAACAAACAGGGTTGTCAGCCCGACACAGGCCAGCCAATACAAAAACAAGAACACCGAAGGCTGCAAAGCAAGCGATTCAAGCACACCAGAGTGATGTAAAAAAACAAGCTTCAGCATACCGATACCCAAGCCACCCCAGCACAACCCTGCCTTCACACTGTTTTTCGCAATGTCAGGCGTGGTTTTCGCATGAAGCACTTTCAGCCATGCATACGCCGCCACCATTTGGAATGGCAGCAATAGCAACAAGGCAATGAGCAGCGAAGATTGATACGGATGCATTAGAATGTATCTTAAAGTATTTTATTGAGTTTACAATTTATCCCTCGAAAATGCCATCCTTTGTAAATCAGTTTAAAGACCACACACTAAAAAACACTCAACTTGTAAAATACACTTCACTCTTTTATTTCACAAATGATAAAATTTAGTTTGTTGAAGTTTGTAAGACACCCCGCATCTCTATTCAAGAATCTTGAAAAACAGCTCCCTCCCTCACTTGCTACTTTCGCTGGACAGGAAAACCCTGATGGGGGCTTCTGCATTTCTGTCCTGCGGTGGCATTGTTGCCATGCTAATGGCCGGCTACACCATTTGGCGCGAACAAACCCCCAATGGCATGGTGCTCATTAACTTCGGCTTTATTACGTTGGGCACCCTGGCAAGCGCGGTTCTGGCCTACCGCAACCGCTTGAATCAAAGCGTTCTGGTATTGATGCTCTGCCTGTGCGGTGCCATGCTGATTGGCGCACTGGCGGTGGGCTACGGCGTGAAGGCAGCGGCATTTCCCTTGCTCGGTTCTTTAATCCTCATGAGCATTTTTGTTTCCGGGCGTGCTGCCGCCCGGAAACTTACAGCCGGGGGCGTTTGTCTGGTTATTGCGCTTTGGTTGCTGGAAAGTTACGGGTTGATTACCGGCGCCACCGCAGATTTTCAGCCTAACTACGGGGTTGTGCTGGCATCCAACATCGCCGGGCTTGTGAGCTGTTATTTGTTATGTCGCGCATTTATAGAACGCAGTGATCTGACGCTGGCGGAAGCCGAGCGCAAAAACCAGGCGTTGCAAATTGCTGCAGCAGACAGCGACATCGCTGCGCTAACAAAAAACAGGTTTCTGGCTACCATGTCGCATGAAATCCGAACCCCCATGGCTGGCATACGTACCGCCATTGCCTTGCTCCAACACCCCAAGGCCAACGAAGCCATGAAGGGTAAATACCTCGACATTCTGGACGATTCCAGCAAAACACTGCTGGCACTGGTGAACAATTTGCTGGACACCGCAAAACTGGACATGGGCTCACTGACGTTGCAACCTGAGCCGTTCAACCTGCACGCCTGCCTGCGAACAACGGTGGCGCCCTACGCGCTTGAAGCGCAAAAAAAAGGTCTGGCGCTCACTTGGAGCGTTCAAGACGAGGAATCTGTGACCTTGGTGGCAGATCTGAACCGCTTGCAACAAATGCTGAGCAAGCTACTGGACAACGCGTTTAAGTACACGCAAAACGGCTCTGTTCATGTACGGATTTCCTCCAGAGCAGGCCATGCAAACAAGAAATGGTGGACGTTTTCAGTCACCGATACGGGTACCGGACTTAGCCTTGAAGACCAAAGCAAATTGTTCAACCGATTTTCACAAGTACACCACAACAATGAAAATCAGACCGCAGGCTCAGGACTTAGCCTAATGCTGGTAAAGCGACTGGCGCAAGCCATGGGTGGCGAGGTCGGGGTGGATAGCCATCCGGGAGCAGGTGCCTGCTTTCACTTTTCCATACCCTTGGCATCAACTGCCCCTGAGCTACAAAGGGCATGAACTTGAACTTTCAAACCAACTTGGCACAGGCAACCAACCGGAGGGTAATTTTTAAGCTCTCGCTCTTGTTTCTGCTTTTGGTTTGTTTTTACACGGGCCTAACCCTCTATCAAATTATCAATGGCGTTGAAATCGCACAGCGATTTCTGACCAATTGCGGGGTGGGGCTCACCGCAGGCCTTTCTGCTTTCTGGTTTGCAAAAAAGGGACGCTCAACGTTGGCGGCCTGTATTTTAATGGGCACAGTGCTGCTGCTGGTCATTTACACCACAATTTTCCTGGGCTTGGGTATCAAGGCACCGCTGGTGATGAATTTGTCGGTGATCACCTTGATCGCAAGTTTTTCGTTGGGCAAACGTTGGAGCCGCTTACTCACCCTCATGAACTGTGCACTGTTGGTTGGCCTGTTCACGCTGGAATTGTTCAACGGCCTGCCTGCCCTACAAAACAAACCGTTTTCACCCGCCACCAACACCATGGCGCAATTGGTGGCTCTCTACATGATCAGTTACTTCATTGGCAGCGCGCTGCAAACGCGCAATGAAATGGCGCTGGCCTCTGTGCAAGCCAACAACGAGGCCTTGGAAAAAGCGCTGGGCGACAAAGACCGAGCCAACCGGGCCAAAGATGGTTTTCTGAACATGATGTCGCACGAAATCAGAACCCCCATGGCGGGCATCAGAACCGCCATTGAACTGCTGAAAGACCCCCGCATCAGCGCGGAAAAAAGAGAACGCTATTTAAGAGCCATCGACACTTCAACGGCAAGCCTGTTGAACCTACTAAACGACATGCTCAACACCACGCAAATGGAATCAGTCGAAATCTGCGTGGTGGAAAATCCATTTTGGGTAGGCGAATTGGTGCATGACACTGCCAACCTGTTCGAGCTGGCCGCGCAACAAAAGCACTTGGCCTTAATTGTTGAACACAGTGAAGCATTGAACACTCTCGCCTTGGGAGACTCCGCTCGCCTGCGGCAAATGCTGTCAAACCTGCTGGGCAATGCGGTGAAATATACAAGCACAGGACACATCCGCTTGGCCACCATAAAGCAGGAAATCGACAAAGACAGCGATTTATGGACGTTCACAGTGTCTGACACCGGCCCCGGGCTTTCTGTTGCAGACCAGCAACGCCTGTTTAAGGCCCACACACGGTTACAAAACGCAACCGAGTCGAATGAAGAAGGCTCAGGTCTGGGTTTGTCGATTGTAAAACGCCTCGCCAAGGCCATGAATGGCGAGGTGGGTGTTTCCAGCCAACTTGGGGTGGGTTCAAGATTCTGGTTTCAAATTCCGCTGAAAAGAAACGTTTAATACTAATCCATTAGATGCTTTCCTCCATGAAACAAGGCAAGGAAACAGTGCTTGGGAATTTATACTTCATCCATTCATAGGTTTTCGAGGATTTCACATCTTAATGCTTTCCATTCCTTCTCTTGCCGTGTTGTCTCTGCTGGTTTTCACGCTTGTCGTGTTGGCTCAGTATGCCGCTGCCCGCGAATGGGAAAAGTTGCTGTGGAAACCAGAAAAAGCCGGCTTCGGAAAGTTACTCAAAATAGGGTTTTTATGGGGCGGCTTGGGTATCAGTATTTTCAAGCTTGTGCTTTGGGCAGTAGAAGCACCTGAGTTGTCGCAATGGCTGTTTAGTACAGGGTATGTCGCAGGTTACGTGGCCGCTTGCGGCCTGATGGCAGGCGCTGTGGCTTGGACTTTGATAAAAAACGACCTGAGCGTAAAAATGTGGCTGGCCATGGTGATGCTGCCTGCACTGCTGTTTGGGTTTGACACTTCTTTACTGAACCTGCTTCGCTTGAATGTCTGGGAGGTTTACCCGCAGCAGTTGTTGGCCTCAGCCTTGTTTGCAGTGCTTTTTTATGCCATTTTACGGCTGGCCACAGTTTCTCTGGGTATAAACGACACCCACTATTTAAGGTCAATTCCAGTAAAAAGTTTTGTCCACTGGTGCAAGAACCCAAAAAACAGCTTCTTGTTGGCTTGTATCGTGTTTGATGTGCTGTTGCTTTTGTTGTTGCACAGCCTGAACACCTCGCATGAACCAGGGTGGCTATTTGCAGCCACTTCGTTTGCCTGTACGGTTTACAGCTATTTTTTATCTGTCCACAGCCGTGCACAAACCTTGAAAATTCAAGACGAATTGGCCTGGACGAAAGACTCCCCCGGACCACGCGGACCCGGTATGGCGATGGAGACCACCCGCTTGGTGAGCGCTGCGCTTGAAAAAACCAATGTTTCCATATTTTTTTGGCGTGCGACCGGGCACCGTAAAGGCTTGGGTTCTTTGGACCTGGAACGCGGCAGTATGTTTTTGTCGTCGAGTTCAAGACTTAGAGGCCGAAACCCTGATCTTGACGTCTCTCCCTGCGTCATCGGCTATTTGAACGCCACGCTGCACCCGGAAGACTTTGAGATGGTGACCCAAGAATTGATGCGTTACCTCAAGCGGGAAATTCCCTTTTTCAAGGTGGTGACCCGCGTAAGCGATGGGTACGGTGGCTGGAAAACCGTGCGTGGCGAAGTGTTCGCCCACTGGAGTGAAGCCAACGGCTTGCCACTGTATTTTTATGGCTCCAAAGTGGACATCACCGACGAGATTACCGAGAAGGATACTCTCAGCTCCTCCAAACTGCGGCAACTAAAGGCACTGCGTATTATCGGACACGACCTGGCAACGCCGCTGGGCACCATCATGATGAGTGCCGAGTTAATGCAGCGGCGGGCCAAGCAGGAAGCGTTGGATGAATTCACCCTGAAAACCATAGACCGCGTAAAGGTGGCTTCAGGATTGGCGCTTGACTACCTGATGGACACGCTGACCTATGCAAGAAGCGAAGAAACAGCAGACGACATGCCCATTGAAGATGTGGAGCTCAATACCTTCATCGCCCAGATTGTTGAAAAATACACCCACAGGTATGGCGACAGCGACAGCAAGGTGGTGCTTGAAATCCCCGCGTCCAGCACCTTGCTGCACGTGCGCAGGTTGGCCTTGGAGATGGTGTTGAACAACCTGATTTCCAACGCGATCAAATACACGCCTGCATTGGCGGGCCGGGTATTCATACGGGTATCCAGCGAACCCGCAGACACGAACAATGGTGGGGAAACCACCGTTATTGAAATACAGGATGAAGGCATCGGAATTCCTCTGGAATTCAAGGAACGGTTATTCAACGCGTACCAACGCGCAGAAAATGCGCGCGACATTCAGGGTTTGGGGCTTGGACTCACCATTGTGCAAAATGGCGTGAACCTGCTGGGAGCGCGTTTGGGTGTGGAATCGCAACCCGAACTGGAAAGCGGCAGCCGGTTCACCCTTAAACTGCCCAACCGCCTAAGCACCGAAGAAAACAAGTTACCTCACTTTAACGAGTAACCACCGGAAACTGTTTCGGCGGTTTTTCGATCAGGGAAAAGAACCGGATCAAACTGACCTGACTGCCTGATATTTTTGTCTGGTCAGACAACAACAAGTCTTTCGGCCCCGCCTCACCCGTCATCATTTTCAAAAAGAAAGCCTTGGTCAATGCCAGGCCAGCGTCTGCCTGTGGGTTGGGCGGCGCTTTTTGAAAGTGCAACACACCATTTTCAATGTGCAACACATAGTTCTGATTCAAATCTGTAAAGGTCAGGTTAATACGCAGCGGATACTCTGACGCTTTCGGGCCATTCAATGAGGCCGCCATGGCCTCCAGAAACCGTTCAATGGGTGTGTATTGCAACATTTCAACAAATTTTTTACGGTCTATGCCGCTCGACGCAGGCCCCTCCCGCAACTCAACAGCACCAGTGAGATAAAAATTCCGCCACGCGGTGGACTCCGCCATGAAACCCATCTGTTCAAAGGTGCGGGCCTGCAAGGCACGCGCCGCCTCGTCTCTTGCATCTGCATGCAGCACATGTTTCAGCAATTCCGCGGCCCAACGGAAATCGCCTTTGTCATAGTCCACTTGCGCCGCAGCACGCATTTTTTCTGCGCCACCGGCAAGCGCCACATAGCGTGCACCCGCCTGCGCTGGCGGCAAGGCATCAAGATTGGCCGGATTGGCATCAAACCAGCCCAGATAATGTTGGTATACCGCCCGCACATTGTGCTTGACCGTGCCGTAATAACCGCGGACATTCAAATGATTTTGCAAACTCGCAGGCAATTGCAGCGTTTCCGCTATTTCCGATCCGGTAAGGCCTGCGTTCATTTGCCGCACGGTTTGGTCGTGAATATAGCGATAAACATCGCGCTGCTTGCTGATGAAATTAACAATATTGGCCTGCCCCCACACCGGCCAGTGGTGGGAATTAAAAACCACTTCCGACCGCGCTGCATGCTGCAGCGATGCCCCCAGATAATCAGACCATTTCAAGGCATCGCGAACTTTTGCACCGCGCAGGGTGTAGAGATTGTGCAGCGTGTGACTCATTAACTCGGAACCGCAGTAGGCCTGCAATTCGGGCAATTCAAATGTAAATTCAGCCGGTGCCTCGCTGCCGGGCACGTTGTGGAATACAAACTGCACACCATCTATGCGCAGGCTTTGGTGCGGTTCACTGATTAATTCGGTCGGCGGCAACAAACCAATGTTGCCAAAAGCAACCGCCTTGCCCAAACCGTTGTCCACCAAACCCTCCACATTGCGTGGAAGGCGCGAACCATACATGAGTACGGCACGAATGCCCATGGCATTGCCCATCAGAATGTTTTCACTGGTGGCCTCCTCCATGAAACCCACAGGCGCAATCACCGGAATTTTTCCAGTCTTCAACGCCTCGGCTGAAACAACGCCCAGGGCGCCGCCGAAGTGATCTGCATGGCTGTGGGTAAACACCACCGCAGTCACCGGCTGCTGACCCAAATGCTTGCGTGCAAAAGCAATGGCAGCACTGGCGGTTTCCCGGGTGGTGAGTGGGTCCACTACAATCCAGCCTGTCTTGCCTTGTATCAGCGTCATGTTGGCCAAATCAAAGCCACGCAACTGCCAAATGCCTTCAGACACCTTGAACAAGCCAATATGGTTGTTGAGCAACGCCTGCCGCCACAAGCCGGGGTGCACAGAATCAGGAGCCTCACCCTCTAAAAAAGCAAAGGCGTTGTAGTCCCAAATCACCCTGCCGGTTTCGTCCTTGATTTGCCCGTCAGGTGCTGCAATAAACCCGCGGCGTGCGTCGGCAAAACTGGCCGGGTCAGAAAAATCGTGTGATTTCGCCAGTTGCGCGTTGCTTTTTTGAACGAACTCACTGAGCCTGCTTTCAGTCAATTCATTCTGATTAGGTGCAGGTGAACAAGCCGCCACAGCCAGCAGGGCAAGTAGCAATGAATTGTGTTGAATTCTTCGAGGAAACAAGGCTTTGCGAACAGACATAGCGGTCTCTGATCTTTTATTTTTTTGCAGTGTAAACCGAAATTTTTGAAAAGCGGCATTTTGCTTGAGAAAAACCGATTATTTACTCTAGGAAAACCCCGGAGAATAGGTTTCCTTTTCAACATAAACAACCTATGCTTACTCTCAGATTAGGCAGGCAGGTGAAGTTTCGCATGCAAGAAAAGAAGCGTTTGTATTATTTGGAAGACAACCATGAGCTCCGGGAGACCACCTCCGACTGGATGTCCCTGCATTTGCCGGACACCGTGCACCTGATGTCTTTTGAGCGCTTAGGTGAATTAAAGGAGGCCAATCGCAGTTGTGCAGCCTCTTACATCATTGCTGATTTAAACCTGCCCGATGCAGACCCCGAACAAGTGCTTAAATTCCTCCGCAACGAAGTGCATGCTTCTGTACCCGTCTTGATTTTTTGCGGTGACCGCCACCAATTAAGTTTACTGAACCAACAAAGCCGGTTTCAAATTTTAACCAAGGGCGCCTCTGTCGATGAATTCATGCAACAGTTGAACCTGTTGATTGCGCCTTTGAACACAGACAAGACATATCAGAAAAACGCATAAGCAATTCGGTTTTTCTTATTTCATTTCCCCGACAAACTTCTATTAAATACCGCTTCCAAACCACAAAGCGGTGAAGCAGATGTTGTCAGTGTCCTTAAAAAAATCCCTGAAAAAAATTCCCCTGCTATTTGCATTGTCTTTGCTCGTCATGCCATTGGCCAGCCATGCACAAAACAAAAATGAAGTTACCTTGCTCAATGTGTCCTATGACCCGACACGAGAGTTCTACCAAGATTACAACAAGGCGTTTGCAGCCCACTGGAAAACCAAGACCGGCCAAAGCGTCTCTGTAAAGCAAAGCCATGGCGGCAGCGGAAAACAGGCCCGTTCGGTCATTGATGGTCTGGATGCTGATGTTGTGACACTGGCATTGGCCTACGACATTGACGCCATTGCACAACGTGGACTACTAAAACCAGACTATCAAAAAGCCCTGCCCAACAATGCATCACCCTACACGTCCACTATCGTGTTTCTAGTTAAAAAGGGCAACCCCAAAGGCATCAAGGATTGGGGCGACTTGGTTAAACCCAATATCGAAGTAGTGACACCCAACCCGAAAACCTCGGGCGGTGCACGTTGGAACTATCTGGCGGCCTGGGCCTACGCGCTTCGTCAGCCACAAGGCAGTGCGGCAACAGCCAAAGAATTTGTTTCTGCACTCTATAAAAATGTCAGGGTTCTGGACAGCGGCGCCAGGGGCTCGCTCACCACGTTTGCAGAACGCGGCATCGGTGATGTGCTGATTGCATGGGAGAACGAAGCCTATCTGGCTGTCAAGGAGCTGGGCGTCGACAAATTCGAACTGGTGACCCCTTCCCTGTCAATTCTGGCGGAACCCCCGGTGGCCGTGGTTGACAAGAATGTGGACAAAAAAGGAACACGTGCAGTGGCGCAGGCTTATCTGGAATATCTGTATTCCAGCGAAGCTCAGGAAATTGCGGCAAAACATTATTACCGCCCCCAAAGCAAAGCGGTTGCAGCCAAATATGCAAAGCAATTCGGCAACGTGAAACTGTTCGACATTGACGATGTTTTTGGTGGTTGGACAGAAGCGCAAAAAACGCATTTCTCCGATGGCGGCGTCTTCGACCAAATCTACCTCAAACGTTAAACCACTCTCTGGAAAACAATGTGAAGCTCATTCTAAAACGCAGCGTTCTGCCTGGCTTTAAAGGCGCCATGGCACTGACGCTGCTATATTTATCGTTAATGGTTTTTTTACCGGTTTCGGCCGTTCTCATCAAAACATCACAACTCGGTTGGCAAGGCTTTTTTGCCGTTCTGACGGATGAACGCGTGGTAGCCAGCCTGAAACTGAGCTTTGGTGCCTCGCTGCTGGGTGCAAGCCTGAATGCGGTGTTCGGCACAATATTGGCCTGGGTGCTGGTGCGCTACAGTTTCCCGTTGAAATCCGTGGTCGATGCAATGGTGGATTTGCCGTTTGCCTTGCCCACTGCTGTGGCGGGTATTGCACTGACCACCATCTATGCACCCAACGGTATTGTGGGTGCATGGTTTGCACAATACGACATAAAAATTGCATTCACGCCTTTGGGAATTGCAATTGCATTGAGTTTTATCGGACTGCCGTTTGTGGTGCGCAGCGTACAACCCATACTGGAAGATCTTGAAACCGAATATGAAGAAGCCGCCGCAAGTCTGGGTGCAAGCCGTTTGCAAAGCTTCACCAAAGTGGTGTGGCCTGCACTCATTCCCGGCCTGCTGACCGGCTTCGCATTGGCGTTTGCCAGAGCAGTAGGCGAATATGGTTCTGTTATTTTTATCGCCGGTAACGTGCCTTTTGTTTCCGAAATTGCGCCATTGCTGATCATCACACGCCTTGAACAATACGACTACGCTGGCGCTACCGCCATTGCAACCATCATGCTGAGCATCTCTTTTGTATTGCTGCTGCTCATCAATGGTTTGCAGCATTGGTCACTGAAACGTCACGGAGGTGTCGCATGAAAACACGCCATGAAAAACTGGCCGCCACGCGTGACCCGACCTGGTTAAAGGTTTTGCTGATCGTACTGGCTCTCTCCTATTTTGGTTTGCTGCTGTTGGCTCCGCTGTTCACCGTGTTTTTTGAAGCACTGAAAAAAGGTTGGGACGTTTATGTTGCGGCGCTGGTTGATGAGGATGCAAAGTCGGCCATTAAACTGACCTTGCTGACAGCCGCCATTGCATTGCCGCTCAATGTGGTGTTTGGTGTTGCTGCCGCCTGGGCCATTGCAAAGTTTCAGTTCCGTGGCAAACAGGCCTTGATCACCTTCATAGACCTGCCGTTTTCAGTGTCGCCGGTGATTGCGGGGCTGATGTTTGTCTTGTTGTTTGGTGCACAGGGCTGGTTTGCTCCGCTGCTGGAAACCTACGACTATAAAGTGATCTTCGCAGTACCCGGCATTGTGCTGAGCACCTTGTTTGTCACCCTGCCTTTTGTGGCCCGTGAACTGATTCCGCTCATGCAGTCGCAAGGCCAGCAAGAGGAAGAAGCCGCATTGGTGCTGGGTGCATCGGGTTGGCGAATGTTTTTTCAGATCACCTTGCCCAACATCAAATGGAGCTTGCTCTACGGGGTCATTCTCTGCAACGCACGCGCCATGGGCGAATTCGGTGCGGTGTCTGTTGTGTCCGGTCATATTCGCGGGTACACCAACACACTGCCTTTGCATGTTGAAGTGCTTTACAACGAATATCAATTTGCCGCCGCATTTGCAGTGGCTTCCCTGCTGGCTTTGCTGGCAGTGCTGACCTTGGTGATTAAAAGCCTGGTGGAAAGACTTGGAAATTTACAATGAGCATACGTGTAGAAAACATCACCAAAGGGTTTGGTGAATTCAAAGCCCTCAACGACATTACGCTGAACTTTCCCTCCGGTCATCTGGTGGCGCTGTTGGGGCCTTCCGGCTGCGGAAAAACCACGCTGCTGCGCATTATCGCAGGGCTGGAGCAGGCAGACAGCGGCAGTGTTTACCTGGAAGACAACGACGCCTCCGATCTGCATGTGAGGGAGAGAAACATTGGCTTTGTATTCCAGCACTATGCACTTTTCAGACACATGTCGGTGTTTGAAAATGTGGCTTTCGGTTTGCGCTGCAAACCCAAGAAGGTGCGCCCCACTGAATCGCAGATCAAGCAGCGTGTGATGGAATTGCTTTCTCTGGTGCAGCTCGACTGGCTGGCAGACCGCTTTCCCTCGCAACTGTCGGGCGGTCAGCGCCAACGCATTGCACTGGCCCGCGCACTCGCAGTTGAACCCCGCGTATTATTGCTTGACGAGCCTTTTGGTGCGCTGGATGCCAGGGTGAGAAAAGAACTGCGCTCATGGCTGAGAAGGCTGCATGATGATCTGGGTATCACCAGTATCTTTGTAACGCACGATCAGGACGAAGCCATGGAAGTGGCTGACCAGATTGTTTTGATGAACCATGGCAAAGTAGAACAGATCGGTTCGCCGCATGAAATTCAAGCCCACCCCGCCAATGAATTTGTGCGCTGGTTTTTGAACCATGAAGAAGGCCCGGAACCGCTTGTGCAAGCAGGTGAAACACAACAGAAAGTGATGGTATGAATTTTCAGCAATTGCGTATTTTGCAAGAGGCAAAACGACGCGACTTCAATTTCACTGAGGTGGCCAATGCCTTGTTCACTTCACAGTCGGGTGTCAGCAAGCACATCAAGGACCTGGAAGACGAACTGGGCATTGAACTGTTTGAACGCAAAGGCAAACGCATACTGGGTTTAACGCCCCCGGGGCAGCAGGTACAGGTGTTTGTTGAACGCATAGTGGCGGACATGCAAAACATACGGCGCGTGGCTGAAAACTTTGCAAATCAGAACACGGGCCAACTGGTGGTGGCCACCACACACACGCAAGCACGTTATGCGCTCACCAAAGTTGTGGCGGAATTCAAGCAGCGCGTTCCACAGGTTGAACTGGCGCTGCAGCAAGGCAGCCCACAGGAAATTGCACAGTTGCTGATACGGGGGGATGCAGATATCGGCATTGCTACAGAACGTCTTACAGAAATGGAAGACCTGGCCTGCTTTCCGTTTTATGAATGGCACCATGCAGTGATTGTTCCGAACGGGCACCCGTTGTTGCAAGTGGTAGAACTCACCCTCAGTGAAATTGCAAAATACCCCATCGTTACCTATCAGGAAGGGTACACAGGCCGGGCCTTGATCAACAAGGCGTTTGCAGACTGCAATTTATCGCCCCATGTGGTGCTTTCAGCACTGGATGCCGATGTCATCAAAGCCTACGTGGAACTCGGCATGGGCATCGGTATTGTGGCGCCCATGGCTTTTGATGCAAAAAAAGATTCCGATTTGAAAATGCTGGATTGCAAGCATCTTTTTGCAACCAATCAGTCTGTGATTGCAGTCAAAAAAGACAAATATCTCAGAGGTTTTGCCATTGAACTGATTCAACTTTGCAATGCCGGCTTGAGCACGGAGCACATACGTTTTGCGGTGGAAGGCGCAACCAACTAAACCAAACGTCCAAAGTTAGTAGAACAACAGACCCCACCTCATAGACCACCAATAATTCGGCTTCACAGCAAATAGGTGGACTATGACCCCAACTTCTTCTCTCGCGAAGATCGCTGACCCAGCGATCATGCAACACAACCGCTGGGTTTCTATCTGATTCTCTTGCTCAGTTGCATTGTTGTCTTGATGTTGCTCTACGGCATCAGGCAGGCCCTTTTTTCCTTGAACCGGCTGTACTCGCACGGCGATTGCATCTACAACCGCATCACCTGTGGCGACTGGCCGAAACTTACTGTGTTCATTGCCGCGCACAATGAAGAGCGCGTTATTGCAGACTGCATGACAGCCCTGCTGGCAGCAGACTACCCCGCAGAACAACTCAAGATTGTGGCTGTAAATGACCGCTCAAGCGACGGCACCGCAAAAATCATTGATGAGCATGTAAACCGCTACGCCGGCCGCATTCAAGCGTTTCACCGCAGCAGCGGAAAGGCCGGAAAAGCCGCGGCACTTAAAGATGCAATGCAAACCGCAGAGGGCGATATTGTCATTATTTTTGATGCCGACTACACCCCGGACCCATCACTTTTAAAACAATTGGTAGCCCCCTTCTTTGACCCCGAGGTGGGTGCCGTGATGGGGCATGTCGTACCAAAAAATGTGAGCACCAATTTGCTGACCCGCATGCTTGATCTGGAGCGCTCAGCAGGCTACCAAGTGGATCAGCAAGCACGGATGAACATGGGACTGGTGCCACAGTACGGTGGCACGGTTGGCGGCGTCAGGTTGTCTGCAGTTGAAGCCGTTGGCGGCTGGGCAGACGATGTGTTGGCAGAAGACACCGACATCACCTTTCGCTTGCTGATCGGTGGATGGAAAACCGTCTACAACAATCAGGCGCACTGCTATGAAGAAGTGCCGGAAGAATGGTCTGTGCGCATGCGGCAAGTACACCGCTGGGCCAAAGGGCACAACCAGGTGTTGCTCAGCCAGTGGATGGCGTTGCTGACCAGCCGCTACGTAAGTCTGCGTGAACGCATTGACGGCTTGATGCTGATGCAGGTGTTCCTGATCCAACCGCTGTTGCTTCTGGGTTGGGGCTTGGTGGTGGCCATGTACTACCTGAATTCCCTGACACTGATGACCTTGTTCCTGCCTTTGGGTGTACTGCTTTTTTATGGTGCGCTGGGGAGCTTCTCTGCATTTTTTCAGACTGCATTGGCCGTGTTGCTCGATGGACACCGCAAGCGCATACGTCTGCTGCCCATACAAGTGTTGTGTTTCTGTTCCAGCCTGTTTTCTGTGTCTTCTGCATTGGTGGAAGTTGTGTTTGAGCGTTTCAGACAACGAGAACTGGTGTGGCACAAAACGGCTCGCTATCGCAAACAGGTGTCCTCATGAACATTGCACTCTTCATCATCACTGCCGCATTTCTGCTGTTTAGTCTGGTACTGCTGCTGTTGCCTTTTTACCCGACATGGCGGGAATGGAAATACCCGTCTGACGACACCGCACTGGAATTTTGCAACATCGCCCAGGAAAAACCAAAAGCCGGGCTTTCTCAAAAAATGGCGCACATCCGTTTAAGTGAACGTACCACTGCCATTGAAGATGTGGCCGCAAGCGACAGTATCGAGATAGGCAAAGGCTGCCACTTTCAGCGACTGGATGCACCCAGCATTTATTTCGGTGCCAATATCCTGCCCGCCTTGTGCACAGAACCTTATGCAGCGCTGACGGTACTGAACCCCGGCAACGCCACCCGTTGGGGAAAAAATGGTTTGCGCATCGTTGGTGATTTCCAGATACCGAATGCAACCTTTTATGAGGGCTCACTGATTGTGACGGGCACCTTGTCGGTGGGCGACGACTGTTTGATACAAGGCGACCTGAAGGCACGTCAAGGCCTGCGCGTGGGAAGCCGCACAATCATTGCAGGTGCGGTGTTCTGCGACGAGTCCATCCATATCAAAACCGATTCAAAAATCAATGGTCCGGTGTTGGCGGCAACACAACTGCGCATTGAACCGCAAGTGTCCATTGGTACAGCCCAGAAACCCACCACAGTGAGTGCCAATCACATGCTGGTTGAACAAGGCTGCGTCATACACGGCACGGTTTGGGCAAGAGATGCAGGCATGGTCAAGGAGGCTACAGCATGAAACTCAGCAGAAGATTGTTTATTCCCGGCGTACTTAAACTGGGCTTGCTCTCCAGCCCCTGGGCCCACGCGAAAACGCTGGATCTAACCGGCTTTGTTGAGCCCTCCGGTGCCATTACCGTGTTGCGCGGCGGCGATGTGGTTGACCCTTACTTTACGCATCAGGCCTTGTTGCTGGCCAAGTCTTTCGGCTTGGATATTTCCAACCATTCGCTGAAATGGGCGCAATGGCTGACACAACGCTACCACACAGATCACCGCATCAACCGGTATTGCAAACGCAACGACAGGTGGGAAGTTTGCCAGACCGCCGATGCCGATGATTCCACTCTGGCCCTGTGGCTGAAATTCATGAAACAACTGCCCGTGGAGCAGCAGCGGTTGGTGCCACATTATGCAGAAAGCATGCAACGGGCGGAGCAACAACTCTCTGACTTGCAAAACAAGCGCACGGGTTTGTTCGAGGTGTCTAAAAAAACACCGCACAGTTTGTTCATGGACAACCTTGAGGTTTGGACCTACTACCACTCGCCCGTGCTGGCCAGCAGCATTCAAAAGGCGTTTTGGGATGAAAACACCAAGACTTACCGGGTCAGCAATCAGGAAGCAGCCCCTGCGGACAACAAGTTCTATCCGCATGCAGCCGCACAAATCTACCCGCTAATTGTTCATTTCCCGCTGATCAAAGGTGGTAACCGCCGCTACTACACGAACTGGATGAAAACCTACCGCGATGACTGGTTGTTGCAAATCAAGAACGACTATCCGTGGGGTTTGATTGCCATGACCGCCTATCAGCAAAAGGACATGAAAACCGTTCGCATGTGGCAAAAGGCTGCACTGCCCTTCAGACACCTTAACAACTGGACGCTCACCGATGAAGTGGTGGCTCAGGTTCTACCCGTATTCAATGAAAAACAACCCAAGGACCTTTTGCGCAAATGAAAACTTACCTGGCCTGCATGGGCACCCGTCCCGAGATTATAAAAATGTCAGCCATTCACCGCATATTGAAAGAGCGAGGTGAAAAAATTTATGTATTTCACACTGGGCAACATGAAGAGGTGGCTTATTCGCTTTACGATTTTTTCAATATGGGACCTGACTTTCAATTGCAACTGACGCGCGAAATTCCAACGCTGTCGGGGCTGACAGCCGAGCTGCTGGAAGGCGTGGATAAAACCATAGAAAAAGTAAAGCCGGATGTCATCCTGGTTCAAGGCGACACCTCCAGCGCACTGGCTGCAGCCTTGGGCGGTTATTACCACAACGTGCCTGTTGCGCACATTGAAGCCGGATTGAGAACCGGGCAGCGCGACCCCTTTCCTGAAGAAAAAAACAGAGAACTGATAGGTCGCCTGGCACGTTGGCATTTTCCCCCCACGCAACAGGCAAAGGACAATCTGTTGCGCGAAGGTCTGCCGGAAAAAAGCATACATCAGGTGGGCAATACGGTGATTGACAGCGCCCTGTGGGTACATAAACAAACCGTAGACCAGAGCACTCCGAAACTTCTGCCAGACGATGTGCGTCATTTCATGGAAGGCAACCGCGCATCGCGTTTGTTGCTGGTCACGGCACACCGCCGGGAAAACTGGGGGGCACCCATCAAGCTGATTGCCACTGCCGTGGGAACGCTGCTCAAGCTCTACAAAGACCTCGCCGTGGTGTGGCCACTGCATCCCAACCCCAGTGTTCGCAAAGACATTCAGGAGGCATTCAAGTCGCTTGACCCGGCTTGCCGAGACCGCCTGTGCCTGACCGAACCTCTGGAATATCCGGCGTTGATAACGCTGCTTTCCAAATGCTTTTTTACCCTCACGGATTCCGGAGGTATTCAGGAAGAAGCGTCTGCACTGAGCCGCCCGGTATTGATCTTGAGAGAAGAAACCGAGCGTCAGGAATTGGTGAAAGCCGGGGGGGCTTTGCTTGTGGGCACAGATATCAGAAGCATTGTTGAACATGCCTCGGTACTGCTTAACCACGAGCGGACCTACAAGGCCATGCAGATTCCGGTGTGTCCTTTTGGCGACGGGAAATCCGCAAGCCGCATTGCCGACATTCTCACCAACCAACTCTGAAAGGAATCGCAACATGACACAAACGCATTTACAGCGATTACTCCGAACAGCCATTTCATTGGCCATTGCCTGTGCAGCCGTTGAAGCGACCGCAGCCGTCGAAGTCTTGAACCAAACCAAGGAGAGCAAGCAAACCAATGAAACGACCCAAGTCGTAGAGTCCAAGGAAGAGGCGGCAGAACCCGTGGTGGCGCTACAGGAAACGACCTCAACAACAGCGGCAACCGATGCAAGCGTGTCCAACATTTCAGCCAACAACCCAAAAGGGCTGCGAGGAATAGAAACCTATATTGCCTACAACCGGCTTAACGCTGGTTACAAGCAATGGCGGGAAATCGGAATTCGGGGGTTGTACGAACGCGGCCGTCATTTGATTTATGCAGAAGCTGCCGCCATTAACCGCTTCAATGAAAGCGGCAATTATGTGGCGGTGGGAGACACCATCACACTCAACGACGACTGGTACACCGCGCTGACCTTGGGGCTGGGCAGTGGTGCAAACTTTCTTCCGGACTACCGCATTGATGGTTTTATTAACCGAAAGTTTCTCGCAGACAGAAGCCTGATTGGCACCTTGGGGCTGGGGTACAGCAAAATTCCGGATGGTCACACCAACAGCTTGCAAAGTATCGGTGTTACTTATTACTTTAACGCGCCTTGGGTGGTGCAAGGCGGTGTTACGCGCACCACCAGCAACCCGGGCGATGTGCAAACCACACAACAATTTGTTGCTGCCACCTGGGGGCAACAGAAACAGACACTGGTGACAGGCCGCTACGGTTGGGGACGCGAAGGCTGGCTGGCCTTGGGCGACTCAAACTTCGTGTCGAACTTTTCCAGTCACCAAGCCAGCATTTCGATGCGGAAATGGTTGGGGCCACAATGGGGCACAAACGTGGGTTATGAACAGTATAAAAATCCGTTCTACACGCGCAAGGGTTTGAACCTCTCGATTTTCTGGGAGTTGTGATGAGTCGTTCCGTGATTAATAAAACTTCCTCGACCTTGTCCATCGCTGCGCCCATCAACTTGCTGACGCTGGGACAAATTGTATTCATGAGCTTGCTGCCCATGCTGTTGTTGAGTCACTTCAAACTGGAAATAACACAGTTTTGGCAATGGATCATTTCACTTTGGGCCAATGCGCTTGAGCTTTCAATCAGGGAACACTTCCCCCACATCGGCACTGACTTCAGTTGGGAGGTAGTTAAAGACGGTTCCGTGGCGCCTTCGGATTCCTTGTTGTCACTGACCTTGTTCACAACCGTGGCCATCTACGCCATCAGCTACTTTTTTAGCGATGACTACTTTCCGCTAAAAATCATTGCGCGTGCGCTGTGCCTGATTCAAGTCACCTCAGTGCTGTATTTCTTTGCCTTTCCGGCAAGCTTTCCCTACACGGTCACCAGCCACATCACGTCTTTGCTGAAGGTAGGTTTCTATTACATGATGGCCATTGCACCGATGTTGGCAGTTGGCTTGGGCATCTTAAAAATACCGGCCACGCTGCGCATGGCGGCCATTGTGGCGATATTGGGCTACTTCGCTGTAATGCTGCCCCACAAGGCCTTGCTGCATGCGCTCATACTGGAAAGCACTTCTGTGCTGTTCATGCCCATTCTGTTTTTGTGTTTTGGCAGTCTGATTGACCTCATGATTTTTATCAGTTTGTACGCTTGGCTGGTCAGTTTGACACCCACCCCGCAAACCTTGCCAGTGGTTAAGGATGCGGTATGACCGCTGACTTATGGAAACTCTGCAAACAACACCGACCGCTCGCACTGACCTCCGTATTGCTGGCGCTACTGCTGATATTTGCCACCATCAACGGGGTGGAGGCCACGCAGGTGGAAAACAAGGCGCTTGTTTTGCTGATTCCAGAAAAAAACAGCCTGACGGAAACAGTAACCCAGGCGTGGCTGGATGCACTCAAGGAAGAAGGCATTGCCGTGAGCACCATGACGGACCATGACTTCATCAAGGCAGTGGCAAACAAGACCCGGTTGGCTGGGGTAATACTTCCTGACTCCATTCACACCAAAGCCTCGGACCTGTTGATCACCAGCCTGCACGACTACGTGGAGGAAGGCGGCAAACTGATGGTGACGTTTGACGCAGCCACGCTGGACTTACGCACCAGTGCCTACGCCATCAACCATTCGAGGCTGTCTGACCTTACAGGTGTTCGCTATGCCATGCTTAAAACGCTGCGCGACCAAACCACCGCCAACGGCCCCATCTTTTTCTCACCCGAAGGTGAACGCGAACTGGGCATTCAACCGGGGAAAATTGACTACCTTCGCTCACCGAAAAAACCGTTCGGCATTCTGACCACCTACTCTTACAAAGAACTGGTTTACAGCTACTACCGCACCGAACCCGAAGGCACCGGCAAGGTGTATGCAAGGTCGGCCGATGGCGATCACATTGTCACGGTGAACCAGTTCGGAAAAGGCACTGTGCTGTTTGCAAATTTGGCATTGGGGTATTTGAAAACCCGCTCGGACGGTTACCTGTTGCACCGCTTCCTGTTGTATTTTTCAAGCCAGATTGCAAAGCAACCCATTTTGCTGACGGTACCGGATGCTGTGGGTGGCATTGTGCTGAACCTGCACGTGGATTCAAATGCATCGCACAGCACCTTGCTGGAACTTGAACAAGAGGACTGGTTCAAGCAAGGCCCCTATTCCATTCATGTCACCGCCGGCCCTGACAACAACATTGATGGCGACAAGCTAGGACTGAACATTCCACAAAATATGGAAATGCAAGGCTTTCTCAGGCGTCAAGCCAGACAAGGCCATGACATCGGCAACCACGGCGGTTGGGCCCACAACGACTACGGCCACCATGTCTCAGAAAGCAATGCGGCACGCTACCTGCCTTATTTGAAACTCAACAACGACACCATCAGCGGCGTCATTGGAAAACCTGCGGTTTCATATTCTGCGCCCATGGGCAACCAACCCATCTGGTCCACACAATGGCTGGCTGAGCAAGGCTTCAAGGCCTACTACACGACAGCAGACAATGGCATGGGCCCCACACGTTCCTATACAAACGGAAAACCCTCGGCCTATCCGCAGTTATGGGCATTCCCCGTGTCCAGCCTCCACACCATTGCCACGATGGATGACCTGCCGGGGAGCGGCTATGAAGAAAATGAAATGGCATTGTTTGTCAGAGGCTTGTTCAGTTATGCCAGTACGCAACACGTGGCACGCCTTTTTTACTTTCATCCGACCGCGTTACAAGACAAAAAACGGGTGCTCTACCCGATGATGCAGCACGCAAAGCAGCTCGCCTCCACAGGTACCTTTCGCTTCTACAGCATGCCGGCCCTGGCAGATTTCAGAAACCACAGGGAGACCGTGGACTGGGTGCGGTATTGTTGGTGCGGTATCTGATATCAATATTGTTCCCATTCTGATTCACGGTTTAAAGCAACTGGAATACAGGGGCTACGATTCCTGCGGCATCGCCGTTTACGGTGCACAGCAGCAAGCGGGACAAGGCCACGGCCTGCAGCGACTGCGAACGGTAAACCGTGTCACTGAACTGGAAACACTCACACAACTTGCCAGCGGGGAAATGCAGGGTATGTCAGGTATTGCACACACCCGTTGGGGCACCCATGGCACACCGGAAATACGCAATGCACACCCCCATTTCAGCAACGGACCGGGCAGCAACAGCCTGCAAACCGGCAATATTGCAGTGGTTCACAACGGCATTATTGAAAACCATGCAGAACTCAGAAAATACCTGCGCTTGAATGGCTACCATTTCGCCAGTGAAACAGACTCTGAAGTGATTGCCCATCTGGTTGATTTTTCCCTGAAAACCGATTTGCTGGAAGCGGTTCAGCTGGCCTGCTCACACCTGAAAGGCGCCTACGCGTTAGCTATTATGTGCAAACACGACCCTCACCGCATTGTGGCCGCAAGGCAAGGTTCACCACTGGTACTGGGCATTGGCAAGAACAACAAGGAAATTTATCTGGCCAGCGATCCAGTCGCACTGACGCAAGTCACCAACACCATTGTGTACCTTGAAGACGGTGACTTTGTAGACATCAAACTGGGGCAGTATCAAATTTTTAACGCGCGGGGCGAAGCGGTTGAACGTGCGCTACAAACTGTGGAAACACTGAGCCGGCAAGTGGAATTGGGCGATTACCAACACCACATGCACAAAGAAATTTTCGAGCAACCCGAGGCCATTAAAAACACCTTGGGCAACATTGACAATATCAGCCCGGAACTCTTTAATTCAAAGTGGAGCCGTGCTGTACCCGGCCAGGCCAGGGATATTTTTTCCAACATTGATTCGGTGTTGATTCTGGCGTGCGGCACCAGCTACTACAGTGGCTGCGCAGCCAAGTTCTGGCTGGAAGGCATTGCAAAGTTACCCACACAAGTGGAGGTTGCCAGCGAATACCGTTACCGCCCCTCTTTGCCCAACCCAAGAACATTGGTGGTGGTGGTGTCGCAGTCAGGAGAAACCGCAGACACCTTGGCCGCGCTGCGCCATGCAAAACAACTGGGCATGACGCACTCGCTGGGTATTTGCAATGTCGCGTCCTCCAGTCTGGTCAGGGAATGCGAGCTGTCCTATATTACGCAGGCGGGCATTGAAGTGGGTGTGGCTTCCACAAAGGCCTTCACGACGCAATTGTCAGGCCTGTACTTGCTGGCGGTTGTGCTGGCACATGCCAGAGGCAACATGACGGAAACACAACGCGTTGAACGCCGTCTTGAATTGTTGAGTCTGCCGCTGGCGCTGCGTCAGGTGTTGAGCTTGGAGCCACAGATCAAGCAATGGGCGGCAGATCTTGCCAACAAGCAAAACGCCATATTTTTAGGCCGCGGCGCACATTTTCCAATTGCTCAGGAAGGTGCGTTAAAACTTAAGGAAATCAGCTACATTCATGCCGACGCTTACCCTGCGGGAGAACTCAAACACGGCCCTTTGGCCTTGGTGACATCAGACATGCCTGTCATTGCCATTGTGCCCAACGACGGTTTGCAGGAAAAAATGAAAAGCAATTTACAGGAAGTTCGCGCCAGAGGCGGTCAGCTCTATTTGCTGGCGGACGCAGACACACAACTGGACGAAGACGACTCCGCCAAAGTGATACGCCTGCCCAGGCACAGCGGTTATCTCTCGCCCCTGCTTCATGCCATTCCCCTGCAATTATTGGCCTACCACACCGCCTGCCTGAAAGGCACCGATGTAGACAAACCCAGGAATCTGGCCAAGAGCGTTACGGTGGAATAATGTAAGCAGGTAGCCCTTTTTGTGTCGTTCGAGACCCTGTGACCCAGGGTCTTTTTCTTTTTCAGCACTTAATTGACCTAAGTCAAAAAAATCACTTAATAAACCGTTAATGTGAACACGCAATAATGGCACCTCTAAAATTTCAACCAGGAAATCAACATGAGTAGCAAATACAAGTTCAACATTAGCGGCTCAATTGTTACGGCTGTGTATGAATATGACAACGGCAAGTTCAAATCAGAAAAAATTGAAGAAGACGAGTCATGGGTGTATGACGCCTCAACATCCTCCGTCACATTGGTTGAAGAATCCGGGGACAAATTCAAACAGAAGAAAATTTTTACAGATCTGGATGGCGATGGCATTTACGAAAAATCCGGGCACATTACAGGAAACGACGGTGCAGGCAATGCATCGCTCAACTCTTCCACATCATCAGACCAAGAGGCGTACAAACTGACCATACAAAATGGCGTTGTTGTATCGGTTTATGAATATGAACACGGTGATTGGGAACAAAAAGATCTGGATGAAGGTGAGGTCTGGACCCTCAACCAAGACGGAACCATCAGCCGCACAGAGGATGGAGATGATGAAATCAAGATTTACTCCCCCACGACCGTTGGGGAAGAAACCCTTTACTCACTCACAGGCAAGATCGACTCGGAAGGAAACATTTCTGCCCAGTATGACGAGGATGACAGGGATGGTGATGGAACCGATGATGACCTGCTGTATGGTTCAAAAACCGACGACCACCTGTCCGGAGGACTGGGGGATGACGACATCGAAACCGGGGACGGAGATGATTTCGTCGACGGTGGTGATGGCTCGGATGTATTGATTGGCGGCGCAGGTGATGATGATCTGAATGGTGGTGTCGGAGATGATGTAATTTTCGGCGGTGCCGACAACGACGACCTTGATGGTGGCGATGGAGTCGACACTGCAGACTACACCGATGTAACAACTGCCTTGGACATAGATTTGCAAACGGGTACGGTAACAGGCGCAGGTTCTGACACCCTCACCTCAATCGAGAACGCGACCGGTGGAACAGGTGATGACTCGATTGACGGCAACGCTGCTGCCAACGATTTACTCGGAGGGAGTGGCAGCGATGTCATCAGTGGCGAAGGCGGCAACGACTTGCTGTATGCCGGCGATGGTGATGACACTGTTTATGGCGGACTGGGCGACGACTTGATCATCGGCGGTGATGGGAAGGGTAACGACAAGTACATCGGCGGCACAGGCACAGACACGGTCAAGTACACGTCCGCCACCGCGGCAATCACGGTAGACTTGGCCAAAGGCACAGCCACTTCAAAAGCAGGCAAGGATGCTGCCAATATCGGTACTGACTCCCTCAACGGTATTGAAAATGTGATTGCGGGCAACTACGACGACATTGTCAAGGGAAGCACGGGCGCAAATATGCTCACCGGTGGCTTGGGCAGTGACAGTCTCTACGGTGGAGCCGACAAGCTTAAAGACATCTTTGACTTCAACGCCATCAGTGAATCCAAAGTGGGGAGCACACGCGACAAAGTCTACAACCTCGTTAGCGGCGTAGACAACATCGACCTCAAGACGATTGATGCAAATACCAATGCATCGGGAGATCAAGCGTTTAAATCCCTAAGTACAAAAGCGAGCGCCAATTCCCTGTGGTATGCAGTCAAGGATGTGGATGGAAACACGTTAACCAAGGACATCGTCGTCTATGGTGACGTAAACGGCGATACAAAGGCGGACTTTGAAATCGGGCTCGTTGGTGTGACGTCTATCGCTGCGACTGATTTCGTTCTTTAACACCCCACCTGTCCTTTTGGTGGTTCGCCCTGCGCAAGTAGATTGATCGCGCCGATCAGATCGGCGTACTGGAAACGGCATCAATGTACTTGCGCAGGGCGAGTCCACAAAGCGAGTTTTTCATCGCACATTTTCGTTTCCACCTCAAAGCCTAAAATCAGGCTGCAGAATAAATCGTCGTGTGACAAAACCGCTTGTTCCCAACGCTTCAACTGTTCATGGGAACTGGGAAAGTGCTTGCCCACCCAGGCAATCACTGGCACGTGGGTTTGCTCTCGGGGTGCCACCGTATAGGGAGCCCCATGCAGGAACATGCCATATTCACCCAAGGACTCACCGTGATCGCTCACATACAACATGGCGGCCTCGTGGGTTTCATCAAACTCTTTTAGTAAGGCGATGACCTTGGCCAGAAAATAGTCGGTGTACAAAATGGCGTTGTCATAGGCATTGTTGATTTCTGCGCTGCTGCACTGTGAAAGTTCGTTGGTGCTGCAAACAGGTTTGAAACGCTCGAATGCGGGTGGGTAGCGTTTGTAATAGGCCGGACCGTGATTGCCCATCTGGTGCAATACAATCAGCACATCCTTGCCATCTTTTTGTTTTATAAATTCCCGCAACCCCACCAGCATGCCTTCGTCTCTGCATTCAACATCACACACCGTATTTTTTTCCGGGGTTTTAAAATCTTCGTAGCGCAATCGTTTGGCCACCCCTTTGGAGTCGGAATTGTTGTCTCGCCATAAAATTTCAACACCTTCCCTGGCAAGCACATCAAGCACATTTTCAGCTGCGTTGTTTTTTGCTGATGAATAGGATTCACGCCCCAAAGAAGAAAACATGCAAGGCAAGGAGACCGCCGTTGCTGTGCCACAAGAAGACACTTGCCTGAATGAAACCACTGATTCTTTTTGCAGCTCAGGGTTGGTGAGGCGGGCATAGCCGTTCAAGGAGAAACGGTCTGCACGCGCTGTTTCGCCCACCACCAACACAATCAACTCTTTCCTGTCATGGGCCGGCTCACGAAGCACCGCATCGTTTGCGATGGGTTTGGGTGCTGCCAGCGTTTCTTGGGATGGCAACTGCTGCCCCGCCAATTTGCCCACTGAATACAGGTAGTAGGTAGGGTTTGCATAAAACCGCAAGGTTTTATGTTCACGGACAAACGATGCGTACTGCGCAGAAAAAGGCGCTACGCAAAGCAGCATTAACGCCAACGATGCCAAACCCAGTTGGGTCTGTTCTTTCCATGACTGGCGTGTGGTTGCGACAACGGGCGCCATCCGATACACCCACCAACAAGGTAAAACACCCAAAAAAACAACCCTCACCAGCAACTTGAAACTCATGAGGTCGCCCAGTTCATTCGGATTGGTTTGCAACACGTTGTTGAGCATATCAACGTCGATGACCACACCGAAGGTGTCCATGAAGTGCGCCGTAAGCGCCGAGCACATCAGCAACGCCATCAGCACCCACCGCAAGCTTTTACCAATGGCCAGCAGATTTATAAAAAAAATGCTGGTCAAGGTAAAAAATAGGGCTATCGAGCTTAAAAAGCCGATGTTCTGCGGGCTCCAAGGGTAGACCTCCAGTAACTTTGAATAAAACGTGTAGTTACAGCCCAGCGAAATGAAAAACGCTGTTGTTATAAGACAAAGTGCACGAGGAGTTCTTAAAAATGAAAGCATGGGGCCACAATCTGAGAGACGGTTTACTGAACCTGATTTTGAGTGATTATTCTGACATATTGGCAACAGGAGCGGGCAAACATCAGCCTTTTTTGCCTACCAACGCGCATTTCGACAGCGCCAAGGGCTGGAAGGCTTCTTCAGCGGGAATGACCTGACGAACATTGTAATAATCCCACGGGTACTTGGACTCTACCGGTTTTTTTAACCGGAATGAGATACATGGCGTGCACCATGCGTCCATCTTCCCGAATTACCCCGTTTTTTGCAAAAAAATCATTGATTTTTGCTTTTTTCATAGCGTTCATGACTGCGTAGGTTTCGTCTGTTCCCGTGGCCTTCACCGCCTTCAAGTAGTGGTAAACAGAGGAATACTGACCGCCCTGGCAGTACCGTTGGCCAGCGCATAGGTGTCGTAGGTGTAGTGGACCGTAACATTGTTGCAGTGTTCGTTGGTGATGGCCGTGGAACCCGCACCATTGACAATGGCAATGCGGTCCTTTTCCTTGGCCAGTTTCATGACAGCCAATGCGACCGACGTGGTCACCAATTCAGTGGCTGTGTCTACACCGTCGCGCTCAAACCATTCGCGCACCTTGTTGGCGGCAATGTCCGGTTTATTTTGATGGTCCGCCTTCAGCATTTCAATTTTGAAGCTGGGTTTTTCCTTGGCAATAAAATCTTCAATGGCCATTTCGGTTGCAAACACGGAACTTGCGCCAGTTAAATCAGAATAGGCGCCCGACATGTCTGTGAGCACG
>JAJTDO010000089.1 GCA_021300475.1 Burkholderiales bacterium | reverse complement strand
GCTTGAAGTCGTTGCATACCGGTATTGTATCCAGCACCTCAAAGCAAAACCACATCCGATCATGTTCTGCCGACTACGTCGCCAGCGCTATCCATCCCCGGGCTAAACCCCAGGACTTTCCGCGAGTTTGGGTGATGAGCAAGGGCACACTGATGCCCAAGGCCTGAACCATTTGCGGATTTTCAATGCCGGCCCTGAGGTAGGCACCCAATTTTGTTTTTTCGATCAAGTACCAGGCCAGGAAGCACACCGACAACGCGGCCACCACCACCCAGGCACGGTAAATAAGGCAGGAACAGAAACCGTGAACCATTTGAACTCTTTGGTCAGCCCTTGGGTTTGCAATATGAAATCAGTGGTCATCATCGACTCTTCTTTTTTCCAGCTTTGTTGTCACTCGATTGCCGAGGCGGACTTCATCCGCTCACGCAGCAAGAACTTTTGAACCTTGCCCGTCGAGGTTTTTGGTATGACCCCAAACACCACTTGCTTGGGAACCTTGAACTTTGCCAAGCCCTGCTTGCAGAACTCAACAATTTCCTGCGCTGTGGCGTTCGCACCCTCTTTCAACTCTACGAAAGCGCAGGGTACCTCACCCCATTTTTCATCGGGTTTGGCGACCACAGCCGCCAAAGACACCGCAGGATGACGATACAGCACTTCCTCAACTTCCAATGAAGAAATGTTTTCTCCGCCGGAAATAATGACGTCTTTGGAACGGTCCTTGATTTTTACATACCCGTCTGGATGCAACACCGCCAGATCGCCTGTGTGAAACCAGCCCCCGGCAAAACTTTCAGCAGTGGCCTTGGGGTTTTTCAAATACCCTTTCATCACCAGATTGCCGCGAAACATGATTTCGCCGATGGTTTCACCGTCTGCCGGCACGGGTTCCAGCGTGTCAGGGTTCAAGACGGTGACATCTTCCTGCATGTGGTAGCGCACACCCTGACGGCCGTTGCGTTGTGCACGCTCTTCAATGGGCAGCAAGGCCCAGGCGTCGTGCTTCGCACAAACAGCGGCAGGTCCGTAGGTTTCAGTCAGCCCGTACACATGTGTGATGTCGAAACCGATGCGCTCCATGCCCTCAATCATGGCGGCAGGAGGAGCGGCACCGGCAACCAGGCCTTTGACCTCGTGGTCGATGCCTGCCCTTAAAGAATCGGGGGCGTTTGCCAAGAGACTGTGCACAATGGGTGCGCCGCAGAAGTGTGAAACCTTGTGTTTTCGGATCAGGTCGAAAATCACTTTCGCATCGACTTTTCTGAGACAGACATTCGTACCCGCATTTGCCGCCATGGTCCAGGGAAAGCACCAGCCATTGCAATGAAACATGGGCAGAGTCCACAAGTACATGGCATGGGGGGGCATGCCCCAGGACACAATATTGCTGGCGGCATTCAAATACGCACCGCGGTGGTGGTAGACCACGCCTTTGGGGTTTCCCGTGGTGCCAGAGGTGTAATTCAAGGCAATTGCATCCCATTCGCTTGCTGGCAAGTGCCATTCAAACGCCGGATTGCCCTTTGCAATAAAGGCCTCGTATTCAGTGTCACCTAGCAACCGGCCTGAAGGAAAAGTCGCATCAACCACGTCAATGACCAGTGGCTTGGGGCCATCCACCAAGGCAAGGGCCTGAGTCACCACTTCGGAAAACTCGGGGTCGGTCAGCAGCACCTTGGCCTCGCCATGCTGCAAGATGAAAGCGACGGACTGGGCGTCCAGCCGTGTATTGATGGTGTTGAGCACAGCACCCAACATTGGCACACCAAAATGCGCCTCGTACATGGCAGGAACATTGGGAAGTATGGCGGCTACCGTATCCCCTTTTTTAATGCCCAGACCGGCCAGTGCGCTGGCCAACCTGCGGCAACGCTCATAGGTTTGCAGCCAGGTGTAACGCGTTTCGCCGTCAATGATAGAGATACGCTGCGGATAGACATACGCAGTTCTACTCAAAAAACTCAAAGGGGAAAGTTCAACATAATTTGCACTGTTTTTGTCCAGTCCCATGTCATAACAAGTCTGTGGTGTCACTTCCCGCTCCTATTGAATCTGACTGAACTATAGGATGACAAACTTACCAATGTCTGACGGTGGAAACAGCACCCAACAGAACAAAAAACTCCGCTAATATTTTCAGACAAAGCGATATTGAATTCCAGCGGGAAGGAAAATGATGCGACTCAATACAAACAGCAGCCAAGGCACCCAAGGTTTGTTGTACGTGGTTTACCGTTACCTGTTCTGGGGATGGCTGTTCAAGGATTTGCGAGTGAATGACCCTTGGCAACGTGCTGCCGCCAGGGCTTACAACTTGAAGCAAAAAATCTATTTGCCCATTTATTTGCGACGCTGGGCAGGCCTGAGCTGCTTTCATTTTGTTGCCGGTTGCCTGTTGGAACCATCAGCGCTTTTGCTGGCAGCCATCTTTTTTTGTTCGTTTGCAATGAGCACATGCGTATTGACCACCGCAGCGGTGAGTTGGGTCATGCTGCGCTGAAAACAAGATATACCTTTTGTTTTCCACAGAACAAAGGCACCTTATTGAATACATTTCAAAATACGAATAGACTTGATTAATTAGACCTGCTTACAGCACAACCCATACCTTTTTGGCCCCAAAACATTATGCAAAACGCCGAAAATACCAAAATAAACAACAATTTATTACATTTATTACTAAAAACTGGGGCTGTTGCACACCAAGACATTGAAGTGGTTTCCCTTAATGCGGGAACAGTTCTGGTAGAACCGCAAACCAGAAATCAACATGCGTATTTTCCCTCGAATGCGATGGTGTCCTACTTCCACGTACTGGAGGATGGCTCCACGGTGCAAGTCGCGGCCATTGGAAACGAGGGGTGCATAGGTGTTGGAACCTTGATCGGCGGTCAATCGCCATTGCTCAGGGCCGTGGTGCTAGGAAGCGGTGAAGCGTACCGACTGACGCTGCCGGCAGTTCAGCACGCCTATTCTTCCAGCCCGGTTGCTACAACAATTTTCCTGAAGTACTTTCAAGCCTTGATGATGCAGATCGGGCAAATTTCAGTTTGCCATCGGAAACACACGGTCAGCGAACAATTGTGTCGTTGGTTACTACAGTGGTCAGACAGGGCAGGAAACAACAAAATTACCGTCACACAGGAAATGACTGCCAACATGCTGGGCGTGCGAAGGGAAGGTATCACCCAAGTCATTGCAAGTCTGCGTCAGGAAGGTATTATTGACACAGCCCGAGGCAGCATCTGCATTGTCAACCGCCCGGCTTTAATTGGTAAAAGCTGTGAGTGCTACAGTGCAATTCGCAAGGAATACCGCCGACTTCTCACACAGCAAGACAATGAACCTGAACGATGATTTTTCCAAACGCGTGGTCGCATTAGAAAACCAGGCAATTTGGACCCCCTCCCCCCTTCCCGGTGTTGAAAGACGAATGCTCGACCGGGTGGGTGATGAAATTGCCCGAGCCACCAGCGTGGTGCGCTATGCGGTGAATTCCGCATTCGATGCACATGAACATGCTGGCGGTGAAGAGATCTTGGTTCTTGAAGGTACCTTCTCCGATGAAACGGGAGATTTTCCAGCAGGCAGTTACCTGAGAAACCCACCTGGTAGCAGTCACACCCCTTTTTCTCGCGAAGGCTGCACGCTGTTCGTAAAATTGCGGCAATTTGCGCCAGATGACCTGCAAACTGTCCGCATCAATACTCAGACCACAGCTTGGCGGCAAGGTCTGGTGCCCGGTTTGTCTGTCATGCCGCTGCATTCACACAATGGCATTGACACGGCATTGGTTCGGTGGGCGCCAAACACGCAATTTAACCGGCATGTGCATGTCGGTGGCGAAGAAATATTTGTGCTGAGTGGGGTTTTCTGCGATGAAGGTGGCCAATACCCGGAAGGCAGTTGGCTACGCAACCCGCGCATGAGCCAGCACACACCCTACACCGGCCCGGAAGGTGCACTGATTTACGTGAAGGTGGGGCATTTGGATTGATGCCGCCGGTGGCATGAGGCGCAAATACAGTTAGCGTGGCGCCAATTGCTGTATGCAACCATCCACGACCTGAATAATGTTGTCGCATCTGGCTGCCAGCGCTGCATTGTGGGTGACGAATAAAACCGCTGTTTGTTGGGTAAGGCTCACCGTGCGAAGCAATTCGAAAACGGCGTCTGCGCTTTTTGTGTCCAAGTTTCCTGTGGGTTCGTCTGCCAGCAACAACTGGGGGCGCATGGCCAAAGCGCGCGCCAGCGCTACCCGCTGCTGCTGCCCGCCTGACAAACTTCCCGCCAGTTGCCCGCCAAAGGCCCTCAACCCCACGCTTTCAAGCAATTCCGTTGCCCGCTCAACCAAGTTTTCATTAAAAAACCCCTGCGCGGCAAACATGGGCATCATGACATTTTCAAGCGCTGTGAAAGCGCCCAACAAATGGTGGTACTGAAATACAAAACCAATGGTGCTGCCTCGCAGGCGGGTCAGTGTCTGGTCGTCCATGCAGGTGGTTTCCTCGCCGCAAATCATCAGGCTGCCGCTGGTGGGTCTGTCCAGCAAACCCACAATGTTGAGCAGCGTACTTTTGCCTGAACCGGACGGCCCCATGATAGCGCTGAACTCACCTCGGTTCAGCGACAAATCAATGCCATGCAGCACCTCGGTTTCATTGGGCTGCCCCACATTGAAAGACTTTCGAACAGCCTTTAATTGCACAACTTTGCTTTGAACCTGCAAAACGTCTTTAACCACGGATGGCCACCACAGGGTCCAGGCGGGCTGCACGCAATGCTGGCGCCACAGAAGCAAACACACCGGTGATGGTGGCCAACAGCAAGGCCATCAAAAACAAGTGCGGCTCAATGTTCAGTACAAACATGGGGGAACCATCCGGATTTCTCTGGGTTTGCTCCCACAGTTTCAAAGCCGCGAAACCCATAAGCGCCCCCATCATGGACCCGCCCAGGCCCATCAAGCCACCCTGCATTAAAAACACACTGAGAATTTGCATGCGGGTGGTGCCCATGGCGCGAAGAATGCCGATTTCACGGGACTTTTGAACCACCACAACCACCAGCACACTGGCAATGCCGAAGGCCACAGACAAACCCACAAAGAAACGGATGGTGGTGTTGGCCGTGGTTTGCGCACGGATAGCGGTAAAAAATTGCTCGTTGGTTTTAATCCAGCTGTCGGCTTTAACATTGAGCAAGGATGCCATGCGCTTGGCGATGTCTTCTGCCGCATACACATCGGCCAGAGTGACATCCAACGTGGACACCCCGCCCGCCAGCCCCAACAAGCTTTGCGCAGAGCGCAGGGCCATGAAGGTAGTGCGGGTGTTGGGCCCCTTGTTTCCCAAATCGAATACACCTTTGATGGTCAGCGTGTTTGAATTTCCATTGGCGGCCGTCACTCTGAGTTTTTCACCGGGGCCCACGCCCAGATCGCTGGCCAACTCAGTGCCTATGAGAATGTCATTGACAGCCACCTGCGCCGAACCACTCACCATTTTTTCAGGCAAGGGCACAATCTGAAAATACAAATCCGGCTCCATGCCAATGACAGTGATCGCCCGGCTGGCATCGCCACGAACCACCAACGCCGAGCCGGTGACCGAGGGCGAAACAACCAAGACCGAGGACATGCCGCGAATTTGTGCGGCAATACTTTGCCATTGGTCTATGCTTTTTAAACGCTGCAAGGGGGCTTGTACAATGGCGCCCCACCTCGGGTTGTCGGTTGTTTCATGCAAGGGTCTGACCACTTCTCTGGCGGGCAGCAATTGTATGTGGGGTTGCCCCGTCAAAACCCGCCTGACAAAATTTGCCTGCAGTGCGCTGAGCATGGCTGACATGAACACCACCACTGCCACGCCAATGGCAACACCTCCCAAAATAAACCCGGTTTGGATGTAGCCTTCCCGCAAGAAACGCAGTGCCACCCAAGCTTCAAAGGGCAACCAGATAAAAGGTGAGGCACGTTCTGAGCCAAGCTTGGTGGGTTCAAGTTTCATGCAGCGCCTGCTTCAACAACACGGGCAGACATTGGCTGTGCTGCAATCGGGGGGGGAATACTGCGCACACGCAAGAGATTCTTCAGGGATTTCTCGGCATGGATCACCACTTTGTCGCCACTTGCCAGCCCTGTGAGCACCTCACAGTTGCTTGCGCTTTTCAAGCCGAGTGTCACGGGTGTTTTTTCAGCTTTTCCATTAACCACTTTGAACACCCACGGCAAGGCGGTGTTGAAATCGTGCAGGGCATCGGTGGGCAACACCAACGCTGCAGGCCGTCTGGCCACTTCAATTTCAACGGAAACAGTCATGTCTTGTTTCAAGTAGGCAGGCGGTTCAGGTACACGCAGCTTGACTTCCACAGAGCCCCTTTGCGCATCAACGCCGGGGTTGATGAAACTCATCTCTGCATCAAAGCGTTGCGCAGGAAAGGCATCCGCAGAAGCCTTTGCCTTTTGCCCCAAGGACACAAGACCAAGATTTTTCTCGTCGATTTGCACCACCAACTGGGTATCGCCTGCCGGCGACACGGTCATCAGAACTTTGCCGGGTTGCGCCAGATCGCCGGGTTCCACATTGCGCGAAATCAAAACCCCAGCCACCGGCGTTTGAAGTCTGGCATAGCTCAAACGCACCTGCGCCAACTCAGCATTGGCCAACGCTTGCTCCAACGCAGATTGTGCAAGTGCAATTTCACTACCGCCAGCCCGGGTACTCAAGAATTGACGTTGGGCACTCAACAACTGTGCCTGAGCGACTTTTTCAGTGCGTGTAATATCGTCTAACTGCGCCTGCCCTACAAAGCCCTTTTCAAACAAACGCTGACTGCGCTTCAAAGCCAACAAAGCCACCTCATGGTTTGCCGCAGCTTGCAAAAATGCCTGCTCGGAAACCGGTGCCTGCACTTCAAGTGTCTGACGCAATTTCAAGCGAGCCTGAGCCACCGCCGCCTGTGCCTGCAACAAACCGGCCTGCAATTCTGAACTGTTCAATTCAATCAGTGTTTGCCCCTCAGCCACCATTTGACCTTCCACCACCGGTACCCGTGAAACAACGCCTACGATCTGGGTTCCCACTTCCATTCGGTTCGGATTTTGCACGCGACCGCTGGCCACGACGCTTTGAATGAAATCGCGCTGCTGAACTTCCGCCACCATGACATCAACGGGGCGAAACCATTGGAACGCAATCAATCCGCACACGCCCAGAAGAAGTGCGAAAAAAAGGATAGCCTTACGATTGAAATTAAAAAACATCACGCAAGTGTATTTTGCGGGCGGGCCAAGTTCAGTGCGATGGAGAACACAAAACGCAAGGGGCTTTTGACTTCCTCCCCGCCCTAAAGAGCGGGGATTCCTTCTGCAAGACGGCGAAGTCCCGCCGCGAGAATGTTCCTTGCCGCATTCACATCGCGGTCGTGTTCCGCTCCGCAAGC
>JAJTDO010000088.1 GCA_021300475.1 Burkholderiales bacterium | reverse complement strand
GGCGCCACGGTCAAGCACGGCAGCGTGAGCTTTTCCGCGCCGAATGCCAACCAAAGCGTCATTACCCAAAACACTCAAAAAGCCATCATCGACTGGAACACTTTTTCCATCGGCGCTGGCAACTCTGTTCAATTCGTTCAACCCAACGCCTCAGCCATTGCCCTGAACCGCGTTACCAGCCAGCAAGCGTCACAAATCAACGGCTCCCTGCTGGCCAATGGGCAGGTGTGGTTGCTCAACCCCAACGGTGTGTTCATAGGCGCCGGCGGCAGCATCAACAGCCAAAGTTTTCTGGCCTCCACCCGCAGCCTGACCGACAGCAACTTTGTCAGCGGCAACTATCAATTTACAGATTCCGGCAAACCGGGCTCAGCGGTTGTGAACTTGGGAACCATCACCGCCGGCAATGGCGGTTATGCCATGCTGGTGGGCGAACGGGTCAGCAACGAGGGCCTGATTCAGGCCAACCTGGGCCAGGTCGTACTGGCCGGTGCAAAATCATTCACCATGGATGTGGTGGGCGACAAACTGCTGTCTTTCCAGATCACCGAGGCTGTGGATGTCACCCCCTTGGACGGCCAGGCGCTGGTTTCGAACTCAGGTAGCCTGAAGGCAGACGGCGGTGCGGTATTGATCAGCGCCAAGGCTGCAGCCAGCGTTATTGACAAAGTGGTCAACACCACCGGAATGGTTCAGGCCAACAGCGTTACCTTGCAAAACGGCCAAATTATTCTGGGTGAAGTGTCTGTTGATGGTGGTACATCAGGTCAGGTGTTGGTCGGTGGAAAACTGTCGGCTGATGGCGTAAGCGCTGGCGAAAAGGCCGGTGCCATCAAGGTCATGGGTGAAAACATCACGCTGGCAGCGTCCAGCGAATTGTCAGCCAGCGGTCAGGCCGGTGGTGGGCGCATTGTCGTGGGTCGTGAAGACACCCAAACTGGGTTTGTTTTAGCCAACAATACAAATATTCAAGCCGGTGCGCAGTTAAATGCAAGCGCCACCGTCAAGGGCGATGGCGGTTTTATTGAAACCTCAGGCAAGCAGATCAGCTTGAGTGGCGCAGTTGTAAAAGCGGCGGGTGCCGCAAGTGGCAAGGCCGGTCAGTGGTTGATTGACCCGGATGACATTGTGGTGGACAGTGCCATGGCCGCCACCATCAGCATGGGCCTTGAAACAGCCAATGTGTCGCTGAGCACCACCAATGTAAACAACAATGCGGCCGGCGACATTACCGTCAACAGCACCATTAACAAAGCTGCAGGCGCTAATAAAACCACGCTGACCCTGACCGCGGACAACGCAATTATATTGAATGCGCCCATTACAACGGGTAGCAACGCGCTCGGTGGGCTTGATGTCAATTTATCAGCCACCAGAAGCATTGCGTTCAATGCCGCCAGTGGCATTCATCTGAACGTCGGCGATGTAGCCCTCTCAGCACCACGGGTTGATGTCAACAAAATCGGTGGCGATATCGTCAGTACCCTGGCGGGCAACGTTATTTTTACGGTGTCTGAGAGCGGCAACGCCAACAATAACCATGTCCGATTTGGCAATTCCGGCGTCTCAGCCACGAACATCTCAGTGCTGACCACCGGCGGCTTCAACATGCTGTTGGGTCAAAAATACGATGACACCGTCGGGTTTTACACCGAAGACATTCAAAACTTGAAAGCCAGTGACACCGTCACGCTAGGAACCAACAGCGAGAACAGTTTCCGCTACGGGAGCATCGCCGCGATCAACAATTTTTCTTTGGGTAATTTCAACAGTAATCTGACGCTCAAACACCGTTCGGTATTTTTGCAGGAAGGCAGCAGCTTAGCGCTGCAGCAAGGCAAAAACCTGACGTTGGACATCTTCGGTACCGACCTACCTGCAGGCAGCAGCACACCGGTTGCAACCACCAGCGTGTTGGCAGGCAACATTGGCGGTAGCGGAAACCTGGTGAAAAGTGGCTCTGCGAATTTGCTGGTCACCGGCAATCAGACTTATGCAGGTAGCACCACAGTCAGTGTTGGTTCGCTGACAGTCGGCGCCGGTGTTTCCTTGCTGAGCACGCAGTTGCTGATTGGTGCGGCAGGTCAGGTCACGACCAATAATTCATTGTTCTTGAGTTCACTGGACATGGCCGCACGGGCCAACAGCACGGATGCCGCGCTCACCATACTGGGAGGCGACCTGCAAGTCTCGGGGGCTGCAAGTCTGGCTGGTACTGTAAATACCAGTGGCGCCCAAAGTTATCTGGGTTCGGTTACTTTGAACAGCAGTGCGGTGCTTTCCACTCAAGGCAACATTTCCGTCTCTGGTCCTGTAGATGCCAGCACCAGCGGTTTATCACTGTCTCTAAAAACCGGCGATTTGGCAAACAGCACTGGCGGGGTTGCAAACCTTACAGGCCCCTTGGGCAACACAAACGCCTTCACACTGAACGCGCTTGGCGGTCAGGTTGAGATCAATGCAACTGGTAGCGCAGGCAATTTGACAGCCATCAAGGCGGGTTTGTCCTCAACCAGTGGCGCAGTTGGAGATGTTCATTTTTCAAGCGACGTCACCAGCCTGACTTTGGGTGGCGCCTTATTTTCGCTGATCAACAGCGCTTCCGCGTTAAGTCAAACCGCGAATTCAGCCAACAACTTTTTGCTCAATGCACACCTTGATTTGTCTGCGGGTAATACGGCCATCAGCAATTTCAGCGGCATAATTGAAGGCAACTACAAAACAATTTCTGGCAATACCTCAGCGATATTTGACACCACAAACGGCGCAACGCTACGAAACCTTGCGCTGACCGATGTGGCTGTAAATACAGGTAATTCGAATGTGGGTGGTTTAATCAACCAAGCCACAAACACAACGCTCAATAACATCAGCGCCTCTGGTTCTGTTGAAGGCAGTTTCGTTGTCGGGGGCTTGATTGGTAGCCACAATGTCAGCACAGGTACCAACCTCTCATCGAATTTAAGCTTCACCGGTAATGTGCAAGGCAATGGCGGCGTCGGCGGCCTCTTTGGAAATGCGACGATATCNNNGGCAACTACACGCTAGACCACACAAGTTATGCCGCCCGCTCAGACAACACCTCTGACCGGGTTTATGCCGCAGGGGGCGAGCACACCGGTGGTATTGTCGGGCGTCTGGTTGCCACAGACAACGCTCGGTTCACGCTGAGCAACATTTCAGTGACTGGTTCAGTTGTCAGTACACAACACCGCGTCGGCGGTTTGATCGGTGACTTCTACACGGCCGGGCAGTCCCAGACCCTCATTGACCAAGCCAACATTCAATCACAAGTCACGACTGGCGGCGTTTATGTCGGTGGTTTTTTTGGTGCACTCGTATCCGTTGGCACATCCTCGCTCAGCGTTACGAACAGCAATTTTGGAGCCAGCAATCGGCTTGATGCCGAAGGAAGTCCCCTGGATATCGTATCCGGCTCCTCTTACATTGGCGGTCTCGCTGGCTACTTCACCAACAATGACGCAGCAAATGTCAGCGTAAATGGCCTGAGCGTCATTGGAAAAATCAGTGCATCCAATGAGAGCTACGGTGGACTTGTGGGCCATCTTGCAAGCACCGGGCAAAGCAAATTTAACGTCAGCAACTTCACTTTCGGCGCTGCAGGCACCCAAGAGGGTCAAATCTCTGGCAATGTTTTTGGTGGTGGTCTGGTGGGTTTGAACTACCGTTTCCATAGCAGCCAACAGTCGTACAACAACATCAATATCAACGGAAAAATTGAGGGCGACTCGTACATAGGTGCTGGCTTTGGTTTCGCTTCGCATCACAACGACGCAATCACAGCAACCATTCCCAACACTCAAATCCCAGTTACCTTGCCGAGTGTAACGGTCAATAACTTTACTTTCGGTTCGCCTGCTTCAGTGGACGCCAACGGCAACCGGCTGGATCAAGTACTCGCTTACAACTACTTCGGTGGTGTTTTTGGTCGGCTTGACACCTATGACAATTCCAATACCCTCATCTCGAACTCAACCGTCCATGGGGTCATTAAAGGGCGCAACGGCGGCTATGGTGGTGAGCGTACAGGTGGCTTGGTGGGTTGGAGCAGAAACTTCGGCAACTCCTTACTGAGCATTCAAGACAGTACCAACCTGGCCAACATCACGAACTATTACTACACCGGTGGGGCAATTGGTCTTATTGAAATGTATGACAATGCGCGCCTGAAGGTCAGTAACGTAGGTGTTGGCTCAAGTACGGGGGACAACCTTCAACTACAAGGCTACCATCAAACTGGCGGTCTCATTGGACGGGTCGATAACTATGGAAACTCACAAGTCAACATAGACAACAGCCATGTCAATGCTGTCATCTCCCAGTCCAGCAGTATCGCTGGTGGAATAGTCGGTTTTGTGGGCCTGCATTCGAATGCATCGCTGAGCATCACTGATTCTCGCTTTGGTTCACCCACCACCACAAACCAACAATCATCCATCACAACACCCAGAGACCAAATTTTAGCCAATGAGTATATTGGCGGCTTGATTGGCGACAGCCAGCAATACGATGCAAGTCGTATCGATATCACCAACACTTCCACCTTCGGAAAGTATGAAGCCTACTACTATGTGGGTGGACTGTTTGGCCGCAATTATTTGACAGGCACTTCCACCCTCAATGTCACTGGAAGTCAGTTTGGATCATCTGGCAGCGACATTGACTCAGTGGGTGGCAACTATGCCATCGGTGGTTTGTCAGGTCTCTTTACACTTTACAACACCGCTTCTGGCAATTTCTCAAGCAGCACGGTTTACGGCGCCATTGACGCCCATGGTGGCAGTCATTTTGGTGGACTGATCGGCCGCATTGAAGCTGCAGATTCAGGTACTTCCGTTGTTTTGAATAATCTGGCGCATCTGGGAAGTCTTGTATCTCCCAACATTGAAGTTGCAACGCTCAACAAAGACGGTGCGGGCGCTCTGACCCTCACGGGCAGCAATCAGATTACCCAGCAGGTGTTGATTTCCGGCGGCAGCGTCAGCGCTGACACCAGCGCAGCGTTTGGTAATGCCGCTGTTGCATTGAGCGACGCCAACTTCGCCTTGCCCACCGCAGCAGATTCGAATTTTTCAACGGCATTCCAGTTGTCAGGCACAGCAGGTTTTGAGGTCGCCTCAGGCCTCACCGCAACACTGACAGGCGTTATCAGCGGCACTGGCGATTTCTACAAAAAAGGTTCAGGCACGCTTGAACTGGCTTCAACCCTAGGCAATACCTACACGGGTCAAACGTATGCGAACGCTGGTAGTTTGAAAGTTGGAGACTCCAACCAACTGGGTACCGGAAGTCAGGTTTACTTAAATGGCGGAACCCTGGAACTGGCTGGCAGCAACGGTGCTATAACGCTAAACAAGCGTTTGACGGCGATAGACAATGGCTCGGTGGAAGTGAGCAATACCGCGGGCGCCATTCTGAGTAACGGCATTGAAGTGGCCAGCGGTAAAACGCTGACCATCAAAGCTGATGCACTTGAAGTTACCAACCAGGAAGCCTCTGGTGCAGGCACTTTGCAGGTACGCGCACGAACCACGAACAGCGATATTGTTGTGGGTGGAACAACGTCTGTTGCCAATAAACTGACCCTGAGCGACGCGACCTTTGCAAACTTGAATGGCGAGGATTTGAACCAACTGTATGTGGGTTCAGCCGACGCCAAAAGTATTACTGTTGCAGGTAACCTGAACTTCAACACCAACATTGGATTCAAGGCAACGGATTTCATTACGACCGGCACACTTGCAACGAATGTCCACACCCTCACCCTGAAAGCGGACAACATCACGCTTGGCGGCAACGTGAATGCCACGGGGTCTGTTGTCGTAGCACCGAACAGCAACAATTACGACATTGTTGTGGGTGGAACCGGGGCAAGAGAAAGCACCCGTCTGGTGTTGAGTCGCCCTGACTTCTGGACAAAGCTCACTGGTCAGAACACCGATCTAAAAATTGGTGATGCCAACACCGGAAACATTACACTGGCAGATGCCTACACGCTTGGCAGTGACACGGTATTCCAAGGCAGCGGCTTGAACACAACCAGCACCATCAGTGCCGGCAGCAAGAACGTTTCCTTCATTGTGTACAACCTGACGTTCAACGGTGTGGTCAGCGGCACAGGCCGTTTGAGCATCATGCAAAACAGCACAGACGGCAACCTGGTCATCGGAGACATAAATTCCGTTAGCCCGACATTGAATAGCCAAAGCTTCTCAATAAATAACAACACCAATGTTGCCAACAATGAATTGCAGATTACTCAGTCAGTCTTTGATAAATTGGCAAACGGTTTCACTTCCCTTGAATTCGGCCGATCTGACAGCAAAGGCAACATTACCCTTAATTCTTTGGTGCTAAAAGATGACATGGTGTTGCTCGGTGGCTCCAACACCACTGCTTTCATCAACGGCAATGTCTCCAACCTCGGTAGTGGAACTTCATCGGGAAGCCTGACCGTTAAAGTTGGTGCAGACATTGTTCTGAACGGCGCCTCCGTCATTACTCAAAACAAGTCCATTGTCTTGAATGCAGACATTGATGGCAATGGCTCCGGCGGCATTGCCATGCTGAACTCCCAACTGCTTTCCAACGGTGGCGATATTCGTCTGGGTGGAGGCACAGCGGGCGACGGCACCGGACTTGCTGGCAGTCTGACAACAACAGACCATTATCTCGGCTTTGGTACGCCTGGGCAGAGTGCGATTGTCATTGCCGGAAACAGTTTGATTGATTCGGGCGCGGGTGCAATCAGCATCAGAGGCTACGCGCAAAACGGTGGAAGTTCCGTTGATTTCAACAGCCTGCTGAGCGCCACAGACGGCAGCACGTCCGGGTTGATTGGCAAGGCCTACCAAGATCCCTACGATGACGATTTCAGCTTCTTCGATTCCGCTCAATTAAAGCCATCGCAACTCAGTCGTTTCATCAACCCGTTTACCAGCGTCAATTTCGGCACGCCTGGCGCGAATTTTGATGATAGTTATTCGCACCTCTACAGCGGTTATTTCTACGCGCCCGTCTCTGGTGTGTACAACTTTGCAACCGCATCCGACGATGGCTCACAACTGTTTCTGGGCAGCGCAAACAGTGCGCTGTCTTCCGTTCGAATCGGGCGCCCACACGCAAACAGCAATGATCTGGTGGTCGACAACCCGGGCTATCATGGCGTAGTCGAAAAATATGGCAGTAAAACACTGGAGGGCGGAAAGTTCTACCCAATCGTGGCGGCCATGTTTGAAGGCGGAGGCGGCGATGGCTTGAAGATAACGTTTCAGGCACCGGGTATGTCTGGTTACACCGACAACGGCGCTGGTTATTATTTCCACAATCCTTCCGCAACCGGGTCTGGCAACGCAACAGCCAACCGTGGTGTAGAAATCACCGCCATTGCAGGCGCCGTACCCACCATCCGCAGTACAAGCGGCCAAATCAGTATTGAAGGCCAAAGAGCAGGTATTCCCACCAACTATGTGCTGGACATTCCCATGGCCACCTTGCTGGCGGGCGGTAATTCTTCGGCTTCAACGTCAGTTACAAGCGCCGCAGGTCAGCACGGTGTCTACATCAGCAATATCAGCGGTAGCGCGGTCGATGTCATCACCATTTCCAGTGTTTCCGGTGACATCAACCTGAAAGGCCAAACAAGCTATTCGGGTTCTGAATCAGGCATACGCACCCAAGGCGCGCTGACTATTACCACCGGCAGTGGCATTGTTTCTGTTGAAGGTACCAGCGCTGGCAGCGAGCAAAATGCCATCCGATTTGAAGGCCCAACGTCCTTGGCCAGTTCGCAAGGTTCTGTGACCCTGAAAACCAATGGCGGTTTCAGTGCTGATGCACTCAGCATGAGCGCGGCAGTTCAAAATACGATTGTTGTAAATTCCGGCAGCGTAAGCTTGGCGGGAACCTTGTCAGGCGCGGGAGATTTGGTGAAACAAGGCGACGGCACATTGAGTCTTGCCGTCACCAACTCCATGAGCGGTAAAACCGTTGTTGAAGCCGGCACCTTGAGTTTGTCTTCAAGCAGCGGTTTGGCTGCTGGCGACCTCGTTCTTGGCACGGAAGACGGCTCTGCTGTTGCCCTGTCCATTTTGGGTTCTGGCATCACAACATCGAATAAAAATGTGATTCTTAACCAAGATGCCCTGCTCTCTTTAGGTAACGGAGCGTCGCTGACCCTCAGCGGTACGGTGTCCGGCACCGGTAATTTTAGCAAGGCCGGTGGTGGTCTGCTCACGCTCTCAGGTGACAACACGGTAGCCGGCACTGTGAGCCTTTTGGGTGGACAACTCGATTTGGGCTCAGCCAACGCCATTCAAAATGTCAGCAGCATTGCATTCAAGGGCGGCGCGCTCGGTTTCAGCGCAGCAAACACCCAAGACTATTCTTCGATTTTCTCCACAGACGCAGGACAAACCTTCCGTTTCAACACCAACGGACAAAACGTTGCGCTGGCCAATAACTTCGGATCCAGCAGCAGCCTTTTGATTAAAGAAGGCAGTGGACGCCTCACGTTGAATGGCGCATCCGCAAACCAATTGTCTGATGGCGTTCAAGCCTTGGGTGGTGAAATTGCATTCGCCCGCAATGAATTGCTGGGTTCCGGTGCAATTACACTCAATGCCGGTGCGTTGGTTTATACAGGCAACACAGCTTGGGTGATTGATCAAACTGTCAGCGTTTTAGGCAACGGTCGATTGACCAGCCAGGCGGCAGGCGGTCTGACCCTGAACAGCAACGTCACTGTTAAGAATGCGGAATTGACATTGCAAGCAGACAAACTCAGCCTTGCAGGCAGTGTGTCTAGCAGTGCAGGTTCATTCGCCGTGCTGCCCTACTCCGCCGGCCAAGCCATTGAAATCAACGCCACAGGTAGCAGCGCAACCAGTCTCTATTTGAGCACCAATGATTTCGCCAAACTCAATAACAGCAATGTCAGAAATCTGAGCATTGGTGATGCGACACTGACGGGTGCAATTACCCTGAACGACGCCACAACATTTGCGGCCAATACCTCGCTCACAGGCGCTTCATTCACAAGCACATCAACCATTGCAAGTACCAATAACTCACTGAGCATTCGCGCTGACAGCATCACCTTCGGCGACCTTGTCAGTGGCAGCAATAGCCTACTGATCAGTCAAAAAACCAACGGTGTGAACATTGAAATTGGTGGCGAAAACGTATCCAGCGCGGGTACTTTGGTATTGTCAGATATCTTACTGAGCAATGTTTCAAGTGGCTTTAGCAGCATACAGTATGGTCAAGGCAACACAGGCGACATCAAGACTGCAAGCGATCAACTGAACAAAACCAATACAACATTCCAAGGTCGCAGTTTCACCAATGACTTTGATTTAAATACCTACGCCTACGATTTAACCATCAAGGCCGATGCAATCGAATTGAATGCACCTGTTTACGGCGATAGTAAACTGCAGTTGGCGCCCAATGCCAAAACGAAAATGGTGGTGGGTGCAACAGGCATCGACGCCAACACGCTCTACGTTGAAAACGCGTCTTTGAACAACGTTGGCAGTGCCTTCAATCGAATCACCTTGGGTTCTGACACGGTCAATGGTTTGTCCATACCCAATGCCCTCACCGCAACCCACAATCTGGAACTTCGAGCTGCAACAGTATCAACAGGGTCTACTGTCGATATGGGTAGTTATGGTCTAAGTGTGATTGCTGACAACATCACCATCAATACGCCCATTACAGTGAGCCAAACGCCAGGAGACCTCTTGCTGGCCCCCTTCACCAAAGGCAAAGACATCAGTGTGGGCGCAGTCGCAAACACCACGGATATGTTTGTAGTGGACGCCACCACATTGGCGCCGTTTGCCGGCTTTAACAATAAAACCATTGGTAATGGCGACAGCGGTAATATTTATATCAATGCAAGCAAACTGACAGTGGGCGCCTCAGGCGACGCCAATGGATTGGCGCTTGGTGACAATATTAACTTAGTCACTGGTAAAGACATTCTTGTTGAAAAAGCAGTCACTGTCAGTGGTGATGGCTTCCTGAATTTTGCACCTTCGGGCAGCCTGATTTTCAAACGCAATACAGATACCAACGGTACGTTTGCAAATTTTGCAGGTCGCCTGACAGTGACAGAAACGGGTAACGCAGACAACTTGGCTGAACCCACGCTCGCTGTAAATGGCAATGTCTACACCCGTATCAATGATATTTCTCAGATTGGTTTTGGTTACTTTTTCCTGAATAACGATATCGCCGTAAACAACACCTACACCGGTTCAATCTTCGGCGAATTCGGTGGCGGCATAGAGGGCTTTGGTCACGTCATCAGTGGTATCACAATCAACAATGGCGGCGACTTCGGCGGCATCTTCCGTCAAGCGTTTAATGCACGTTTTGCAAACTTTGCACTCACCGACTACAACCTGACAGGTGGTAACTACTTGGGCGCTTTGTCTGGCAATGGCGTCAGTTCATGTGGTCGGTAACATCACCACGAATGGAGCGTATGCAGGTGGACTGCTCGGGCAAATTATCGTAAACGAGGCAGGCTCCTCTGTTGTAAGCAACTCCAGCGTGAGCGGTAGCTTTAATACGCCATTCGGTTACTACTTGGGTGGTCTGGTCGGTGATGTAAACATCTCGGGTGGCTCCACCCTCATCAACGACAACAACACTGTTTTGGTGGGTCAAAATAATTACGGAAGATACATCGGTGGTCTCTTTGGTACGCTTTCGATCAGTAACAACTCGACGGTGCTGAGCAGAAACAATACCTTCTCCTCTCCCCTGCTTGCGGACAATGCCCTCAAGGTGGGCGACAGCTATGCCGGTGGTTTTGTGGGTGCGATGACCTTGTACTCAGGCAGCAAGATCACCATCGACGGATTTAAAAATTACAGCGATGTAAGACGCATTGACAGCAACACCAACGCTGCTTACTTGGGTGGCTTGGCAGGTAACGTCGACCTCAGGGATGATTCAAGCTTAACGCTGAACCAAATTCAAATCGGGCAGGCCGGTGGGCGGACCAGTGTGATTGACTCTGGTAACGCTTCTTGGACAGGTGGTTTGATTGGCTATCTGTCTACCAGCAGTTCTGCAACTCTGAAGCTTTCCAACTCTGATTTGAATGTCAAAGTCAGCGGCCAGTCCTATCAAGGCGGATTGGTTGGCCAGACACAAACATACGACGAAAGTAGTCTGAGTATCAGCGGTTTAACGCTGACAAATGCGGCTGGCTCTTCAATGGTGAGTGGCACTGGCGAGCGTGTAGGTGGCTTGATTGGAGATGTCACCCAAGCAAATAACTCGCGCTTGAATATTGATACGACCAGCATGCTCGGGCACGTCAATTCAAGCTCCTACTATGCGGGTGGTTTGATTGGCTACCATCGTCAGTTCAGTGGCAGTGGTGAGTTAAATATCACCAACTCGCAGGTGGGTGATGCAAGCCATGCGGTTACCATCACGGGCTCAAGCCACGTGGGTGGTGCCCTCGGCTACACTGAAAGCACAGCAAACAGCTCCGTCAGCTTCAATCAGGTTCAGGTGAATGCAGGCGTCAGCACTTCAAACAACGACAGTCACATAGGTGGTTTGATTGGACGTGTTTACGCCACAGATTCATCCTCATTCAATGTTCAAAACATTGCCATCGGAATACCAGGGGCAGCTGGGGCTTACGTTCGTGGTGGCAACCAGACCGGTGGTGTTATCGGATCAGCGGAAGCCTACAGCAATGCAAAACTGAATTTTTCCGATATTTCGGTGCTTGCGCCAACGACTGGCAACAGCAACGTTGCCGGTGTTTTAGGCTCCCTGGTCATACAACAGACAAGCGCTATGACAATGAAGCGCATTTCTGTTGGCAGCACTGCGACTGTGACCAGCACAGGCAGGGCGGGCGGCATTATTGGCGATTTCAATCTCTATAACGACTCCTCCGCCAACTTTGATGTAATTGCCAGCAGCGCAGACATCACGGGAAGTTCTAGCGTCGGTGGACTGTTCGGAAACATCAGACAGTCTGGTTCAATCAATAACCAGTTTAATTTGACCAACAGCTCTGTTGGCAGCGCCTCCCACGCTGTCAGCGTGACTGGCACCTCCGATGGGATTGGCGGTGCAGTTGGTTATATCTACGGCGATAGCGACTCAAACGCACATCTTGAAAATGTGAACATCAATGCCAATGTCACAGGCGCTCGAGTTGTGGCTGGGGCCATCGGTCACCTGGACACACGTAACAACATGACACTGACCCTCAATGAGGTCAATGTTGGCGCTACCATCGGCGAGCGGGCCTCTATTACCGGCACCAGCGGCGGATATGTGGGCGGTTTGGTTGGCTATGCATATTTGCCGCAACAAACAGGATTGGAGATTACTAACTCCTCCGTGCTGAACAATGTGATTGGACAACAGCCTTACGAGGGAATCGGTGGTTTGGTCGGCAATACAGACCAGTTTGACAGCAGTCATGTAACCATTGAAAACGTGAGCTACGGCGGTCAGGCTAATAAAGCCAGCCAGGTCAGTGGCGGTAAAGTCGGCGGGTTGATTGGTGCTGCTTTCGTCAGAGGTGTCACAACACTGGATATCACCAACGCAACGGTAGGCTCTGAACTGGCCTCGTCTACCCAGATCACCAACAACTCGTTTAACTACACGGGTGGCGCATTGGGTGAAATTTACATGGAGAGCAACGGCTCCGTGAATTTGTCCAACATTGCTGTCAATGCCCAGGTCAGCTCAAGCGATGGCAGGACGGGCGGCGTGATCGGTTTGACAACCTTGAACCACTCCACGAAATTGACAGCAGACCACCTGCGTTTTGGTGTTGCAGGCGACTCAAGCAGCAAAGTCACTGGCAGTTATGAAGTGGGCGGTATTTTCGGGAGCATCAACCATGCATCAGACCAAACGCTTTCGCTGAGCAACCTTGAAGCCTATGGGCAGATTCGCTCGACAGGCCACTATGCAGCAGGCGGAATTGTTGGTCAAAGCAGCCACTCAAACGGAAGCACAGTTAGTTTTAATCAACTTAAATTCGGTTCTGCAGGTAGTGCGACTGACAAAGTTACTTCGGATAATATTTACTCGGGGGGCTTGTTCGGACGTTTAACTTTAGACGGTTCAACCAACTTGACTTTGACCAACGCCTCAGCGTTTGGACATGTTCACTCAAACGCGGGCTTTGCCGGCGGTATTTTCGGTGAACTGCTCGTGAACCCAAGCTCAATTGGCTCGATCTCCAATATCAGTTTTGGTAGTGCAAATTCCACCACTGACAAAGTCACCTCCAATCAATACACAGGTGGCATTGCGGCTTCGCTTTTCTTTAACAATTACACTGAAGACACTGGTTTAACCATTGAAAAAGCGCGAGTATTTGGTGAAATACGTTCTGAGAACAACTACGCTGGTGGCTTTTTTGGCACCCTGCAAACCGGCTCACAAGGCAAACTAACGGTCTCAAATTCGAGTTTTGGTTCTCAGGGCAGCACAACCGAAAAAGTTGTTGTCACCAACAATGCGGAAGGGTACGCGGGTCTTCTGACCAGCTTTATCAACATACAAAACGGCAGCACTGCCTCGGTAAATTTCAATAACAATACCCTCTCTGCCTACTTGGGTAATTCCCGTTACGCCAGCTTGACCGGATATGCATACCTTGAAACCACAAGCGGTAACGCAAACGGCAACCTGAATTTCCGCGACATCACTGCACGTAACCTGAATCCAGACAGTACCTTGCGCGTTATCGTGAACAACGTGAACCAAGGCGATGCGGTTGTTAATGTCAGCAATATCAATGTAGACGGTAAATTTGGCCTGGATTTGCTGAGCCCTATTTCAAACTTTAACTACTCGGGTAATCTGACTGCCACCCAAGGCGCCAGCTTCAATTTCAATCTTGCCAACGGTTCATCCTTTGAAACGCCAAGTGGAACTAGCGTGACTCAGATCACAGGGCCGATCAGCATCGCTAGCAACAATGCATTGAACTTCACCCTCAATAACAGCCGAGCCACTGAATTGGGTTCGGTCAATGTAAGTCAGTTGTCGGTGAATTCAAATGGCGCAATTACTCAAACAGGTACAGTGTCGATCGGCGACTCACTGGACTTGCGTGCCAATGGTAACGACATTACGTTGGACAACGCTGACAACAACTTGGGTAACCAGATCAGCGTTTCCTCAGCAGGCAATGTTGCGCTCACCAGTCAGAATTCCAGCCGTCTGAGCGACACGACCATTAGCGGTGACTTGCGCTTGGACTTCGGAGGCACCAACGCGTCTGATCCAAACAGCGACAGCGGCGTTATCACAGTGGGTGGCAATACTTACTTGAAGGGTGGGAACAACACCCGCTTTAACTTCAACAACACGGCCAACCAATTCAGCGGCACCATCAACATTGATGCGCCTGAAGTCTTCAACATCAGTAACAGCGGCAATTTGAACATTCGCAGCAACGGTGCTTTGAATGTGGGCGTGCTGTATGCAGGTGGCGACATTTCTGTGAAAACGCTGTCCGGCGATATTTCGCTTAACAACACCATCACCTCCACTGATGGTGCTGTGAAATTGGTGGCTGCTGATAACTTTATTAACAACGCAGCAGGCTCTGAAGTTATCTCTGTGGGTACAGGTAAAAACTTCAGCGTCTATTCAAGCTCACCTGAAAACAATACTGAAGGCAATATCAGTTATGACTTCCGTCAGTACAATGCCAATGAACAAAGTACCGTTTTAGGCACTGGCAACGGGTTCTTCTATACGGTTGCGCCAAGCGTCGGGGTGTCCACAACCCAGTCGTTAGACAAGGTGTATGACGGTACCCGCTCAGTCAGCAGTGCAATCGTTGCCTCATTGAGTTTGACAGGCGTGTTGTCCGGCGACGAAGTCACACTTTCTGGTGTGAGTACCCTGACCTATGATTCGGCCAATGCGGGCGCACGCACCGTCAGCCTCGAGTCGCCATTGCAAATTGCCTCTGCCAGCAACAATGGCAGAGCAGTTTACGGATATCAGGTTGATTCATCTGCAAGCTCACTCTCAGGCACGATCAATAAAGCGACGCTGGAGGTTTCTACAAACAACGGCACCATCAGCAAAGTGTATGACGGCAGCACTGCGGTCAATACAGCATCGGCAGGCATCAGTTTGACTGGCTTGGTTTCAGGTGAAAATATTTCAGTAACAGGACTTACCGGGCAGTACGCCACCAAGAACGTAGGAGAGAACCGGGGCGTCAGCCTCAATCTTGATGCTGCGACTTTCACAGCGGGCGCAAACACCAGCCTCTCCAACTATGTACTACCTTCTGGTAGCGTAGACACCAACAACGGCCAGATCACACCAAAAGCCCTCACGGCCACCGCAGTGACAAGTCAGAAAGTGTATGACGGTACTCGAGGTGCGGATATCAATTCACCGGTACAGACAGTGGAAACTACGTAATTGCAAGCAATGTCTCGGTTGGAACAGCAGACATCACAAAAGCGCAGCTCACTATCTCTGGATACACTGCGGCCAACAAAGTCTATGACAGTACACAGTCAGCAACCCTGAACAGCGAGAATGTCGAGAAAAACGGCTTGATCGCCAACGATATTGTGAATGTGCACGCCACGGGTCTGTTCGATAACAAAAATGTCGGTGTTGGTAAAACAGTGAACCTGACCAGTCAGTTTGACGGTGCAGATGTGGGTAATTACGACATCACAGCGCAACTGACCACCACAGCAGACATCAGCAAAGCGCAGTTGATTGTCTCTGGTATTACTGCCGCCAACAAGGTGTATGACAGCACAACGGCAGCCACAGTCAGCACAAACGGTGTCCAGAAGTCAGGCTTGTTTGCCAACGACGTCGTGACAGTACAAACCACCGGTACCTTTGACACCAAAAACGCAGGCACTGGCAAAACCGTGAACCTGAGCAGTCAGTTTGATGGCGCAGACGTGGGCAACTATGAAATTACTCCGCAACTGACCACCACTGCCGACATCAGCAAAGCCCTGCTGACCATCTCCGGTATTACGGCTTCCAGCAAGACCTATGACGGTACAAGCGATGCGACTGTCAGCATCAACAATGTGCAGAAATCCGGCCTGATCAGCGGCGATGTGGTGACAGTACAAGCAACAGGTACATTCGATAACAAGAATGTCGGTGTTGGTAAAACAGTGAACCTGACCAGTCAGTTTGAGGGGGCAGACGTCGGTAACTATGACATTACCCCGCAACTGACCACCACTGCCGACATCAGCAAAGCGCAGTTGATTGTCTCTGGTATTACTGCCGCCAACAAGGTGTATGACAGCACAACGGTAGCCACAGTCAGCACAAACGATGTCCAGAAGTCAGGCTTGTTCGCCAACGACGTGGTGACAGTACAAGCAACAGGTACATTCGATAACAAGAATGTCGGTGTTGGTAAAACAGTGAACCTGACCAATCAGTTTGATGGTGCAGACGTCGGTAACTATGACATTACTCCGCAACTGACCACCACTGCCGACATCAGCAAAGCCTTGCTGACCATCTCCGGTATTACGGCCTCCAGCAAGACCTATGACGGTACAAGCGATGCCACGGTGAATCTGGACAATCTCCAGGCAGCAGGGTTTATTGCCGGTGATAACCTGACGGTTCAAACCAGTGGAAGTTTCAGCAACAAAAACGCGGGCACCGGTAAAACAGTGACCCTGACAAGCCAGTTTGATGGTGCAGACGTGGGCAACTATGACATCACACCACAGCTGACCACCACTGCAGACATCAGCAAAGCGCAATTGCTAGTCAGCCTGGCCGGCGTGAACAAGGTGTATGACGGTGGTGTCAGCGCAACTGTTACCACCACAGACGACAGAATCAGCGGCGACCAATTAACCATCAGCACCAGCGCAAGTTTCCTGGATAAAAATGCGGCTGCCTCTAAATCTGTGAACGTGACCAACATCAGTTTGAGTGGTGAAGATGCACTTAACTACACAAGCGCTGCAACCGGCACCACAACAGCTGACATCACGGCAAAGTCCATCAACATTCAATTGACGGGCACCGTGAGCAAAACCTCCGATGGCAGCACACAGGCTAAAATTGCTCAGACCAACATCAAGGTGAGCGGCGTTTTGTCTGGCGATGTGCTCACGGTCAATCAAAATCAAGGGACCTATGCAAAGGCCACAGCCGGAGACAACATTCCTGTGACCGTTGCATTCAGCAACAACTTGTTGAGCAATGCCAATTACCAACTTGATGATGTGTCGGACTCGGTTACTGCAAACATAGGCCGCATTACCGACAACATCACGCAAACCCTTGCGACAACCATCAAAGTGGTTCCCCCCCCACCACCACCGCCTCCTCCTCCGGCGGCGGCACCTGCTCCAGCACCTGCGGCTGCTCCAGCTCCTGCTGCCGCAACCACTGTGGCAGTGGCTGATGTTTCTGTGGACAGCGCACCAACCCCCGCTGCCGCGCCCGCACCCGCAGCAGCTCCAGCCCCTGCTGCCGCAACGACTGTCGCAGTGGCTGATGTTTCTGTGGACAGTGCACCAACCCCCGCTGCCGCACCCGCAGCTGC
>JAJTDO010000024.1 GCA_021300475.1 Burkholderiales bacterium | reverse complement strand
TGTTTCGGCAGCGCAACAACGCACCAGCTGCCGCCGACCCCGCCGTGCAGATTGCTTCAGGGCAAATTGAAACCAGCAACGTCAATCCGGTTGAGTCGATGGTGCAGATGATCAGCGCCCAAAGAATGTTTGATATGCAGTTAAAAATGATCAGCAGCGCAGAGGCGAATGCGAAATCAGCCAACCCACTGTTTTCCACTAACCAATAAGCGAAAGCTAAAGAGGAAAGACCATGCTCAGATCACTCTACATCGCAAAGTCAGGACTGGATTCACAGCAGACGCAAGTCGATGTGATTTCAAACAACCTGGCCAACGTCAGCACCAACGGCTTCAAGAAACAGCGGGCGGTGTTTGAAGACCTGATCTATCAAACTTTCCGTCAGCCTGGTGCAGCGTCTTCCCAGCAGTCTACGGTTCCTTCCGGTCTGCAATTGGGAACCGGTTCAAAAACTGTGGCGACAGTGCGCAATTTTTCTCAGGGTAACCTGACACAAACCAACAACTCGCTGGATGTGGCCATCAGCGGCAACGGTTTTTTTCAGGTCACCATGGCCGACGGTACAACCGGTTATACCCGTGACGGCAGTTTTCAGCTCGATGCTCAGGGGCAACTGGTTAACTCCAACGGTTTGATTATCCAGCCGCCCATCACCGTGCCCCAAGGTGCGAGTTCCATCACCATCGCCAGCGACGGTACCGTGACTGCACAGATCGGCACACAAACAGCAGCGCAGCAGTTGGGGCAAATCCAGTTGGCCACGTTTGTGAACTCCGCAGGTTTGCAGTCTTTGGGTGGGAACTTGCTGGCTGAAACTGCAGCGTCTGGAACGCCCACCCTGTCCACGCCCGGTCAAAACGGTGCGGGTGGCTTGTCGCAAGGGACCGTGGAGACTTCCAACGTGAACGTGGTGGAAGAGTTGGTGAATTTGATTGCAGCGCAGCGTGCGTATGAAATCAATTCCAAGGCCGTGACAACATCAGACCAGATGCTGTCGAAATTGACTCAGCTTTAATTAACCGTTTTTTTTTTTAAACAAGGAGGGAAAGATGAAAACAGTTCGTGTAATCTTATTAACGTCAGTGCTGCTGGAAACTTTAGCTGCTTGTTCACATTTTAATCCGAAAGTTGAGTTTCCGGTTTCAACCGAAGCCAGCCGCCCCCAGGTAAAAACAAATGCCACACCGACAGTGGCTTCGGGCAGCTTGTACACCAACGATTCTTTTCGCCCCTTGTTTCAAGACCGCAGGGCTCGCCACGTCGGCGACGTCATTACCATCGCCATTAACGAGCGCGTCAGTTCTTCGCAAAAAAGTATTACCGCCAGTCAGCGTTCAGACAACGCGACCCTCAGCACGCCTGGCATTTCCGGTTTGCCTTTCGGTTTCGATCTGAAACCCCTTACAGGTACAGCCAGCGGTTCCCGCAAGTTCAACGGTCAGGGTGAAACAGGTGCCAACAACACCATCTTGGGCGTTATCGCTGTCACCGTGCAGGAAGTTCTGCCCAATGGAAACCTGGTGGTTTCCGGTGAACGTCAGTTGGGTACCAACAGCGAAGTCGAAACCATTCGTTTTTACGGGGTTGTGAATCCCGTGAGCATTTTGGGCAACAACACCGTGAGTTCGACTCAGGTGGCTGATGCCCGCATTGAGTACAGAGGAAAAGGTCCCATTGATTCTGCAATGACCATGGGTTGGTTGTCACGCTTCTTCATGACGGTTCTCCCGTTCTAAGGAATGAATATGAAACCCCCACGCTTTGTTCGCCTGAATTATTTTGATGCTGTGTTGCTGCTTGGAAAAAAGAGCCTGTCCGTTTGCGTCTCTGCGTTGTGTCTGTTTGTATCCCAGGCTCACGCAGAGCGCATTCGAGACGTGGCCACCATACAAGGCGTCAGAAGCAATTCGTTGGTTGGATACGGTTTGGTGGTGGGTTTGGATGGTACGGGCGACCAAACCACGCAAACACCTTTTACGGTGCAAAGCATTCAAGCCATGTTGTCTCAGTTGGGTGTGAGTCTGCCCCCGGAAACCCGCTTGCAATTGAAAAACGTGGCTGCTGTGGTGGTCACTGCCCAGTTGGCAGCGTTTGCCAAGCCCGGTCAAAACATGGACATCACGGTGTCTTCCATCGGCAATGCAAAAAGCCTGCGCGGCGGTACCTTGATCATGACACCCTTGAAAGGGGTGGATGGTCAGGTGTATGCATTGGCACAAGGCAACTTGCTGGTCGGTGGCGCAGGTGCCAGCGCCGGTGGCAGCAAAACGGTTATTAACCATTTGTCTGCAGGCCGCATTCCCAATGGTGCGGTCGTTGAGCGTGCCGTGGAATCTCCCTTCGCCTTGGGAGAGGTTATCCGCCTTGAGTTGAATCACACCGATTTCACCACCACGCGCAACATGGTGGATGCCATCAACAAGAAATTCGGTGAAGGTCTGGCCCGTTCCATAGACGGTCGCCAAGTTGAAGTCATGGCTCCGCCTGACCCAGATGCACGCGTTGGCTTTGTGGCGCAACTGGAACAACTTCAGTTAAGCCGCACAGATGCCTCTGCCAAAGTGATTGTGAATGCACGCACCGGTTCAGTGGTGATGAACCAAGCGGTCAAGTTGATGCCCTGCGCCATTGCCCACGGCAACCTCACCATACAAGTGGTCAGCAGCACAGCAGTATCTCAACCGAATGCCTTGGCAGCAGGCCAGACCGTGGCCACAGAGCAAGCCGACATCTCCGTCAAGCAAGATGGCGGACAACTGATTGAACTGCAAGAGTCCGCAAACCTGTCTGATGTTGTAAAAGCGCTCAACAGCATGGGTGCCAACCCCACCGATCTGGTCTCAATCCTTCAAGCCTTGCAGCAAGCCGGTGCGCTGCGTGCCGAGTTGGAGGTGATCTGATGGATGCCTTGAAAAAAAGCGCACCCTTGGTCAATGGACTGGCTCTTGATGCGAAGGGCCTTGCGGGTTTGAAAAAAGCCTCCACAGCAGAAGGGGGCAGTACAGAACAAAAAGCCGCAGTCAAAGAATCTGCGCGACAAGTAGAAGCCATGTTTCTGGACATGTTGATGAAAAACATGCGGGCCACCCGCATGGATGGTGGCTTGTTTGAGAACTCAGGCAAAGAGATGTTCGAGGGTATGTTGGACCAACAACGTGCGCAGGCATTGTCCGCGCGCGGTATTGGTTTGGCGGCAGTGATTGCTCAGCAATTGCAAACCATGAGCAATGCAACCGCAGGCAACGTGGATGCAAACAGAGAAACTCCTAAGGAACTGAAATGGTCAGCTCGGTCTTCAACATAGCGGTTGCCGGCCTGAGCACTGCCCAGGCGGGCTTGTCGGCTGTTTCAAACAACATCAGCAATGCGAGTACCAAAGGGTATTCGCGGCAAGACATCGTTCAAACCGCATCCCCCGGTGTGTTTTCCAATGTGGGTTACTTCGGCAACGGTTCCGAGGTTCAGGACGTGCGCCGCTCAAGCTCGGAATTCCTGAATCAACGCCTCAACGAAGCGCTGGCCAACGAAAGCTACTACCAAAGTTACAGTAATCAGATTGCCCAGATCGACGGTGTGCTCAGCGACGATGAAAACGGTGTGTCTGCTGGCTTCACCGGTTTCTTCACGGCAGTACAAGACTTAACCGTTCGCCCCGGCGATTCCGCTTCGCGTGAAAGTGTGATGACCGCCGCAAGAACAGTGGTTGCCCGCTTAAATGGTGTTGATTCAACACTGAACCGCATTCGCGACAGTATCAACGACGCACTCCAAGGCTCTGTTGATGCAGTTAATGCAAAAACTGCACAACTCGCCGACTTAAACACTCAAATCACCGATGCCATCAACCGCGCAGGTGGCGCAACGCCCAATGAGTTGCTGGACAAACGCGACATGCTGTTGCAAGACCTTTCCAAGTACGTGCAGACGACTGTGGTTAATAACGCTGATGGTACTTTCGACGTGTATTTGGGCAATGGCCAGCCCTTGGTGAATAAAACCAAAAGTACGCAGTTGGATGCGACACGCGTCCCGTTTAATCCGCAGAATATTTCGGTCGGTTTGCGTCTGGCTTCCGGTGCCGAAGAAAAGTTGGTGATCTATGACTCCAAAGCCTTGGGTATGGGGCAAATTGCCGGTCTGATGCAAATGCGTGATACCGATCTGAACCGCTATCAGGCAACGCTCGGTGTTGTGGCCGGGCAGTTCGCGAGCAAGCTAAACGACATTCAAAGCAATGGCTACAATTTGAACGGTGGCATTGGCCAGGCTTTCTTTGCAATTGAACCCAGCCTGGCTTCCCGTGCCACCACCAATCAGGGAAATGCGTCGGTTTCCGTCAGCAGTCTCGATTATTCAAAAGTCACCGGCAAAGATTTTGAAGTCATTAATGAAGCCGGCACCATCAAGTACCGCACGGCCAACACCCGTGACAGTTTTGTGGACGCCACGGTGATCTCCAACGGAGACCCCGGGCGCTACGCCATTGGCAATGAACTGGAGTTCACGCTTACAGGCAGTGTCAGCAACGGCGACAAGTTCTTGCTGGCACCGACGCGTGCAGCGGCAAGCACCATACGGGTGGTGCTTGAAGGACCTTCCGGTATTGCCGCTGCCACTGTGGCGGGTGCAAAGGGCGATGCCAGCAACCTGCAAAAAATGGCCAAACTGCAAACCGAACCGGTTGAGTTCAATGCATTTGGTTCAGAGCAGCAGGTCACCCTCACAGCCGCTTTTAACCAACTGATTTCCAAGGTGGGCAACAGAACCCGTGAAATTCAGAACGATCTCACCACCAGAACCGCAGTTCGCGAAAGCGCGGAGGCGCAGCAACAAGACATGTCGGGTGTGAATCTGGATGAAGAAGCCGCCAAGTTATTGCAATACCAACAGGCTTATCAAGCTTCGGGCCGTGTTGTGGCCATGAGCAAAGATTTATTTGATCAGTTGATTGCAGCCATCAGCTAAGTCTGACGGGAGAGAGTCATGAGAATCAGCACCACGATGTTTTTTGGTAAGAATATTGATACAGTTCTGCGCCAGCAGTCTGAAATCCTGAAATTGCAAGGGCAAATGTCCAATGGCGTGAGGGTCGATAAGTCGTCTGACGATCCTTTCGCCAAAAGCACCTTCCTGTCTTCCAATGAAGCCTTGGCAATGACCAACCAGTACCAGCGCAACATTGATTATGCGCTGGGTCGCGGGCAGATCATCGACACCAGCATGGGTACCATGACAGACCTCATGGCCAACGTGAAAGAGCGCATGATTCAAGCAGCCACTGCCACGGCAACGGCGGCTGACCGAAAGAATATTGCACAGGAATTGCGTGTGAACCTGCAACAAATGCTGAACACCGCAAACGTGCGCGATGAAACCGGACGTTACGTGTTTTCCGGCATCATGGACGATCAGCCTGCGTTTGCTGCAAGTGGAACTCCCTTGAGTACAAACCCGGCCGACGTCAATGAATTCTACAAATTTACAGGCGACGACAGAACTTCTGAAATCCAGATTTCCAGGGAAATCAAGTTAAGCCTTGATTTGCCGGGCAGCGAAATTCTCACCTTGAACGATGGCACGCCCGCCACGTCTTATTTTTCTTTATTGCAGCAGTCCATCAATATTCTGGAAGGCAATGCACCCGGTTCGGCCAAAGGGGCGCTGGACAGTCAGGGCGCGCAAATGGATCAGATCTTTGACCAGATGCTGATTGGCAGAACCCGCATAGGTGCAAAAATGCGGCAGGTTGATGAAACGCAGTTGGCCAATCTTTCTTTGGCCACCGAATTTGAAATTACAGGCGGACGTGCTGTGGGTGTGGACTTTACAAAAGCCGTGTCCGACATTGCCCGTCTGCAACTTTCTCTGGAAGCTTCTCAAAAAACCTATTCGCAGTTTTCAAAGCTGTCCATTTTCAATTTCCTCTGAAACTCATTCCACCAGGCCGTGCTTCAGTGCGTAGTGGGTGAGTTCAGCGTTGTTTTTCATTTTCATTTTTTCCATGATGCGAGCGCGGTAAACGCTGACCGTTTTTGGAGACAATGAAAGCTCTTCTGCAATTTCAGACAGTTTCCTGCCCGAGGCAATCAGACGTATGGTTTGGAATTCCCGGTCTGAGAGTGTGGAGTGCAAGGGTTTGTCTGTGTCGTCTGTCAGGTGGCTGGCCAAAGACTCCGCTAACTCTGGTGTAATGTAACGTCGGCCGCCAGAAATGGTTTGTATGGCCTCCACCAGTTTTTCCGGCGCACTGTTTTTTGTCAGGTAACCTGAAGCACCTGCTTTTAATGCGCGAACCGCATATTGGTCTTCCGGGTGCATGGACAACATCAGCACCGCCACCTTGGGTTTTTCACCCTTGACGATTTTCAACACATCAATGCCGTTTTTTCCCGGCATGGTGATGTCCATCACCACCACATCCATGTCGAAACTGCGAACCGCCTTCATGATGGCCGGATAGTCGTCCGCCTCAGCCACAACCTCGATAAAACCAGTCTCTTCAAGCAACTGGCGCAGGCCTTTGCGCACAATGGCGTGGTCGTCTGCGAGCATTACTTTGATCATTCTCTAACCTCAATCCATTATTTTCTGGGTATGCAAAGCATCAATGTGGTGCCCTTTCCCCGGGTCCCGTTGATGTCGAGCCAGCCGCCAAGCGACTGCGCCCTTTCATTCATTCCCCTTACACCGAAGGAGCTTTTTTTCTTGAGGTCTGTCGGATCTATTCCGATACCGTCGTCCTGAACTTCTAATGTGATGTTTTCTTCATCGACGAATAATTCTACGCAGACTTTACTCGCTTGTGCATATTTCAGTACGTTGGTGAGTGACTCCTGCAACACTCTGAACACAGCCGTTGATATTTTCCCGTCCAGTTCCAGTTCTTCCACGTTGCAAGTGAAGGTTGTTTCCTTTTCCGTTCTTTTTTTGAAGTCGGCCATTTGCCATTCAAGCGCCGGCACCAAGCCGTAATCCAGAATGCCTGGGCGCAGGTCGCGGGCAATGCGCTGGCTGGCCAGCACGGTGTGGTCAATCAGTTCCAGCATGTCCAACAAACGTTCGTTCATGTCTGTTTCTGCACCATACTTGCGTTTTATCCAGGCGATATCGGCTTTTAGCTTGGTGAGCGTGCCGCCGATATCGTCGTGAATTTCACGGGCAATCGAGCCTCGTTCATGCTCGCGGCGCTGCTCAAACTCTTCCGTGACGCGCCGCAGTTCATCTTGTGATTCTTGCCGCTCCGCCTCGGCACGCTTCTGGCTGCTGATGTTCAACATCACCCCATCCCACAAAACATGGCGCTGTGTGGTTTGGTTGCTGCGTCTGGCCATCAGCGCCATCCAGCGGGGGTGGTTGCCATCGGCGGTTTTTAAGCGACCTTCCCATTCAACGGCAGAACCTTCGGAGTTCGCCGGTGCGCTGGCCGCCTCATACAAGAGGGTTTTCAAATGTGCACTGTCTGCGCTGAGAAACTGGTCGAACAGCAGTTCCGGATTTGCACTGAACGCTTCCGCCGGCAAGCCGAAGTCGTGCAGTACGCCTTCACTGACCACCGGAACACCGCTGGTCTGGGTTTGCGGATCAAAGGAAATCTGCACAATCAGCCCGGGAATGTTGGTGGCGATGTTGCGCAGTTTGTCTTCGGAGGTGCGTTGCTCCTGTAATGCGCGCCGCTTTGCCTTTTTTTCATTGGCACCCCGAAGGCTGCGTTCTATCGCCGGAATCAGACGTTTCAGATTGTCTTTCATGAGGTAGTCATCAGCGCCGCTGCGCATGGCCTCCACCGCAATGTCTTCGCCGATGGCGCCAGACACAATCAGAAAAGGAATGTCGGGGTCTTTGGCTCTGACTTGGTCAAGCGCCTCTTCAGAGCTGAAGCCCGGCAGGCGGTGGTCTGAAATGACCAGGTCCCAAGGTGCCTGCGACAGGGCAATCGCCAACCCCTTTTCCTCTTCAACCCGCATGGCCTCTACGGGTTGGGGCAAGGTGCGCAGCCGGTACTGCAACAATTCAAAATCGCTTTCGGAATCCTCCACCACCAGAATGCGCAGTGGTTTGTTATAAAAAGCGCTTGTTGTTGTTTCCTTCATGCCGAGTCCTTGTTCAAGTCTTGAGTAATGGGGAAAACTTGTGCCACATTGATTGATCGCAAGTTGCAATTTGCTCAACAATAGCAAAGATAAGCTTTCAATGATAAGTCTGGAATGAATCCGACCCTTATGAGTTCTGAAAAAAATAATCGCGCAACAGTCAATGATGGCGACACCTCAAATTCGCGTGAATTTGAATTCAGCGCCCGCGACTTTGCCCGTGTCAAAGACATGATTCTCAAGCGGGCAGGCATTTCGCTGGCGGACCACAAGCAAAGCATGGTTTACAGCCGCTTGGTGAAGCGGCTCCGGGTTTTGGGCAAACAAAGCTTCACGCAATATCTGGATGGTCTCGGGGGCGATACCGACCCAGAGTGGGAACATTTCGTTAACGCCCTGACAACCAACCTGACTTCTTTTTACCGCGAAGCCCACCATTTTGAAATTCTCAGTCGCTACATGCTGTCGCTGTCCAACCGCACTTGGGTCAATTTGTGGTGCTGTGCTGCTTCCACGGGCGAGGAACCTTACACCCTGGCCATTACCGCCATGGAAGCATTCGGTACCTTGACGCCACCGGTGCGCATTGTGGCAACCGACATTGACACCGAGGTACTTGAAACGGCGAAACGCGGTGTGTATCGCATGGAAGCGGTGCAAAACCTGCCGCTGCCCATTTTGAAAAAATACTTTCTCAAGGGCTCAGGTCCGCAGGAAGGTTTTGTTCGCGTGCGCCCTGAATTGCAGGCCTTGTTGCAGTTTCGCCGCTTGAATTTATTGGAAAACACTTGGCCGGTGACAGGGCCGTTTGATGCTGTGTTTTGTCGCAATGTCATGATTTATTTTGAGCGCGATGTCCAGATGGGCATTTTGAAACGCTTCGCACCGATGATGAATGAACGTGGTTTGCTGTTTGCGGGGCATTCTGAAAACCTCGCCATGGCGAAAGACTATTTTGAATTGCGGGGCAAGACTGTGTATCAGGTGACCGAGCGCGGCCGTGGGCGCTGACATCCGCAGTTTTTTTATATTCAAGGCTTAAGGTTTTCATTCATGGGTATCCGAAAACCGACCTTGAGTCTTGCAAGTATTCAAGCCACCCGCATGGTGATGCCCGGTGACCACGCCGTGTTGCGCCAACCAGGTATTTTGGGAACCCTTCTGGGTTCGTGCGTGGCGGCCTGTTTTTGGGATGCCCGTTTGAGAATCGGCGGCATGAATCATTTCATGCTGCCGCAGGCACCTGATTTCGGTTCTCCCACGGGGGCGCCGGCGCGCTACGGTTTGTATGCAATGGAAGTGCTCATCAACGACATGCTGATGGCGGGTTGCAAGCGGGAAGATTTGTGCGTGAAGGTATTTGGCGGGGCCAACATGACCCAAACCAACAACCTCAACCATGTGGGGCAGCGCAACGCGGAGTTTGTACTGAATTTTTTGAAAAAAGATGGGTGGGTGGCCAAGGCGTCAGATCTCGGCGGTATTCACAGTCGCAGAATTTATTTTGATACCTTCAATGGCGACATTCGCCACATGAAGGTGCCGCGACAGGATGAAACCTCGCTGGTGCAGCAAGAAGTGGCTTATCAGGAAAAACTGAGTCGTGACCCCGTCGCCGGCGACGTCACATTTTTTTGAGGTTTCAAGATGCCTAAAATACGCGTTCTGATTGTTGATGATTCTGCATTGATCCGGAATCTGCTGACCCGCATCATTAATTCGCAGCATGATATGGAAGCCATTGGTACGGCTCCCGACCCGATGGTTGCCCGAGACATGATCAAGGCACAAAATCCGGATGTGCTGACCTTGGACATTGAGATGCCCAAGATGGACGGCCTGGAGTTTCTTGAAAAAATAATGCGCTTGCGACCCATGCCTGTGCTTATGGTGTCCACCCTGACTGAAAAAGGCTGCGACATTACAATGCGCGCCCTCGAATTGGGTGCCGTGGATTTTGTCACCAAGCCCAAACTCGACATCACCGCCGGTCTTACAGCCTACGCCGATGAAATCGCCGAAAAAATTCGCGCCGCACATTTGGCGCGCGGGCGCATCATGCGCCAAGCCCAGGTGAACAAGGCCATCGCGAAACAAGAGGCACCCGGTGTGATGCCGGCCATGGGCTTGAGCAACCGTTTTGCAGCCACCGAGAAACTGATTTTTATCGGTGCATCAACAGGCGGCACGGAAGCCATACGGCAAATTCTTGAACGCTTGCCCGTTGATTCCCCGGCCATCCTGATTACCCAACACATGCCTGTGGGCTTTACAAAAAGTTTTGCTGACCGTTTGAACCAGGTTTGTCAGATCACGGTAAAAGAGGCCACGCACGGTGAACGCGTTTTGCCGGGGCATGCCTACATTGCCCCCGGTGACAAGCATCTGCTTTTGTCCAAGAGCGGGGCGAATTATATTTGTGCATTGTCCGACGACGAACCCGTCAACCGTCACCGTCCCTCGGTGGAAGTGCTGTTTGATTCCGGCGCCAGACACGCTGGTAAAAACATTGTGGGCATCATGCTCACTGGCATGGGCAAAGACGGTGCAGTTGCAATGAAGCGCATGCGCGATGCCGGCTCCTACAATATTTGTCAGGATGAAGCGTCTTGTGTGGTGTTCGGCATGCCCAAGGAAGCCATCAATGCAGGCGCTGCCCATGAAATTGTGGGGCTGGATTTTATCGCCACCCGGCTCATGGACCACCTGTTGGAGATTGGCGGCAGGGCCGCCATTCGCGTCTAGAAAGCGGCGCTTAAAGCGCAACGCGCTTTTTTTGCAGGTCGGGCAAAAATGCCTGACCGTCGGCTTTCAGCCAAGCCAGAAAGTCGGTCATGTCCAGCGGTTTGCTGATCCAGTAGCCTTGCAGGCGGTTGCAGCCCCAGACATCCAGCATGTCAGCCTGAGACTCGCTTTCAATGCCTTCGGCGTGTATGGTCAGCCCAAGGCTTTTGCCCAAACCAATGATGGCCCTGACAATCTTTGAACTGTCTTCATGTTCAGTCATTTCCTGTACGAAGCTTTTGTCGATTTTCAGCACATCCACCGGCAATTTTCTCAGGTAGTTCAAGGAAGAAAACCCCGTGCCGAAATCGTCAATGGCCAAACTGATACCAGCCTTGTGCAGTTTTTCCAGAATTTTTACGGTTTCACCAAAGTCGCTGAGCGCCGCCGACTCCGTAATTTCCAGTTCGAAGTATTTCCTGTCGATGTTGTGTTCATCCAGGTAACTCAGTAACTGCCCGGCAAAGTCAGGTTGGCTCAATTCAGGGCTGGAACAATTGATGGCCACAGTGATCGGGTAACCGGCTGCGTGCAGGGACTTCAAGGCTTCGCAGGAACTGCGCAATACCCATGCGCCCAATTGCACAATCAGGCCGGACTCTTCGGCAATGCCAATGAACTCGTCTGGAGACAGGCGACCCAGCACTGGGTGCTGCCAGCGCACCAGACATTCCACGCTGCCCAGCCGCCGCGAGGGCAGGTTGATGACGGGTTGGAAAAACAGTTGCAACTCACCATCCTGAATGGCCGAGGCCAGACTGTATTCAATGGTCTGGTGCCTGCGCGCACGCTGGTGAAACGCTGTGTCTATCAGCACGTCGGCATGCAAGTTTTGATTTCTGGCCAACCGCATGGCGCTACCGGAGTGGGCCAGCATCTCCTTGGCATCGTTGCCGCAGAGTTCATTGCTGGCCGAACCCATTTGAATATCGAGAGAGATGCGCTGGCCCCGCATCGAAAACGGTTGATCAAAGCGGTTGTAGATTTCTTCTATGCATTTTGGCAAGTCCCACTGACCCTGCGCCGGCTTGAGACAAACCGCAAACTCGAAGTCTGAAATTCTTCCGAGTGCATTTTTTGGAAAAAGACTTTTTAACTGATTCGAAAATTCGACCAGTACCGATTGTTCAACCCCGGCCCGCAGCGATTTTCTCTGACGGTTCAGGCCTTCCAGCGCCAGCGTCAGCAACAGGGTTTCTCCACCCTGTGTGTTGAGTTGGTCCATCAATTCTTCGAAGTGGGCCAAGTTGGGCAATTGCGTCAGGGAGTCGACACGACCGGCGGCGATGGCCTCTTGAGCCACCTGTTCTTTTTGCAAAATCAACAGACGGGTGGACAACTCGCGTTCCATGACGGGAATCAGGCGGTCTGGCCGGCCTTTTTCCACGAAGTCGCGTGCGCCGTCGTTCATTGCAGCAATGCCGACTTGTTCATCGGCCCAGCCTGAGCAGACAATGACAGGCGCGTCGCAGCCCAAGCTGCGCAGGGTTTCCCTGGCTTGGGTGGAATCCATGTCGGGCATGGAATGGTCGCAAATCACAACATCGAAGCCTTGCTTTGAAACAAGGTTGATCAGTTCGGATTTTGAAGGGCCGTGCACAATGCTGGCTTGTACCCACCGTTTTCGGATGTGTCTGCTGAGCAGCGCAAAGTCATCATCGCTGTCATCGATGATGAGTATGCTGGGCCCCTTGGTAGTCTCGGATGTGAGCGGTTTCTGATCAGACAGCATCGGCTATGTGTACAGGCGCCATGCGCGAAGGTTTAATTACTGAGAGTTAATCCTATTAGGGCGCATAAAGCAACAGACAAGCGTGCAAGGACACCATTTTTGTAGAAGTACAATCTGGCTTAAACTCCTTGTAAACCCTTTGAGAAGTAGAGAGCATGAGCAAGGCTTTTGTAAAAGATGACGCTGGCGGGCAGGGCGACGACGATGAATCCAACGGCGCACCGCAGTTGCCTGCAGGCACGAAAAACTACATTACAGTGGCTGGCTATGAGGCCTTGAAAGCGGAATTCATGCAGTTAATGGACGTTGATCGGCCTGCAACTGTCAGCATTGTGTCGTGGGCGGCAAGCAACGGCGACCGTTCGGAAAATGGAGACTACATTTACGGCAAAAAGCGCTTGCGTGAAATTGACCGTCGAATCCGTTTTTTGACGAAGCGCCTTGAGCTGGCGGAGGTGGTTGATCCGGCGGCTCAGCAGAACCGGGAGCAGGCTTTTTTCGGTTCGACTGTGACTTATTTAAACAACAGGGGCGATGAGGTGCGTGTAACCATAGTGGGGGTTGATGAGGTGGACCCTGCAAATGGAAAAATCAGCTGGATTTCACCGGTGGCTCGGGCTTTGTTGAAGGCGCGTGAAGGCGATGTGGTCAAATTGATGACGCCGGCCGGGCCGGATGAGTTGGAAATTCTTGAGGTACATTACCCGGGGGCGTAGAAGCCCAATCGCGCCTGATGGCTTTTCTGCTTGGGTGTTGAAGCCCAATCGCGCCTGATGATTTTTCTGCTTGGGTGTTGAAGCCCAATTGCGCCTGATGATTTTTCTGCTTGGGTGTTGAAGCCCAATCGCGCCTGATGATTTTTCTGCTTGGGTGGTTCGTGTGCTTGTTCCCGCCTCAACCCTTGAAGCCTCGCCAAAAAACTGCAATGGCAGTTTTTTAGGTCACCTGCGGTGCCGTCGGCTTCTGTGGGGTCGGCGGGGCACACGCCCTGAATGCCCTGCGCAGTAAAGTCATCATGCGTATTGGGCTGTCGGACGTAGGCACTTAACGAAAGCAGGTTCAGGCTTCGCTACTAACTAATACTAATTAATTAGTAATTGGTCTCTGATGAAGCTTTTTCTAAAGAGATGGTTTCAAATTGGCGCAGCAGGGTGTCCAAATCCAGACTTTGCTCAACGCACATCAGCAAATTTTCCAAACCCTCGGCTGTAATGTGGGTGTTTCTTGGTGCTGCGATCGTGATCATGTTTGTCATTTTTAATCCCCTTTTTTGCTTAACAATAAGTGCTTACTGAGTAGGATTATTGTATTAATCCGCTTGTCTGCTTCCCCCTGTGATGGGGGGCTACTCACATTGGTATTGCCTCAAAAATCAGGCCTTCTGGGAATCGAAAAACACCATTGTCAGACCCGATGCAGGGGAAAGTCGAGCGCTGGTTTGTCTTTTTCGCCTGTTACAATCGCGCCGTTGGTGCTCGCGGCGTGGTTCGCATGTCGCAGTTCAACGGGAAGCAGGAGGCAAGACCCCTACCGGGTTTTGCCAACCTGCGCTGCCCCCGCAACGGTAAGACGAACGGGTCGTCTGCCGGGCCTTGAGCCCGGTGGGTGCCCCCGCTGCCCTGATAACGCCACTGAGCGCTCTGAACAAGCGCTTGGGAAGGCCAGGGTGGTTGCTTCGTCAGCCCGGATACCGGCCAACACGGTGGACGCATCGCCTTAGGGCGCGGCGTCCTTGACTCCCAAGCACTGGCGGGGAGGCCAGTGAGGGTCTTTTGTCCGGAATGTTTCACCATGAACTTTTTTATTACGCCTGCGCGCTGGCTTGCGCCCGGGCTTGCTTTGTCTTTTGCTTTATCTTTTGCTTTATCAGCGGCTCACGCGCAGTCTGTCGCCGAGCTGAAAGAGGTCGTCGTGACAGCAACCCGTGTCGCCCAACCTTTAACCGATGTACTCGCCGATGTGTCTGTCATCGACAGGGCGCAGCTTGAACAGGCGGGAATGCAGTCTCTTGTCGATGTTCTGGCCCAACTGCCCGGCGTGCAAGTCAGCTCCAATGGAAGTTACCGGTCAAGCTCAAGCCTCTTTTTGCGTGGCGCCACCTCTTCGCAAACTCTCTTGTTGGTAAACGGCATGCGCGTCGGGTCTGCAACCTTGGGTAGCTATTCTCTGGAAAGCTTGCCGCTGGATCGCATTGAGCGTGTGGAAGTGTTGCGTGGCGCTGCCGCCGCGCTTTACGGACCCGATGCCGTTGGCGGCGTGATACAAGTGTTCACGCGAGAGCCGCAGGTCGGTATGCAGCGGTCAGCCACTGTGGGTGTGGGAAGCGACGGCCAGCGCAAAATCGCAGCGGCATTGCATGGTCAGGACGGCGCATGGGGTTATGGCCTGGGTGTCAGCAATGAGAAAGCTGATGGTATTAATGTGAGGCGCTCCGGGGCATCAGGGTTTAATGCCGATGCCGATGGTTTCGACTACAGCAGTCTGGATGCCAACTTGAGCTACCAGATCAATCGCCAACACAGCCTGTCGGCGCAGTTGCTGGTCAGCGATGGCAAATACCATTTTGATGGTGCACCTTTCCCCAATCCTTTGGCGTTGAATGCCGGTAATGCACAGGCCGTTGCCTATTCCAAGTTGGAACAGCAGGTCTTGAAATGGACGGCACAGTTCACAAAGGCTTGGTCTTCAAGCGTCTCGCTGGGGCACACGAAAGAGGTGTCTGTGAGCCGTTACTTCCGGATGACAGACGGTGCAGCAGCAGGCGATAGCCATTTCAATACCACCCGAAATCAGTTGGTCTGGCAAAACGACATCCGCTTCGACAAAGATGTGCTGAGTCTTATCGCCGAGCAACGTGAGGATGCAGTGGACAGCACCACCGCTTATACCGTCACACAGCGCAAGGTAGACGGTCTGGCCGTCTCTTACGCTTTGAGGCGCGACATCTGGGACACCTTGCTCACGGTTCGGCGCGACAACAATTCGCAGTTTGGCGCTGTCACCAACCACGGGTTCTCCGCGGGTTACCGCTTGAATGACCAATTCCGCTTGGTGGGTAGTACAGGCACCACCTTTCAGGCACCCAGTTTCAACCAGTTGTATTTTCCGGGTTTCGGAAATCCTGCCTTGACGCCCCAACAAGGGAAAGCGCAGGAAGTGGGCCTTCGCTACCAAGAAGGCCGTACGAATGCCAGCGCGGTGGTTTACAGTAATGAGGTTAAAGGCTTCATTACACCTGCCACCAATGTTCAATCCAGTATGGCGGTACTTCAAGGCGTGACCCTGTCTTTGGAGCAGGCTTGGGGGGCAACGGCGCTGTCGGTTTCTTATGACCACACCGACCCACGTTTGAAGCCGGGCGACGTCCGGGTGATACGGGTGGCGCGAGACTTGCTGCGCACTCAGGTCAGTCACCAGCAGGGCGCGTGGAAGTCCTTTGCAGAGATTAGACTGTCTGGCGATCGCGAAGACACGCAGTTCCCTGACCGTGTGAAACTGCCTGGCTATGGGCTGCTGAACATGGGGGTTATTTATGAATTGTCCAAGGCCACCAGCTTGAATGTGCGCTTGAACAACCTGACAGACCGGGAATACTCGCTCGCCAACGGGTTTACCATGCCTGGGCGAAATTTGTTTGTTTCTCTAAATTGGAAAGACTGAAGCCGACCATGCCAACCCGCCCTACAAGCCCTGTCCTGCTGATTTCAGCCCCTGCCTGCGCCCAAGACAAACGCTCAACTTTTCTGTCGGAGGCCTCATGAAGTCAGTACTGCCAGGACCTCAACGCATCGTCTGTCTGACCGAAGAGACTACCGAGTGGCTCTACTTGCTGGGGCAAGAGGCTCGCATTGTGGGCATCAGCGGTTATACGGTCAGACCCAGACGGGCGCGCGATGAAAAGCCCAAAGTCAGTGCATTTTTGAACGCCAAAATCGACAAGATACTGGCGCTTGAACCAGATTGCGTGTTGGGATTTTCCGATCTTCAGGCCGACATTGCCGCGCAGCTTATTCGAGCGGGTGTACAGGTCACCGTTTTTAACCAGCGCAGCGTCGAGCAAATTTATTCGGTGCTGTTTCAGATCGCCGCCATGGTTGGTTGCGCCCAAGAAGGGCAGGCGCAATTAAGCGCCATGCGCACCCGGTTGGACGCGATTCAGGCCAATGTCGCCGCCCTGCAGGCTGCGGGCAAGCGGCGCCCGAAGGTGTATTTTGAAGAGTGGGACACCCCCCACATCAGCGCCATTCGTTGGGTATCCGAATTGCTGGGCGTGGCTGGCGGAGACGATATTTTTCCCGAGCTGGCTGAAAAGTCCTTGGGCAAAGACCGCATCATTGCTGACGGGATGAGCATCGTGGCGCGCTCCCCTGACCTTATTTTTGGTTCATGGTGCGGCAAGAAGTTTCGCCCTGAAACGGTCGCTTCGCGACCGGGTTGGCAGGATGTGCCAGCGGTGCGCAATGGCCAGTTGTTCGAGATCAAATCGTCGAATATTTTACAACCAGGCCCGGCAGCCTTGACCGATGGTGTGGCGCAAATGCACAGCGTGATTCAACAGTGGATGTTGGCTTATGGCTGAAACAGCGCGCAGTGAATTCATTTTAGGCGGGCAGCGCAGTGGCAAGTCGCGCCGGGCGGAAGATGCCGGCCGCCATTGGCTGGCCGCAGACCCGGGTCACAGCGCAGTGATGCTGGCCACCGCACAGGCCTGGGACGCTGAAATGCGTGAGCGCATCGCCCGTCACAAAACCGACCGGGTGCAGCGTGTGCCGGGCATGCGCACGGTTGAAGAGTCGCGCCATGTGCCAGCCATCCTTGGGCAACTGAGCGCACCGAAGGTGTTGGTGGTGGTCGACTGTCTGACGCTTTGGCTGACCCATTTGACCTTGCCCCTTGACCCGGCTGACGCTCTTGACGAAGCCGGGGTGACCGTGGCCACTGACGCCCTCTGCCAGGCCATCGCTCAAGCCGCCGGACCGGTGGTGCTGGTGGGCAACGAGATTGGTCTGGGGGTGATTCCGATGGGCCGCGACGTGCGTCAGTTCGTCGACGGATTGGGTCGCCTGAACCAGCGCGTGGCCGCGGTGTGTGAACGTGTCACCTTCATGGCAGCCGGTTTGCCCTTGACCCTGAAAGGCGGCGCATGAGGGTTTCAAACCGCGTATTTCGCAGCGTCTGTCTGGGGCTTTTAGGCTGCAATTTTTTATCTGCCGCTTACGCCGCTTTGCAAGTGACAGACGATAAAGGGGTTGTGGTGACCTTCGAGCAGTCGCCCACGCGCATCGTCAGTTTGCTGCCCTCGCTTACCGAGACCGTGTGCGAGTTGGGCCATTGTTCGCGTTTGGTGGGAGTGGACCGCTATTCCACCTTTCCTGCGAGCCTGAAGCAATTGCCACAAGTCGGCGGGGGCCTTGATCCGAACATCGAAGCCATCGTCGCCTTGCGCCCTGATGTGGTGCTGATGGCCACTTCATCACGGGCCGGTGAACGCTTGCGTCAGTTAGGCGTTCGGGTTGTCGTTTTGGAGCCGAAATCGCACGCTGATACACAGCGCGTGATGCTACAACTCGGTCAATTGCTGGTGGTGCCCGACGCCCAGAAAATCTGGCGTGCCATTGACGCTGGCGTTTCCGCTGCAGCCCAGTCTTTGCCTGCCAGCGTGCGCGGTACACGGGTGTATTTCGAGGTTGATTCGGCCCCGTATGCTGCTGGAGAGACCTCCTTCATTGGCGAAACCTTGACCCGGTTGGGTGTAAAAAACATCGTGTCTTCAGTCTTGGGACCGTTTCCTAAATTGAATCCTGAGTTTATCGTGCGGGCCAACCCGGACCTGATTATCGTGGGTGAAAAAACTGCCTATGGCATGACCCAGCGCCCCGGTTGGGCTGGTATGAAAGCAGTGCGGGCCGGGCAGGTGTGTCTGTTTTCGGTGGCTGAGTCCGACATTTTGATGCGCCCCGGACCGCGCATGGTCGAGGGTGCGCGCTTGATGGCGCGCTGCCTTGCTGAAAAATCGACGCCCCGATCCGGAGCCCGCCCGTGAGGTCGTCTGGGTTGTCACGCAGCGCCCACGTGCGCCGAGGCAATGGCCTGTTGTTCGGCCTGTTGCTGGCCGCCGGGGGCATGCTTGGCTTGGGTCTTTGCCTCGGTGGTGCTGGTTTCGAGAATCTGTTGTCGTCTCTGAGACAGCCCGATTCCGACCCGTCAATGACCGCCATGGCGGAGCAAATTCTCTGGGACATCCGCTTGCCTCGTACGCTGGGTGCTTGGGCCGCCGGCGCTTTGTTGGGCTTGGCCGGAGCGGTCGCACAAGGCTTGTTTCGCAATCCTCTGGCCGACCCGTTTTTGTTGGGTAGCGCCTCGGGCGCTTCCCTGGGTGTGGCCTTGGCTTTGGTGGCAATGAGCGGGGGCGCAGGTGTTTTCGGGGGCAACAGCATCGTCAACAGTGGTGTGGCGGTGAGTGTGTTTTCCAGCAGCCTGTGGGTACGTTTGGGTCTCACAGGGGCTGCGTTTTGCGGTGCGGTTCTGGCTGTGTTGCTGACCCTGATGCTGTCGCGCGGCGTGCAACACACTTTGCGTTTGTTGTTGGCCGGCGTCGTGGTCAGCGTGGTTTTGGGTGCCTTGACGCAATTGCTGTTGTTGTTTTCTCCCGAGTCGCTACAGGCCATGCAGGGCTTTATGTTGGGAACCACCAGTTTTGTGGGCTGGACCGCTTGGTCGCTTATGCTCTGGGTCTGGGCATTGTGCATGGTCGTGGCGTGGTGGTTGGCACGCGTACTTGACGGTTTGAGCTTGGGCGACGCCACAGCCCTTAGTTTGGGCTTGCCTTTGGCACCCATGCGGGTCGCCTTGGTGGCTGTGCTGGCCTTGGCCACAGGCACTGCAGTGGCGCAAACCGGTTTGATTACGTTCATGGGCCTAGCCGCGCCGCATCTGGTGCGCTCTTTGGTCATCACCACCCACGCCCGCCTGCTCTTGTTGTCCAGCGCCATGGGCGGCGTTTTGTTGATGGCCGCCGACACCTTGGCCCGGGGCCTGATTGCCCCGCAAGAATTGCCCGTGGGTGTTTTGACGGCCGCCTTGGGCGGCGGCTATTTGCTGTGGCTGATGCACCGCAGCGGCTTGCCCCAATGAAACGCCCCATGGATACCGCCCCAAACCCCGCCACACGGAACTATCCGGTTGCCTTGCAGGCCCACGGCGTAGGCGCCCGGCTGGGTGGCATCGACATTCTCAAAGCCATTGACTTGAGCGTGCCAAAAGGTCGCTGGACCAGCATCGTGGGGCCCAATGGAGCCGGTAAATCAAGCTTGTTGAAAGCCCTGGCCGGCTTGCTGCCGGTCTGTGGTCGCGTCAGTTTTCTGGGGCAGGACTTGGCACAATGGCCACGACGCGAGCGGGCCCGGCAGATGGCATGGTTAGGACAAAACGAAACGTGTGCAGACGACTTGAGCGTTTGGGATGTGGTTCTTTTGGGGCGTCTGCCGCACCAGGCATGGTTGAGTGGACCCAGCCCGCAAGACATGGCTGCAGTTGAACGGGCCTTGTGCACGACCCAAGCTTGGGCGTGGCGCGAACGCACACTCGGTCAGTTATCGGGCGGAGAGCGCCAACGCGTTTTGCTGGCCCGCGTCTTGGCGGTAGAAGCTGAGGTGATGCTGATGGACGAGCCACTGACCAATCTCGATCCGCCACACCAGGTCGATTGGCTGGCGCTGGTGCAGGCCTTGGTGGCTCAGGGGCGCACCGTTGTCAGCGTCTTGCACGAGGTCAGCATGGCCTTGCATGCCGACGAAATGCTGGTGATGGCACAAGGCCAGATTTTACACCAAGGCGCATGCAGCGATGCCGCCACACAGCGCGCCGTGGAAGCCGTATTTGAGCCGTGCATTGAAATTCATTCCTTGCAAGGCCAATGGTTGGCCTTGCCCCGTATCCACTCCTTTGGCCCGTCAAATCATGCAAATTGAAACTCCACCTACCGAAAAACCTTACGACAAAGCCGAGGGCGAGCGCCGAGGTTTGCTCATTATCAACACGGGCGATGGCAAGGGTAAGAGCACTGCCGCTTTTGGTCTGGCTTTGCGGGCACATGGGCGAGGCAAGACCGTGAAGATTTTTCAGTTTATGAAAGTGCCCTCGGCACGTTTTGGTGAGCACCGCATATTTGAGCAGTTGGGCATTCCGATCGAAGGACTGGGCGACGGTTTCAGCTGGAAAAGCCGGGACTTGGAGCAATCGGCCCAACTGGCTCGGGACGGTTGGGAAAAAACCCGGGCTGCCATTTTAAGTGGTGATTATTTTTTGGTGGTTCTGGATGAAATCACCTACCCGTTAATTTACGGCTGGTTGTCGCTGGACGGTGTTTTGGAGACCTTGCGCACGCGTCCGGCACATGTGCATGTCTGCTTGACGGGTCGGCGGTGCCCACCAGAGTTGGTGGCGCTGGCAGACACAGTGTCCGAAATCACACTGGTGAAACACGCTTTTCAGGCGGGTATCCCCGCGCAACGAGGCATTGAGGATTGATATGACCGCTGTTTGTGTAATGGTGCTGGGCACCACCAGTGGTGCTGGCAAAAGCTTGCTGACCACTGCCTTGTGCCGCCACTACGCCCGCATGGGGCTGAAAGTTGCCCCCTTCAAAGCCCAAAACATGAGCAACAACGCCCGCGTGGTGAGGGGCATGCCCGCCGCTGATGGGCATGCACTGACCGGCGAAATCGGCAGCGCCCAGTACTTTCAGGCACTCGCCGCCGGGGTTGAACCCGAGGTGCGCATGAATCCTTTGTTGCTCAAACCGGAAGCTGATACGCGAAGCCAGGTGGTGTTGATGGGCAAGGTCGACCGCAGACTCAGCGACATGCCTTGGCGCGACCGCAGCGAAACGGTCTGGCCGTACATCACCGCAGCCCTGGACGCGCTTTGTGCCGACCACGATGTGGTGGTGATTGAGGGGGCGGGCTCACCTGCCGAGATCAATCTGCACACGTGGGCGCTGTTGCCCGCCGAAGAACAAGCCCTGATCTTTGGCTTTGTGCTGAACAAGTTTCGCGGCGATGCGGCGCTTTTGGCGCCAGCGCCAGAGATGCTGCAAAACCTCACGGGAATTCCCGTGGTGGCCACTTTGCCCATGTGGTGGCGACACGGTTTGCCGGAAGAAGACGGGGTGTTTGACGACCGCAGTCGGAGTTCCGGCCGCGTGCACACTACGGTGGCAGTGGTGGCGTACCCGCGCCTGAGCAATCTGGATGAGTTTCAACCCCTTAAAAATGTGCCTGGCGTGCATTTGGTGTGGGCGCGAACGCCCGCTGATTGCGTCGGTGCCGACTGGATCATCTTGCCCGGCTCAAAAGCCACAGTGGCCGATTTGGGTTGGTTGCGACAACAAGGGTTGGACAAGACCGTTGCTGCACACGCCGCCCGAGGCGGTGCGGTGCTGGGTATTTGTGGCGGTCTGCAGATGCTGGGCGAGGACTTGATGGACACTGACGGCATGGAAACGATGCCCCCGAGCAAGACGCCCGGTTTGGGCTTGTTGCCGCTGGTGACTGAATTCGTTGCTGACAAGACCGTATGCCGAACCACCGCCACGCTCGGTGAAGTGACAGGCGTATGGTCTGCGCTCTCAGGCGTCTTGTTCGGCACCAGCGTACCCACACTGGAGCGCGTTTTTGACGGTCTTGCCGATTTACTTGGAAGTCATGTGGTACCCGGTTTGCTGGACAAGCTCATTCACAGGGACTGAACTGCACCAGACATCAGGAACGCAGGAACCTTACCTGAGGTAATGTTTGCCGATTTTGTTCCGCACCCTTGCCACCCGATTAACCAAGTTGATGCGCCGAACGGCTTTGATGACCTTGGCCAGTTGGTTTCGGTCAGACACCTGCACCGTGAAGTGCATCAGTTTCTGGGGGCCCAGATCGTCGTTCATTGAGAGGTTTGAAATATTCGCGCCTTCGTCTGAAATGGCGGCAGACACCCGGGTCAGCGACCCGCGTTCGTTTTTAATGTCGATGTCGATATTCACATCAAAAACACGGGTGATGTCTTCCGCCCATTCCACTTCAGTCCAGCGCTCGGGTTCCTTGGCCATTGCACTTTTTGCAATTTCGCAGTCGGTGGTGTGCAGTGCCAACCCCGCACCTTTTTTTAGGTAAGCGTGGATGGAGTCGCCCGGTATGGGCATGCAGCACTGAGCGCGTTGTACCGCCAGCCCTTCGCCGCCATGAATTAAAATCGGCGTTCTGGCTTTGCCTTGCAGCGTGGTGTTGTCTGTCACGCCCAACGCCATCAACACACGTCTGGCAACCACTGGGGCCACACGCCGGCCTGAGCCTATTTCTGCCAGCAATTCTTCTGCGCTTTTTATCCGCGAGTCTTTGACCAGTTTTTCCCAGGTCGCGGTGCTTAGGTCGCCCAGTGACACACCGTCAGGTTCCAACGCCTGATTAAGCAGCCGCCGTCCCAGTTCCACGGTTTCTTCCACGTCCATGGTTTTCAGGAAGTGACGTATTTCCGAGCGGGCCTTCCCGGTGCGCACAAAACTGAGCCAAGACGGGTTGGGGCAGGAATGTGGAGCGGTAATGACTTCCACCAGATCGCCGTTCTTGAGTTCGCTGCGCAGCGGTTGGGTGATGTTGTTTACCTTGGCTGCAACACACTGGTTACCCACCGCGGTGTGCACCGCATAGGCGAAGTCGATGATGGTGGCGCCGCGGGGCATGCACATGATTTTGCCCTTGGGCGTGAACACATAAACCGCATCGGGAAACAGATCGACCTTGATGTGTTCAAGAAACTCCGCGGAGTCGCCGGTCTGGTTTTGAATGTCGAGCAGTGACTGCAACCAACGGTGCGTTACTTTTTGCACATCGTTCATGTTGCGGCTGCCGTCTTCTTTGTAAAGCCAGTGCGCCGCCACGCCGTTTTCGGCAATCTGGTGCATTTCTTCTGTGCGTATCTGAAACTCGACGGGTGTGCCGAAGGGCCCCACCAAGGTGGTGTGCAACGATTGGTAACCGTTTATTTTTGGGATGGCGATGTAGTCTTTGAATTTGCCGGGCACAGGCCTGAAGAGTTCATGCAACAGGCCCAGCGTCACGTAACAGGTGGGCACATCCTTGACCACAATTCTGAAACCGTAAATGTCCAGTACTTGTCCGAAGGAAAGTCGCTTTTCCAGCATTTTTCTGTAAATGCCGAACAGCCCCTTTTCCCTGCCGAACACTTTTGCATCAATGCGGCGTTCTTCCAGACGCAAGTGCGCCGCTTCCAGAATTTTACTGACCACCTCGCGGCGATTTCCCCGGGCGGCCACCACTGCTTTTTGCAGCACGGCATAGCGCATCGGGTTTAAATGTTGAAAGCTCAGTTCCTGAAGACTGCGAAAAATTTCATTCAAACCCAACCGGTTTGCAATGGGTGCGTAAATTTCTAGAGTTTCACGACTAATGCGACGTTTTTTCGCTGGCGCCATGACGGTCAGCGTTTTCATGTTGTGTAAACGGTCAGCCAGCTTGATGAGAATCACCCGGACATCGCGGGCCATTGCCAACAACATTTTACGAAAATTTTCCGCCTGCGCTTCTTCGCGACTCGAAAATTCGATCTTGTCGAGCTTGGACAAACCATCCACAAGGTCGGCCACCTGAACACCGAAACGCTCAATCAATTCTTCCTTGGTGGCGCCAGAGTCTTCCATGACATCGTGCAGCAGGGCGGCTTGAAGCGCCTGCCCGTCAAGCTTCATGTAGGCGCAGTACTCTGCCACAGCGATGGGGTGGGAGATGTAGGGTTCGCCCGTGGCGCGGAATTGGCCCAGATGGGCGGCGTCAGAAAACCGGTAAGCGTCTTTGATGTGACGTAGATCCTGCTCAGGAAGATATGCAGCCGCCATCTGAATTAGATTGGCCACTGATACTACGCTGCCCGGAGGTGAGTCTGGTGGGAAGTGATCCCTGAGGTTCGACACTGCATTCATGTCGTTAAGGTACACCGAACTGCGGGGAATGCAAAGTACATCCCCCGAGTTAATCCTCTGATATCAGCGTTGATCCGGAAGAACGATGTTGACTTCCAGCACTTCGAGGTTGCCCTGTTTCTGGACATTGAACTTAACGCCGTCGGTGTCGATTTGTACGTATTTCGAAATCACCTTGATGAGTTCTTCATGCAGTTTTGGCAGAAAGTCTGGCGTGCTGGAACCACTGCCTCTTTCTCTGGCGATAATGAGTTGAAGACGCTCTTTGGCAATTGAAGACGACTTGGGTTTCTCACCAAAAATGAAATTTAGCAAAGACATGTTTACCGACCCCCGAACAGGCGCTTCAACAACCCCTGCTTTTTAACATCAATGAAGCGCAGCGGAACGTTGTTATGACCCAAAAAGCGTTCTATGGCGTCGCGGTAGGCTTGGGCCACGTCTGTGTCGTTCATGTGAATGACAGGCAGGCCCGAGTTCGAGGAATGCAGCACATCCATTGACTCAGGAATAACGCCGAGCAATGGAATCTTCAGCAGGTCGGAGATGTCTTCAATAGACAGCATTTCGCCTTTTTCCACACGGTTCGGGTTGTAGCGCGTAATCAGCAAATGCTCTTTTACAGGCTCCAGACCACCTTGGCCGCGCTTGGATTTTGAGGAGATCAAACCCAGAATGCGGTCTGAGTCGCGGACTGAAGAAACCTCGGGGTTGGTCACCACAATGGCTTCGTCTGCGAAACGCAGCGCCATGGTGGCACCTTGTTCAATACCGGCAGGGCTGTCGCATACGATGTATTCAAAGCCTTGGGCCTTGAGTTCTTCGATGACCCGCTCCACGCCGTCTTCGGTCAGCGCTTCTTTGTCGCGGGTTTGCGAGGCCGCCAGAATGTAGAGATTTTCGCAGTTTTTGTCTTTGATGAGAGCGGGGGCCAGATTGGCTTCCCCTTTGATGACGTTTACGAAATCGTAAACGACGCGACGCTCGCAGCCCATGATCAAGTCAAGGTTCCGCAAACCAACGTCGAAGTCAATCACAACGGTTTTGTGGCCTTTCAGCGCCAAACCGGTTGCAATGCTTGCGCTGGTGGTGGTTTTACCCACTCCGCCTTTTCCAGAAGTCACAACGATGACACGACTCACGCGGATTTTCCTTTCACTTAACGTATATTCAGGGGTTCAATTTTTAAATGCGATGCTTCATCTTCGAGAAATATTTTCACGGCAGTGTTTTCGCAATTGCCGGGAAAGCCATCTTCGAAGGTAAGGTAATAACCGGCGATTGCAACGAGTTCCGGTGCAAAGCTGGTGGTGATGATGCGCGCTTTCGGGTTGCCGTTTGCGCCTGCAAGGGCGCGACCGCGCAACGGACCGTAAACGTGGATGTTGCCGTCGGCAATAATTTCGGCGCCTGCATTGACGGGCCCCATGATGACGGCGTCACACCCTTTGGCGTAAATTCGCTGGCCAGAGCGCACCGGGCTGTCAATCACCATCGTTTCGCCGCTCTGGGAGGCAGCAGGTTCCACTTTGTCAGCGACCTCTGTGGCGGCTGGCTGCACCGGTTTTTTTGGCGCTTCCGCAGCTGCAGCAACCGGCTCCGGTTGTCCTGCAACACTGGCGTCTTCCACCAACAGCAGACCACTGCGTTCAATGGCGTCTGCGAAACGGGCAGGGAAGTGTTTTGCACCCGCCAGCAGCAGCCCGGCCTTGTGCGCGGCTTGCACCAGTTCTTTAAAAGGGGGGGGTGTTTCTGACGTCCAGGCGCTGCCGTCGATAACGGCCAGTTCGCCGCTGTAGGCGCCCACGCCCTGACTGCCAATGCGCTTGATGAATTGATTCAGCAGTTCGACCGGGTCGCAAGGACTCAGCGCAACTGACAGGCAATTAATTTTTGAAAACTTGAATTCAACAGAACTTCTAGACACGCTTGCGCTTTCTGACAGAGGGATCGCAAAAAATCGGCAAAGCCGACATCAGGCCTGTGCCTTTTTCAGGCGTTCAGGCCGGGGGCGAACTCAGAGAGGAACGCGCTTGAGCATTTCTGCACCCACTTTGCCGGTGGCGATTTCGCGCAGGGCTGTGACGGTGGGCTTGTCTTTTTCTTTGGACTCAACCTTTGGCGTGTGGCCTTGGGCCAGCATGCGGGCACGGTAGGTGGCCGCAAGCGCAAGTTCAAAGCGATTGGGGATAATTTTCAGGCAGTCTTCAACCGTAATGCGGGCCATTGCTTGTTCCTAAGTATTTGTTTAAATATTGAAATTGGAAAACTGCTGTTTGTGGCGAGCCCGTTGCTGCGCAAAACGGCAACGAGAGGCTGTAACCACACATTTTAACTCTTCTAGCGCAATTTTGAAATCATCATTCAAAATCAGGTAATCATAACCGGGTGCTTGGGCAAGTTCCTGGCCCGCTGCATCAAGTCGCCGGGCGATGACTTCCTCGCTGTCCGTGCCGCGGCCACGCAGTCTGCGCTCAAGTTCATCCATGGACGGGGGCAAAATAAAAATCGAAACGCCCTCTGGCACCAGGCTCATCACCTGTTTTGCCCCCTGCCAGTCGATTTCCAGCAAGACATCGCGGTCCTGCTGCATTTGCGAGGCTACCCAAGCCTTGGAGGTGCCATACCAGTTGCCATGCACATGGGCATGTTCCAGAAAACCGTTGTCGGCTTTCATGGCCAGAAATGTTTCGGTGCTGACGAAATGGTATTCGCGGCCGTCTTCCTCGCCGGGGCGGGGCGCGCGCGTGGTGTGCGAAATTGAAAGCCCGATGCCGGTGTCTTGCGCCAGCAAGGCCTTCACCAAACTCGATTTGCCGGCTCCGCTGGGGGCGCTGACAATATACAAACTGCCTGCATACTGCGTCATGTTTATTCCAGATTCTGTACTTGTTCGCGAACCTGCTCAATGAGCACTTTCAATTCAATGGAGGCTTGCGTCTGTTCAATGGCCGTGGACTTTGAACCCAGTGTGTTGGCTTCCCGGTTCAATTCCTGCGTCAGGAAATCCAGGCGCTTGCCCACAGGGCCTTTGCTTTTCAGGTTTCTCTTGATTTCAATGAAGTGGGTTTTGAGGCGGTCGAGCTCTTCAGCCACATCAACCCGGACATGGTGAATGCTGACCTCCTGGCGAATTCTGTCGTGCAGTTCTTGCAAGTGTGGGTGTGTGCCCGTGTTTTCCATGGCCTTGGAAAGGCTTTCTTGCAGGCGCGCTGTTATTTTGTCTGCATGGGCCTGCAGAAATTCACTCAGGCGTGGTTCAAGCGTGGCCAGCACCGCTTGCATGCCCTCTATTTTTTCCGTGAGAACGGTCGCCAGCCTCGCGCCTTCGCGTCGCCGTGCCGCAATGAGCGCGTCCAGCGCTTCATCTGTGGCTTGTTGAACCACTTGTCGCAGTTCATCGGTGGTCAGGGAATTGTCTTCCAGCGCGCCCGGCCAGTTCAAAACGTCAACAACACGAAAACCGCCGGCGCCCGGTAAACTTTGCCGCACTTCGTTTTCCAGGTCTGCCAATTGTTTGAGCACGCTGGTTTGCAAGCGGGGCAGGGGGGGCGCATGGTTGTCTTTGACCCAGTTCAGGCGGCATTCCACCTTGCCGCGCTGCAGGCGGGCGGAGAGCGCTTCGCGAATGCCGGCTTCAACCAGGCGGAGTTCATCCGGCATGCGCACCTGTATGTCCAGAAACCGTGAGTTCACACTGCGCATTTCCAGACTCAGCCCGCCACTTCGGGTGGGCACAACAACGGCGGCAAAGCCGGTCATGCTTTGTATGCTGTCTGCGGCTTTTTTGGTGGAGGTGTCTGCGGGTTGGTTTTGCATGCCTGCGCTTCTTAAACGAATCAAACCGCAATGTTATCCGATTCGGCGCGTGCCTTACCCGAAGACGCGGAAAGCCCTGGGGTTTAGCCCGGGGATGGATAGCGCTGGCGACGTAGTCGGCAGAACATGATCGGATGTGGTTTTGCTTTGAGGTGCTGGATACAATACCGGTATGCAACGACTTCAAGC
>JAJTDO010000087.1:7697-32357 GCA_021300475.1 Burkholderiales bacterium | reverse complement strand
CGTTACACTGCTGGCCTCAGGCAGCGTCAGCGTTTCCAGCCTTGAATCTCTGGTCGGTTCGGCCGGTGTTGATGTCATCACCATGCTCAGCGCCATGTCTTTGAGAGTGTCTGATGTTGAAACAGTGGTGGGCTCTTCCGCCACCAACGACACTGTTTCCTTGCTGACTGCTGCCAGTATTTCAGTCTCGCGCATAGAAACCGTGATCGGCACTTCAGCAGCCACAGACACGGTGACTTTGTTGCTGGCCGGTACGCTTAGAACATCTTCAATCGACACCGTGATCGGCTCTGCCGACACAGACTCCATTATTTTGCTGACATCGGGCAGTGTGTCTGTGTCTTCTGTGGAAAGCCTCATCGGCAACTCAGGCACAGACACTGTCACCATGCTGGCCGCCGGTTCCATGTCCATTTCCAGCGTGGAAACCGTTACCGGTTCTGCCGGTACCGACGTGCTGACCATGCTGGCTGCAGGCGGTCTGAGAATCGGTGATGTCGAAACTGTCATTGGTTCAACAGGTGCCGATTCGCTGACCTTTGCTTCAGCCTTGGCGGTCAGTATTTCCAGAATAGAAACGATTATTGGAACGGCAGCATCAACCACCGATCAAGTCACCTTGCTCACCGCTGGCGACATCAGGATATCTTCCATCGAAACCATTATTGGCAGCTCGATTGCAGACTCGGTCACCATGCTCAATGCCAACAGCATTTCAATCTCTTCGGTTGAAACTGTTTTGGGCAGCACCGGTGTGGACACGCTGACTATGTTGGCCGCAGGCTCGGTTTCCCTCTCCAACGTTGAAACAGTGATTGGTTCAGCCGGCACCGATATTCTGACCACCAACAGCAAGGGCACGTTGGTTATCAGCAGCGTTGAAACTGTATTGGGTTCCACGGGTGTGAATATCCTGTCGTACGCCAACGCAGCCGCAGTCACAGTTTCCAGCATTGAGACTGTGATTGGCTCTGCAGCAGCAACAGATGCAGTAACATTCCTGAACGCAGGCAAGTATGCAATCTCCGCGATTGAAACCGTGGTGGGTTCTTCAGGAATCGACACCATTGAATTGCGCACCAACGCCAGCATCTCAGTCTCCGGCATTGAAACCTTGCTGGGTACAACAGGCGTTGATGTGGTGACACTTTCATCGGCCTCCAGTATTTACCTCTCGGCGGTGGATACCGTGTTGGGTTCCACAGGCGCAGACACAGCCTACATGTTGTCCGCTGGCGCTCTGTTCGTTTCTGACGTTGAGTCTGTGGTCGGAACCCTGAAGGTTGACACTGTCACCATGTTGGCGGCAGGCAGTGTCACGGTCACCAAGGTGGACTCCGTGGTGGGCTCGGCTGGCAGCGCTGACATTGTCAGGCTGTCTGGCGACAGCACCATCGTGCTGTCTTCAGTGGAAACTGTCATCGGTTCTACGGGTACGGATTCTGTCACTTTGCTAAACGGTGCGGCCGTCGCGGCCTCTTCGGTTGAAACAGTCATTGGTTCAGTGGCTGTCACAGACCAGGTCACCATGCTGGTGTCGGGTGTTCTGGCGGTCAGCCGCATTGATACCGTTGTCGGCAGCAGTGGCACCGACATCGTCAGGATGCTGACGGGTGGCTCTGTCACGGTGTCTGCCGTTGAAACCCTGTTGGGTTCCAGCGTGGCAGATGTTGTAACGCTTTCAACGGCCGGCACGCTTGCAGTTTCAGTGGTGGACACTGTCATCGGCACCACGGGTACGGATGTCATCAACTTGCTGACCTCTGGCACCATCGTGGTGTCGGCGGTTGAAACGCTGATTGGCACTTCCGGTAGAGATCAAGTCACCATGGGGGTTGCCAGTACCTTGGCCGTGTCGCTGGTCGATTCCATCATCGGATCCTCCGGGCTTGATGTTGCCCGGATGCTGATTGCCGGCAGCATGGATGTCTCCAGTGTTGAAACTGTGATTGGTTCCAGCGGTGTAGACGTACTCACCATGAGAACGGCGGGTTCGCTCTCGGTCTCCGCTGTTGATTCTGTGATAGGTACTGTCACCACCGACGTGTTGACCATGCTGACTGGCGGCGCCATGTCGGTGCAGGCCATCGACACCGTACTGGGCTCTACAGGTACAGACATTGTCAGTATGCTGACTGCCGCCAACGTCCGGTTCTCTGGCGTTGAAACCGTGATCGGATCGCGCTCCACCGGCGACATCGTAACCTTGCTCAATGGCTCGCCCATCACGGTGTCGGGTGTCGAAACCGTGGTAGGTTCTGCCGCTGCAACAGACACGGTCACCATGCTGGACGCTACAAAAATGCTGATCAGCGATGTGGAAAGCATCATTGGTTCTGCCAGCACCACCGATATCGTCTTGATGAAAAGCTCGGGCACTTTGAACGCGTCGTCTGTCGAAACCATCGTCGGCACCACAGGCGCAGACACACTGAACATGCTGACGGCAGGCCCTGTCAGTACCTCAGCGGTTGAAAGTGTTCTGGGTTCTTCCGGCGAAGACAGTGTCACCATGCTGGTGTCGGGTTCACTGGCGGTGAGCAGTGTGGAAACACTGGTGGGTTCGGGTGGCACAGACACAGTGTCTTTACTGACTGCAAGCACCATGGCCACCTTTAAGGTTGAACGTGTCATCGGATCCGCCGGAACGGACATTATTACAATGTCCACCGCTGGAACCATGGCGATTTCCTCTGTGGAAACCGTACTCGGTACCAATGCCGCTGAACGTCTGGACATGAGCAATGCCTTCTCAATCGCGGTGTCCAGCATCGACACAGTGGTGGGTAGCAGCGGCACCGATGTTGTCACCATGATCGCCGGTGGTAACTTGAGAATTTCTCAAGTCGAAACCCTGATCGGCAGTGACGATGCGGACACAGTGGTTATTCTCGGCGCCACCAACACCATCATCGTGCTTGGCGGCGGTGCAGACACTGTGCAGGCGGGTACCGGCGTTGATTTCTTCCGCTTCACGGAAGTCAGCGATTCTGCCCTGGATGCGGTGGATGTAATCACCGGCTTTCGGGCCGGTGTGGGCGGAGACAAACTGCAATTCCAGACCAGTCTGGTCGCCGGTGGTTCACTGAGTCTCGTGACCACTGACTTCACGGGCCTGGGCAGTGCCTCTGCGAAGTTCGACTCTTCGACGAAGACCTTATCGGTAGACCTCGACGGCAACGGCAGTGCGGACATGGCAGTTGTTCTGACAGGTGTCAGTTCCCTGAATAGTGCGAATATCGGTTTATTCTAATGTCTACTCTAGATGCAAAGACAGTACTCGGTACCGAGGGTACCGATACTGTCACTTTATGGGAAGCGGGCGAAGTCAGTGTCGCCAATGTTGAGTCAGTGGTTGGAACAGCGGGTGTTGATGCGGTCACCGCATTGGTCTCCTCCAATATTGTGCTGTCGGATGTTGAAACTTTTATTGGTTCGTTCGGTGTTGATATCGTCACCATACAAACCATTTCAGGAACGTTTTATGCCTCCAGCATAGAAACCCTGATCGGTACGTCTGCAACCGATGTGGTGTCACTGCTTGCTGCCAGCAACATGCTGGTCAGCAGCATTGAAACCGTGTTGGGCTCAGATTCACTGAACGACCAAATAAAGTTCTCTCAGGCGGGTTCGCTGGACGTCAGTTCGGTGGAATCACTGATAGGCACTGCAACCGGCACTGAAATTTTAAACCTGCTCAATGCAGGTACGGTTTTCATTTCCGACATTGAAACCGTAAACGGTTCGGTCGGCATTGATGTTGTCAGCCTCTATGTTTCCGCAGACATTTCGGTGTCGGATGTGGAAACTGTGCTGGGCAATTCCAGTGCCGATGTGGTGCGCATGCTCAATGCCGGCACCATTGATTTGTCCGCCGTTGAAACCCTGATTGGAACAGCCGGTGCAGATGAACTGCATCTGATTCAGGCCGCGCGCATCAGCATTTCCGGTGTTGAATCCATCGTGGGTGCAACCGAAGGCAACGACGTCATCACTTTGCTTGATGTTGGCAGCATCAACGTTTCCAGTGTGGAAACCGTACTTGGCTCTGCCGGTATTGATATTGTCAATCTTGACGCGGCCAGCACCATTTCCATTTCGGAAGTTGAAACTGTTGTAGGTTCAGCGTTTTCGGACAAAGTATTGTTGCTTGCCAGCGACTCGGTCACCATCAGCGAGGTTGAAAGCGTTGTAGGCTCAACAGGCGTTGACAGTCTCACGCTGGCAACAGACTCCACGGTTCGCCTTCAGGCCATTGAAAGCATTCTGGGTTCCACCGGAACAGACGTTCTGGAATTTGTAGACGGCAGCATTGTTTTTGTCAGTGACATTGAGACCCTGCTGGGTTCCGGCGGTACAGACATCGTCACTTTCCTGACCTCCGCAAACACCTTTGTGTCTGTGGTTGAAACCCTCATCGGGTCTTCAGGTTCCACTGACACCGTGACCTTGCTGGCCACCGCTTCTGTTGTCATTACCGGCATTGAAACCCTGATTGGTTCCGGTGGCGTGGACATTGTAAATGCCGCCAGCCCTTTAACACTGTCAGTCTCTGCGGTTGAAACCCTCAATGGCAGCAGCGGTGACGACATTGTCACCATGCTGACCGAAAGTGCGCTGGCCATTGCCCGCATTGAGTCTGTGATCGGCAGTACGGGCAGTGATACGCTTAATCTGAGTACGGCCTCCAACCTGTGGGTTTCCGATGTGGAGTCCGTGGTCGGCTCCATCGGTTACGACAAACTGACTTTAGGTACCGAGGCCAACATCACCGTGTCCTTGTTGGACAGTGTCGTAGGCTCCATTGGCACCAACGACATACTGAACCTCAGAGGGCTGACACGCCTTGAGGTGTCTGATGTTGAAACCCTGTTGGGCACCAACGCGCACGACACCATTACGCTTGCAGTTGCCTCAAACGTCTCATTGTCTGACATTGATGTTTTGATTGGCACGCTGGGGCAGGACGTGGTTACGCTGCTGACCGATGCCAACCTGAAAATTGCCAACATCGACAGCGTGATCGGCTCGGCCGGTAACGATATTCTGACCATGACAGTACCTGGTCTGGTTCGCATCAGCGACGTTGAAAGCGTGGTGGGTTCGGTTGGCAAGGACGTTGTTGAACTGGATGGCGCACAAATCGTCTCTGTTGCCAGCGTAGAAACCGTGCTGGCTTCCAGTGTCACTGTTGAAGTCCTTACCCTCCTTGGAAGCGGTGCATCCACCGGCGCTGATACCCTGCAGGCACTGCCAACCGGCGCTGTCAGTCTGGCCCGCATTGAAAGTTATTTGGGCAGTGCAGGAACAGACACAGTCAATTTGCTGGCCAGTGGTGCCATCAGCCTGTCCGATGTTGAAACCGTTCTCGGATCCACCGGCACAGATGTCATCACGCTGCTGACCTCCGGCAGTATTTCAGCCATGGCGCTGGAAACCGTCATCGGCAATGCCGGTGCAGACACTGTCACCATGCTCACCGGCATGTCGCTGACCATTTCCGATGTTGAAACTGTCATTGGCTCCTTCGGCATCAACGACACCGTGCGTCTGCTCACCGCAGCCAGCATTTCGTTGTCGCGTGTGGAAACTGTTGTTGGCACCATTGATGTCACCGACACCGTCACCTTGCTGAGCCAAGGTGTGGTGAAAATTTCCCGCATTGATTCCGTCATCGGTTCCACTGGTGCAGACACGCTGAGCCTGCTCACTGCTTCGGCCTTGTTTGTTTCTGACATTGAAACCGTACTGGGCAGTGCAGGCACGGACAGCGTAACCCTGCTTAACGCCGGTGCAATGTCTGTGTCCGCCATCGAAACCGTTCTGGGCGTCTCCGGCGCCACAGACACACTCACCCTGTTGTCTGCCGGGCGCTTGCTTGTCAGCGACATTGAAACCATCACCGGTTCCACTGGCTCAGACATCATTACCCTTGCCGTCACCGCCACCATTGCGGTTTCCAGGGTTGAAACCGTGATTGGCACCAGCGCCTCAAGTACCGATCAAGTGGAATTGTTGGCTGCGTCCGACCTTAAAACATTCCTCGTTGAAACCGTGATTGGCAGCGCAGGCACAGATTCCGTCACTTTGCTGCAGGCCACCTCACTCAGCGTCTGCGCTGTTGAAACCGTGGTGGGTACCAAAGACACAGACACTGTGATCTTGCTGACTGCCAGCAGCATTGCGTTGTCAGCCGTTGAAAGTGTGCTTGGCTCCACGGGTTCCGATACCGTTCGCATGCTGGTCAATGGCCGTATCAACATCAGCGACATTGAAAGTGTCGTTGGCTCAGACAATGTGGACATTGTTCAGTATGGCGTTGCGCAAAGTGTTTCAGTCATTGGCGTTGAAACCGTTCTGGGCACCGCAGCAGCAACAGATGCAGTCACATTTTTAAGTCCCAACAAGTTTTCTGTTTTCAGCATTTCCTCCATTGAAACCATCACCGGCTCCACGGCCAGTGAAACCCTGATGCTGCTGACTTCCAGCAGCATCAGAATTTCCAGTATTGAAACCGTTGTGGGTACTGTCGGGGTGGATGTGGTGGCTTTGAACACGGCCGGTTCTCTGGTTGTTTCCGGGGTGGAAACCGTGTTGGGCTCATCGGGTACCGATGTTGTCACCATGGCGAAAGAGGGCGCCTTGAGCGTCTCTGACGTGGAAACCATTCAAGGTACGGGCAAGGTTGAAATCATCACGTTGATGACAGCCAGCGATGTTTCCTTGGTGCGCATCGAGTCTGTATTGGGCTCAACAGGCACCGACACACTTCGTTTGCTGGCTCAAAGCGTGGTGTTTGTATCCGGCGTTGAGAGTGTAGTCGGTTCAACAGACCGCGATACAGTCAACTTACTGGCCGGTGGCACAGTGTCCGTCTCTGCCGTTGAGTTTGTAAACGGTACGGTGAACAACGTGGACAGCGTCAATTTGCTGACCGCAGGCAGCATTGCCCTGAACCGCATCGACACGGTGGTGGGCAGCGCGGGCAGCGATATTGTTACCCTGCAGAGCGCTTCCGTTATTTCGGTCTCAGCGGTGGAAACCGTGCTGGGTTCCACCGGCGTGGACGCCGTCACCTTGCTGACAGCAAGCAGCTTGACGGTGGCAAGAATAGAGTCTGTCATCGGCACCACAGGTGCGGATATTGTCAGGTTGCAAACCTCCGGTGCCATGGCGTTTCGCGATATAGATACCATTATTGCCACCAACGGCCGCGATGAAATTACGCTCTTGTCCTCGGGCGCTGTCAGTGTGTCTTCAGCTGAATATGTCATTGGTTCTACGGGTACAGACGTACTGACCCTGATGGTGGCAGGTGCACTCGACATTTCCCGCATTGAAAGCGTTCTAGGTTCCACCGGCACAGACATTCTCACCATGAAAACCAGCGGCGCGCTCTTCATCAGTGCCGTTGAAACCGTGGTTGGCACCGCCGGGTTGGACAGCCTGAGTTTCATAACGGAGTCTTCAGTGGTTACCCAGAACATCGATACCGTGCTGGGTTCTGCCGGCACGCAAGATGTGCTGACCCTGCTGACGCCCGGTGTGGTGTACGTTTCCGCCATTGAAACTGTGATTGGCGCGCGGTTTTCCGGTGATGTTGTTCGTCTTTTGAGTGCGGGCGCCATCAGCGTTCTGGATGTTGAAACCTTGGTGGGCACTGCGGCTGTTACCGACACCGTGCAAATGCTCAATGCCCTTAAAATGAACATTTCGAGCATTGAAACCGTGTTGGGCTCATCAGGCTCCACAGATCAGATCGTCATGCTGTCCACCGGTGCCCTGAGCACCAGCGGCGTTGAAACCGTCATTGGAACCTCAGGCCTGGATGTTCTCAACCTGCTCACGTCAGGCACCTTGTTTGTGTCCCGCATGGAAACCGTACTGGGTTCAACGGGCTCAGACATTATCAACCTGATCAGCACCGCCAGCATTCGCGTCAGCGATGTTGAAAGCGTCATTGGTTCAGCCGGTAGCGACACCGTGACCTTGATCAATTCAGGCAATTTGATTGTTGAAAAGGTGGAGCGCGTGATCGGCACTGCCGGCACTGACATCATCACCATGGCATCTGCCGGAGAAATGAGCGTTCTGGATGTTGAGACGGTCATTGGTTCCCGTTTTTCAGAAAAAATCAATTTAATTTCCCCTTCCAGTATTGCCGTTTCAGGCGTCGAGCGCGTGGTCGGCAGCACCGGCGTCGATACGGTCACCATTATCGGTGCCGGCTCTGTCAGTGTGTCAGCCGTTGAAACGGTGATTGGCAGCAGCGGGGCGGATGTGGTGGTTCTGCAAAGTGTCGGGCCCATTTCAGTCATATTGGGTGGCGGTGCAGACACCGTGCAGGCCAGTACGGCGATTGAATCTTTCCACTTCACCGCAGCCAGCGATTCGCTTGTAACGGCTCAGGATGTCATCAGCGGATTTAAAACCGGTGCAGGTGGCGACCAGTTGCTATTTCAGACAGGAGCCTTGGTTGACGGGGCCATTGCGCTGGTGACGGGTGCTTATTCAGGCGGCGGCCACGCTTCTGCGAAATTCGATGTCGCACAGCGTACGCTTTATGCGGATTTGAACGGTGATGGGGTAGCGGAAGTGGGAATTGTTCTGGTTGGAACCACATTATTCACAGCAGCCAATATCGGGGTGTTTTAGACGAAGTAACTGGGCATTATTTAGAGTTTTTATAAAAACAAATCCAATTTCTTTAAATTAAATAGATTGACGGATTGATAATTTGTATTATTATGAATACACAATTAATCAAAACCGAAGGATTTGTCATGCCCAAAATTAATATTTCCCTGATGTCTTCCTCTGAGTTGCAGTCGCTGCGCACAGACATTGATTCAGAAATCGCTCGCCGCCAAAACAAGATGGCCGCCATTGAAGAAATCAAACGTCTTGCTCAGGAAAAAGGTTTGAAGGTTGAAGACTTACTCGCAGAGCTGGGTGGTTCCAAAGTGCGTGTGCGTAAAGAAATGGCGCCTGTGCCTGCCCGCTACCGCAATCCTGATAATGCCGCTCAAACCTGGAGCGGCCGTGGCAAGCGTCCCATTTGGTTGAACGAGGCCATTTCAGCCGGTAAAACACTGGACGAATTGAAAGTATAAATTCAGGCCCGCCATGGCGTCTGAAGGGTGCGCATTTTAACAATGCGCACCACACCATCAAATACCTGCACGTATTTAAAAGAGTTTAAAACCCTGCGCCAAATCGGTGCACACATCGGTTTCTTTTTCCAAACCCACTGCAATACGAATCAGGTTTTCGCTAATACCGGCGGCATTTCTTGCCTCGGGTGTCAGTCTGCCATGGGTTGTAGTGGCTGGGTGGGTAATGGTGGTGCGTGTGTCCCCCAAGTTGGCTGTAATTGAAAGCATTTGCGTCTGGTCTATTACTTTCCAGGCATTTGCGCGGCCTGTCTCTGGTGTATCGCCAACCACTTCAAATGAAACAATTGCACCTCCGGATGTTTGTTGCGCGCAGGCCAGTTCATATTGCGGATGACTGGGCAGGCCAGGATAAAAAACTTTCCGAACATTCGGATTCTCTTCCAGCCATTTGGCAATGAAGAGTGCGTTTGCAGACTGCTTGTCCATTCTGATTTGTAAAGTTTCCAAACCTTTGAGCAATACCCATGCATTAAATGCCGATAAAGAAGGTCCTGCAGTTCTTAAAATCGGCAGTATTTTTTCTTTCAGCAATGTTTTACTTCCCACAATGGCGCCGCCCAATACCCGGCCTTGTCCGTCGAGGTATTTTGTTGCGGAGTGAATGACCACATCGGCTCCCCATTCAAAAGGTTTTTGTAATGCCGGCGTACAGAAACAGTTATCAACCACCAAGGTGATGCCGTGTTTTTCTGTAATCGCTTTCATCGCCTTTAAATCAATAATTTCAGTCAGCGGGTTTGAAGGTGTTTCCACATAAAACATTTTGGTATTGGGTTGTACTGCGGCAGCCCACTGTTCAATGTCGGTGCCTTCTACAAACGTGGTGGTAATTCCGAAACGCGTCAGCACTGTTGCAAATAACTGCACAGTTGCACCAAAAATACTTTTCGAAGAAACAATGTGGTCGCCCTGAGAAAGCAAACCCATGCAAGTGGTGGTGATGGCTGCCATGCCTGAGGCGGTTGCCAGACACGCTTGCGCACCTTCGAGTTGTGCCAGTCTTTCTTCAAACATGGTGACACTCGGGTTGGTGAAGCGGGCATAGACGTTGCCTTCTTCCTGACCTGAAAATCTGGCAGCGGCCTGCGCAGCCGACTCAAATACAAAACTGGAGGTCAGGTACATGGCTTCAGAGTGTTCGCCGAATTGCGAGCGGACAGAGCCACCCCGTACTGCGATGGTTTCCGGATGCCACTGCGTGGGGTCGAAAGGAGGTCTGGACATAATGAGTGCGCCGTTTCTGGGGGAATTGCTGGGGGAGCCACAATTATACAGACGCACCGCATTGCAGGTGCTTATTTGACCCGGCAAACCGGCATCACCGATAATCCGGGAATGTCGAATGTTTCCTTCCGTGTGCTGTCGCTCATCCCCCCCATGACGCAGCTCAACACGCCTTACCCCTCCACCGCTTACATCACCGGTTTTCTGCGCTCGCGTCAGGTTGATGCAGTGCAGGCCGACATTGCATTGGGTTTGGTGCTTGCCTTGTTTTCCACGGAAGGCCTGGATGCCATTGCAGCAGAGATTGAGTCCCAGGAAGCGGTGACCGAACGCGTCGCTTTGTTTATGGAGCAGTTTGCACGCTACAAAAGCACCATCACGCCCACCCTGCGTTTTTTGCAGGGGAAAGACAGCACGCTGGCCCACCGCATCAACCTTCGCAACTTTTTGCCGGAAGGCCCGCGTTTTGAAGGGCTGGATGTCTATGTGGATGAAGACGGTGGCGATCCACTGGCCTGGGCATTCGGCGCACTCGGTTCCCAAGACAAAGCGCGGCACCTGGCCACGCTTTACCTGAACGACCTCGCCGATGTGGTGCGCGATGCCATTGATCCACGTTTTGAATTTGTGCGTTATGCAGAATCGCTGGCCGGCAGCCAACCCACCTTCGATCCGCTGTCTGATGCGTTGGCGCAACCCTTTACGCTGGTGGACCGTTTGCTGGTCGACTTGTCATTGCAAACGTTCAAGCAGCACCAGCCGCAGGTGGTGTTGTTGTCTGTGCCGTTTCCCGGCGCTGTTTACGCAGCCCTGCGCATTGCCCAAGCTGTCAAGGCACATTACCCCGGCACGCCCATTGTATTGGGCGGGGGGTATGTAAATACCGAGTTGCGGGAATTGTCAGACCCGCGCCTGTTTGATTACGTCGATTTTGTAACGCTGGACGCCGGCGAGCGACCCTTGTTGGCATTGTTGGAGCACTTGCAAGGCAAGCGGGGGCAATCGCGGCTGGTCAGAACCTTTATTCGCAATGCGCAGGGGCAAGTCCAGTACATCAATCTGGCCGAAGCCGATGTGCCGTTTTCTGAAGTGGGCACCCCCACTTGGGATGGTCTGCCCTTGAACAGCTATTTGTCTTTGCTGGACATGCTCAACCCCATGCACCGCTTGTGGAGCGATGGCCGCTGGAACAAACTGACGGTGGCGCACGGCTGTTACTGGAAAAAATGCAGTTTTTGCGACGTCAGTCTCGACTATATTTCCCGCTACGAAGGCACCACGGCCACTGAGTTGGTGAACCGCATTGAGAGCATCGTGGCTGAAACCGGGCAGACTGGTTTTCATTTTGTGGACGAAGCCGCACCCCCCAAAGCGCTGAAAGCGCTCGCCGCTGAACTGCAGGAGCGCAATGTTTCCATCTCCTGGTGGGGCAATATCCGGTTTGAAAAATCTATTTGATGTACGGTTTTCCGACGCAAACCCTGCAAGACACCGTGGATGCACTGGAATATGTGCGCCAGTTGTTTGCTGCCGGTTGCATACAGTCGGGCTACTTTCACCGCTTTGCCTGCACTGTTCATTCGCCTGTGGGGAAGAACCCCGAAGAATATGGCGTGCAGTTGCTGCCCTTGCCGCCGGGCGGGTTTGCAAAAAACGATGTGGGTTTTACAGACCCCACCGGGGTAGACCACGATGCGCTGGGTCGCGGCTTGAACAAGGCGCTCTACAACTTCATGCACGGCATCGGGCTGGATCAAAACGTGCGCGCCTGGTTCGAACAAAAAGTACCGCGCTCAACGGTGCCAAAAGACTTCATTGAGCGCGCTTTGTACGCCTAGCCAACGCTTGTTGCGCTCAGGCTGCGGTAAGGCGTGAAACCACCCGTTCACGGCCCAGCAGTGTCATCAGTGCATCCACGGAAGGCGTTTGCGTTTCGCCCGTCAGCAAAACCCGCAATGGCATGGCCAGTTTCGGCATTTTCAGGCCATGCGCTGTCAGCGTGGTTTTGATCAGTGCGGCAATGGCTTCCTTGCTCCATTCCACAGAGGTCAATTGGTGCGCAAAGTCTGCAATTGCTTTCGCAACAGTGTCATCCATTAAAGGAGCCAACTTTTCCGCCACGTTTTCCGGGGTTCTGTAAAACAGTGCCGCCTCTTGTGCCAGTGCCACCAGTGTATTGGCGCGTTCCAGCACCAGACGAAGTACATCCGCCAGCGCAGGGCCATGCGCGACATCAAAGCCCAGCGCATTCAGGCGTGGCAGGGTTTGCTCGCAGAGTGTGTCAATGGGCAGTTGCTTCATGTAGTGGGCATTCACCCACGCCAGTTTTTCCGGGTTGAACTGGGCGGCAGATTTTGAAAGGTGGTCTGCATCAAACCATTCCACCAGTTGCTCACGGCTGAAGAGCTCATCGTCACCGTGGCTCCAGCCCAGGCGGGCCAAGTAATTCACCATGGCATCCGGTAAAAAGCCGGCTTCGTCGTAGAGGGTAACGCTGACCGCACCATGGCGTTTTGAAAGCTTTTCGCCATCCGGGCCCAAAATCATGGGTAGATGGCCATACACTGGCAACTCGCCACCTAGCGCTTTTAAAATGTTGATTTGGCGCGGCGTGTTGTTGATGTGGTCATCGCCACGAATCACGTGGGTGATTTTCATGTCCCAATCGTCCACTACCACGCAAAAATTGTAGGTGGGCGTGCCATCGGGGCGGGCAATGATCAGGTCATCAAGTTCACGGTTGCTGATGGTGATGCTGCCTTTGACCATGTCTTGCCAGGTCACATCGCCTTCCTGGGGGTTGCGAAAACGAATCACGGGTTTTGCATCCGCAGGCGGCACCCCCAACTGTTTGCCGGGTTCGGGCCGCCAGGTGCCGTCATAGCGGGGTTTTTCACCGCGGGCTCGCATGGCTTCACGCATGGCTTCCACTTCGGCCGGTGTGCTGTAGCAAAGGTAAGCGCTGCCTTGGGTCAGCATCTCTGAAATTACCGCCTTGTAGCGTTCCATGCGCTGCATTTGAAAGAACGGACCTTCGTCATAATCGAGTTCCAGCCAATGCATGCCGTCCATGATGGCCTGCACCGCCTCAGGGGTTGAGCGTTCCAGGTCTGTGTCTTCAATGCGCAGTATGAAATCGCCCTTGTGGTGGCGGGCGAATGCCCAACTGTACAATGCGGTTCTGGCGCCGCCCAAGTGCAGATAACCTGTGGGGCTTGGGGCAAAGCGGGTGCGTATACGCAATGGGGAGGATGACATGCTGAAAGTTCTCTGGTAAAACAGCTATTATAAAGTTCAAGTAAGTTCTGAAGTATCCACTTTCAACAATTGACGTAAAAAATGACGCATGTTTGAGGACAGAAGAAAATTCATTTCGGCCTTTTCCACGCTCGCATTGGTGGGTGCCACCGATGCCATGCGGGTCAAGGCTGCCTGGGCTCAAGGGCCCAATGGTGAGCGTGGCGGCAACAACATGCCCCCGCCAGACCTGTTCGATGCCAGTCTGGTGGATGTCACTTTCTGGGCCCAACCCCGGCAATTACAAATGGTGCGTCCGCAAAGCGGCGACCGAGTCGGTCTTACTTACTGGAAAGATGGCGAGGTTAACCCTTCCGCCTACGAGCAAATTTGTTCGTTGCTGCGCGATGTGCAGGCCAATCAGACCGCCAGAATTGACCCCCAACTCATCGACACACTCTGGGCTGCGCAGGCGTTTTGCCGGCGCTACGGTTTTGCCGCGCCTCTGGAAGTCACCTCCGGTTTCAGAACTGTGGCCACCAACAGCAAGCTCATTGAAAAAGGGCTGCCGGCGGCACGCCAGTCTTTGCACACGCAGGCCAAGGCCGCTGATTTCAAACTCAACGGTTTGCATCCGCAGGTGTTGGGGCAACTCATAAAGGGTTTCAAGGCCGGTGGGGTGGGTTTCTACTTCCGAGTGGGTTCCAACGGCGGTGGCTGGATACACGCAGACACGGGTCCGGAGCGTTCGTGGGTGGGCTGAAGTTTAAACATCAGGGCAGCGTTGCAAAAACGCTCAGGCAGGTCGGCATCAGCGGGGTCGCTTTGCTGCTCACTGCTTGCGGGCAGGTATGGAACAGCCCTTACGTCGGCGAGTCGGATCAGCAGCAAGTGCTCTACACGGCGTTCACCGCACGCCCTAAACACCTTGACCCAGCGCAGTCCTACACCTCCGATGAAGCAGAATTTACCTATCAGATGTACGAGGCACCGTTTCAATACCATTATTTGAAACGGCCCTATACCCTGATTCCGCAATCTGCGGCGCGCATGCCGGTGCCGGTTTACCTGGATGCCAACGGCAAACCCCTGCCGGACAACGCAGCCGATGACAAAGTCGCTGTCAGTCTCTACACCATAGAAATTCAGAGCGGCATTCTTTATGCACCGCATCCGGCATTTGCAAAAAATGCCGAGGGTGCACCCGCCTATTTGAATCTCACCGAAGAAGCCTCGCGCGACTTTTTCAAGCCGGCAGATTTTCCGCTGTCAGGCACCCGCGAACTGTTGGCTGAAGATTTCGTCTATGAAATCAAGCGTCTGGCTCACCCTAGAATTGTGTCGCCCATCTTCGGTCACATGGCTGAGTACATTGAGGGGCTAAAAGAGCTCGGCGAGCAATTAAAGCGCGAAGATGCGCAACTTAAAAAACAACGCAAGGCGCAAGGCCTGCCCACTGCCAGCGCAGATTTGCCGTGGCTCGATTTACGCAAGGTTGAACTGACCGGCGTAAAGGTTCTGGACGCGCACCGGTTTCAGATTCGCATCAAGGGCAAGTACCCACAGTTTGTTTACTGGCTGGCCATGCCGTTTTTTGCGCCCATTGCCTGGGAAGCCGACCAATTTTACAGCCAGCCCGGCTTTGCCGCCAAAAACCTGACACTCGACTGGTGGCCGGTGGGCACGGGGCCGTACATGCTGACGGAAAACGACCCGAACAGCCGCATGGTGCTGACCCGCAATCCGAATTACCGGGGTGAAAAGTATCCGTCTGAAGGTGAGGAGGGCGATGCCGCAGCTGGTCTGCTAAAGGACGCCGGCAAGCCCATTCCTTTCATTGACCGGGTGGTGTTCACCCGCGAAAAAGAAGGCATTCCCTACTGGAATAAATTTCTTCAGGGCTACTACGACAGTTCGGGTGTCAGCTCGGATGCATTTGACCAAGTCATCCGGGCTTCCGTGGATGGCGCTGCCGGTCTGACCGCCGACATGTCAGACAAAGGCATCAAGCTGGAAACCTCGCTGGCCACCAGCTTGTACTACCTCGGTTTTAACTGGCTAGACCCTGTGGTGGGGCCTGGCAGCGATGAAAACTCAGCCAAGCGCGCCCGTTTGCTGCGTCAGGCCATCGCTATCGCCGTCGATTGGGAAGAGTTTTCCCAGATTTTTACCAACGGCCGCGCTGTTCCTGCGCAAGGCCCGCTGGTGCCGGGCATCTTTGGTTTTCCTGAAGGACTTGATGGTGTAAACCGCCATGTCTACAACATTGTGGATGGCAAGCCCCAACGTAAATCCATTGCAGAAGCGAAAGCCTTGCTGGCGCAGGCCGGTTATCCGGAAGGCCGCGACGCGGTGAAGGGGCAACCCTTGGTGCTGTCGCTGGACACCACCGGTGGCGGTCCGGGCGACAAAGCCCGTTTCGACTGGTATCGCAAACAACTGGCCAAACTCGACATCCAGCTCGATATCCGTGCCACCGACTGGAACCGTTTCCAGGAAAAAGTGCGCAAGGGCAACACCCAGTTGTTCTTCCTCGGCTGGAATGCAGACTACCCCGACCCGGAAAATTTCCTGTTTTTGTTGCACGGCCCGAAAAGCCGTGCCAAAACCGATGGTGAGAACGCATCCAATTATTCCAACCCGGAATACGACAAACTCTTTGATGCCATGAAAGGCATGAGCAACGGGCCGGAACGCCAAGCCATCATCGCGAAAATGATTGCCATGGTGCAGCAAGACGCCCCTTGGTCGTTTGCGTTTCATCCCCGGAATTTTTCCCTGAACCACGCTTGGCTGGGTAATGTGAAACCCAACGATCTGGCCCGCAACGACATTAAATACAAACACATCGACAGCGGACTGCGCGCCAAAGGGCGGGCGGCATGGAACATGCCCGTGGTGTGGCCGTTTGTACTGATGGCGGTGTTGCTGTTGCTGGCTTTCGTGCCCGCGTGGTTGGCCTGGCGTAGACGCGATCAAGCCAGCGGTTTGCGAATTGATTTGAACGAGGCGATGCGATGATCAACTACCTGATCCGGCGACTCATTTATGCAGTGTTCATCCTCATTGGTGTGAACCTCATTACCTTCCTGCTGTTTTTCAAAGTGAATTCCCCTGAGGACATGGCGCGTATGGCGCTGGGCGGCAAACGCGTTACAGCCGAATCCATCGAAACCTGGAAGCGTGAAAAAGGCTATGACAAGCCCCTGTTTTTTAATGCGGAGGCTTCAGGGCTCGACGCCGTGGGCGACACAATTTTTGTGCAGGTTGTGTGTGGCGGCCATGTCAGTGTCCGGCCTGTTCTACATCATTGGCGGGCAGTACCTGTTTTCAAAAACCTTGAACCTGGTGCCTATTTCGGGCTATGCCAGCGGTCTGGACGCCTTGCGTTTTCTGGTGCTTCCCGTTGTCGTGGGTGTTGTGTCTGGCATCGGCAGCGGGGCGCGTTGGTACCGCACTATTTTTCTGGAAGAAATTTCCCGCGATTACGTGCGCACCGCGCGCTCAAAAGGCTTGTCTGAAACGCAGGTACTCTACGGGCACGTATTGCGCAACGCGCTGATTCCCATCATTACCGGTTCCATTTCGGTCATTCCCATGTTGTTCATGGGCAGCCTGATTTCCGAGTCGTTTTTTGGCATACCCGGGTTGGGCAGTTACACCATTGAAGCCATCAATGCCCAAGACTTCGGCGTGGTGCGCGCCATGGTGTTTATCGGCGCGGTGCTCTACATCTTTGGTTTGATGCTGACAGACGTTGCCTACACTGCGGTTGATCCGCGCATTCGGCTGGAGTAAGCATGAAACCCGTACTCCTCTGGACTGATGTCAGTTTGTGGTTGGTGGTGGCCGCCGTGGTGTTCTATGGCATTCGTGTTGCAAAAAACGAGTTGCTGCGAGGCACCTGGGCACGCGTTTTTAATGATGGCCCGGCTGTGGCCAGTGCCGTTGTGTTGCTGTTTGCCATTTTTATCGCGCTTCTGGACAGTCTGCATTACCGCCCAGTCGTCAGCACGCCCGATGCCAAGGAAGTGGTGTATGCGCCGCAGGTGAAGTCGGTGCTGGACCTTGTGCTGGCAGACATGGCGCAAGCCAAGGAAAAATCGTATTCCGCACCTTTTGCCATTTACGCCTTGAACAAGGAAAACCTTGAGGTGGACGGTAAACCGGTGCGCACCTATCCGCGCTTGCAGTTTGCTGGCAAGCACCTGAAAACCGAGCAGCAGCGTCTGCCCGACATTGCCTTTCGCGCCATCAAAGGTGCTGCACTCGGTGGCGTTTTTGGAGGCCTGATCTTCCTGTTGTGGGCCAACAGCCTGAAAAATTTTAGTGTTCAGGTACCTGCTGCCTCAAAAACATGGGGCTTGTGCGCTGTGTTGTTGCTCAGTGTTTTGTCCGGGGCGGTGTACCAGGTGTCAGAGGCCTACCACGTGCTGGGCACCGACAAAGTGGGCGTAGATGTTCTCTACAGTGCCATTAAAAGTCTGCGAACCGCTGTGGTGCTGGGTTTGCTCACCACGCTGGTGACCTTGCCCTTGGGCATCTTTGCAGGTTTGGCGGCGGGTTACTTCAAGGGCTTCACCGATGACGTCATTCAATACGTCTACACCACCCTGAATTCCATTCCCGGCGTTTTGCTGATTGCCGCCGCCGTCCTGATGCTGCAGGTCTCTCTGGACAGCAACCCACAGGTGTTTGAAACAGCAGCGGAAAAGTCAGATTTGCGTTTGTTCTTCCTGTGCGTCATTTTGGGTGTCACCAGTTGGACAGGGCTGGCGCGCTTGCTGCGCGGTGAAACCCTGAAACTGCGTGAACTGGAATATGTACAGGCCGCCAGAGCGTTTGGCGCCAGTCACCGTCAAGTCATTACCCAGCACTTGCTGCCCAATGTCATGCACATCGTACTCATCATGCTGGTCATGGATTTTTCTGGCTTGGTGCTGGCTGAAGCCGTGCTGTCTTATGTGGGTGTGGGCGTAGACCCCAGCACACAATCCTACGGCACAATGATCAACGCCGCGCGGCTTGAATTGTCGCGTGAACCCGTGGTCTGGTGGACGCTGGCGGCCGCATTCAGTTTCATGCTGGTGTTGGTGCTGGCTGCCAATCTGTTTTCTGACGCCGTTCGGGACGCTTTCGATCCTCGGGCCCGTCTGTTGAAAAAATCTCTGCTGCGGGTGTGAAATGAATCTACTCAAGCTGGACCGCGTTTCCACCCGTCTGCAATCCGATGACGGTTGGGTGCACGCCCTTGACGATCTCAGTCTGAGCATCGCCAGAGGTAAAACATTCGCCTTGGTGGGCGAGTCCGGTTGCGGCAAGTCCATGACTGCGCTCTCAATTGCCCGCTTGCTGCCCGACAGCGGTGCTGTGGTGGCTGGCGAAGTCAGGCTTACAAATACCGAACACACGGTTGATTTGCTGCAGTTGCCCGAGCAATTGATGCGCGCGGTCAGGGGCAAGCGTGTCAGCCTGATTTTTCAGGAACCCGGTACCAGCCTGAATCCGGTGATGACGGTTGAGCAGCAACTTGTTGAGGTCATCCTGACCCACAACCATGCGCTTGCCCGGGCGCAAGCCGTTGAGCAAGCCGCAGGCTGGCTCGATGAAGTCGGCTTGGACCGACCTCAGGAACGCCTGAAACAATACCCGTTTCAATTGTCCGGCGGACAAAAACAGCGTGTCATGATTGCAATTGCACTGGCTGCCCAACCCGACCTGTTGATTGCCGACGAACCCACAACCGCGCTTGATGTTTCCATTCAGGCGCAGGTGCTGGAGTTGCTTAAAAAATTGCAGCGCCAGCACGGCATGGCCATGTTGCTCATCACGCACGACCTCGGCATTGTTTCGCAAATGGCTGACCATGTTGCGCTCATGTATGCCGGTCAGATTGTGGAGAGCGCGGCCACCGCTGAATTTTTCTCCCGCCCCCAACATCCTTATGCCATCGCATTGCTGAATGCGCTGCCGGATTACGCCGCCAGAGGCCAGTCTTTGAAGGCGCTTGGGGGGCAGGTGCCGCCGCTCACCGCATTGCCTGCAGGCTGTCGTTTTGCCTCTCGATGTGAACGTGCACAACCCGATTGCATTCAAACCATGCCTGATCTGGTTGCAGAATTTGACGAGCACTGGGTGCGTTGCTGGGTACCGCAAAAAATTATTCGTTCAGATGCGCCACCCGTGCAAACAGAAAAAAAAGAGCCTTTTTTTCACGCCACGCCGCATGAAGTGTTGCTGCATGTTCGTGGCTTGCAAGTGGCTTACCGGTCTCAATCCGGATTTTTTTCCAATACGCTCAATGCTGTGGTCAATGACGTCGACTTCCGCTTGCACCAAGGTAAAACCTTGGCCATTGTGGGTGAATCCGGCTCTGGAAAATCCACCATCGCCAAGGCGGTGCTGCAGTTGTTGGCCGACAATGCGCAAGTGCGGGGCAGTGTCTTGTTTCAGGGCCATGAAATGCTGACTGCGCGCGGCAAGAAGCTCAAACATTTGCGCCGTGCCATTCAGGTGGTGTTCCAAGACCCTTTTGCCTCTTTGAATCCGAAGCAGCGTGTTGCGGAAATTTTGCGTGAAGGCCTGCACCAGCTTTGCCCGGAACTCACCCCAGCCCAAGGCGAACAACGCATTGCCAAGGCGCTGGAAGATGTCAGCCTTCCGGCCAACGCCTTGCAGCGGTTTCCACATGAGTTTTCCGGCGGACAGCGCCAGCGCATCGCCATAGCCCGTGCCTTGGTGGTGGAGCCCCGCTTGCTGATACTGGATGAACCCACCTCTGCACTGGATGTTTCCGTGCAGGCTCAAGTGTTGAATTTGCTCAAGAAATTGCAGCAGGAGCGGCAAATGACGTTTCTTCTCATCACCCACAACCTTGCCGTGGTTGAATACATGGCAGACGACGTCATGGTGCTGCGGCAAGGCAAAGTGCTGGAAACAGGCAGTGTGAGCGAGGTAATGCAAACCCCGCGAACTGAATATACCAAGCAACTGATTGACGCCTTGCCCCGGGTGCTGGGGCGCTGAGTTCAGTTTTTAAGCTCAGTTTTTAGTTTGGCTGGCGGATTTGTTGGGCGCCTTGTTGTTTGCCTTGTTGGGCAGCATGGGCAAGGTCGGCGCTGTAGGTGCTATCGGTTTTGTAAAGCCTTTGCCAGCCGGCGTGAGCGTAAAGCTGGGCAGGGGGGCTTTCGGCGAGGCAGACAAGCCCACCGGTTTTTCTGTGCTGCGCTTCAAAGCCAACCCTTGTGGCGCCTTGATCATGCTTTCAAACGCCGAACCTGAACCCAGACCAAAATAATTGCTGCCCGTTGCAGGTTTTTGTTTGCCCTTCAAACCAATCACAGGTGCTGGTGCACTCACATATTTTTGCAGGTTGCTTTCAAAGGCATCGGCCTTGTGGGTGGGCACCAGCATATTCAAACCCACCCCGGAAGGAATCACCGAGCTGAAAGCCGGGTTCAGGGCCTTGAATTCTCCCAAAGGCATGCCCGCCAGGCGCGCTGCCGTTTGTACATCCAGGTTCTTGCTGCGTTCTACAGTTGCAAAATACGGTTTGTTCTCTATTAAAGGCAAGCTAAACCCGAACGCTTCCGGACTGTCCACAATGTTTTTGAAGGCCTGCAGTTTTGGCACATAGTTTCTGGTTTCATTGGGCATGCTCAGGCTTAAATAATCTTCGTCCAGGTTGTTCAAGCGGTTTTTTTCCAAGGCCCTGCGAACCGAACCCTGCCCCCAGTTGTAGGCTGCCAGCGCCAGATGCCAATCGCCATAACGGTCGTAGAGGCTGCTCAGGTAGTCGAGTGCGGCGGTGGTTGAGGCCACAACGTCGCGCCGTTCATCTTGTTGCCCATCTTGCTTCAGGTTAAAACTGCGCCCCGTTGAACGTATGAACTGCCAGAGCCCGGCCGCCCCGGCGCGCGACGTGGCGTGCGGGTTGAAAGAACTTTCAATGAAAGGCAGCAGCGCCAGTTCAGTGGGCAGTCCCCGGCGCTCGCATTCATCAACAATGTGGAACAGATAGGGGCCGGCCCGTTCCAGCGTGTTGCGCAGACGTTGTTGGTCTGCCAGCAAACCGCTCATGTTTTCAGGCACTTGCGGAGAGTTCACGTTGCGGATGGCAAAGCCGCGCCGAATACGTTGCCAGATGTCATCGGGCTCTGTGGTCAGGTCAATGGGTTTTAGCGCCAAGGCTGACGCCCGCGGCAAGGTGAGCGTGCCAAAATTGCGCACCGCTGGAAGGTTCAGGTCTGGTGCTTCATTGGCAATGATTTTTCCATTGCCGGCAACGCCTTCAGGCGCGCTTTCAATGGGTTTGTCTGTTTGTGCCTGTGCATTGAAAAAGCAACATGCGGCCAGGCTGACAATAAAGTGAGTGCGCAGAAGGCGAAGCCGGACGCGGTGCGTTCGGCGTGTCGGTTGCTTCGGTCCCATTCCCTTCGCTGCTAGAACGTATCCTTGTCGCGACGCACGGCTGCAAAATGTGCACTGTCCTTGGCCCTTAAAAACGGATTTGTCTGCCATTCAAGCCCTATGGTTGAAGGAACTGTGGGTTGATGTTGTTCGCGCAGGGCGTGAACCTGTGTCCACCGTTCTTCAATGTCTTTGTTGTCCGGTTCCGCCCACAACGCAAATTTCAGGTTTGAAAGTGTGTATTCGTGGGTGCAAAACACCAAGGTTTCCGTCGGCAGGCGCCCCAATTTTTGCAGGGAATCATGCAGTTGTGCGGCGGTGCCTTCAAACAGACGACCGCATCCGGCGGCAAACAAGGTGTCGCCACAAAACAGCCAACCCGCTTGTGCGTGATAAAAAGCGATGTGCCCGGCCGTGTGGCCTGGTACGTCCAGAACCTGAAAAGGGCTTTGCATGCCGGCAATGCCAACCGTGTCGTTTTCTCGCAAGCGCACGGTCAGTGCCTTGATGGTTTCTCCCGCTGGTCCGTGTATTTGCACCCCTGGAAACACCGTTTTCAGATCGGCAATGCCGCCGATGTGGTCTGCGTGGTGGTGCGTTATTAAAATGTCTGAGAGGGTCAGGCCTTCTTTCTGGCACAATTGCAAGACTGGGTTCGCATCGCCCGGGTCAACGGCCACCAGTCGCCTGTGTTCCGGTTCCACCATTACCCAAATATAATTGTCGTTGAAGGCGGGTAAGCCTTTGACTGTCCACCCATCGGGAGTTACAAGTCGGGATGATTCCATCTGAGCCTCTCCTAGATCAGTCCCTGCGTCTGCTGGCCAACACACCGTTGGAGCGATGGCTTGCCACGCCTGCAGGGCAGTACGTGCTGCAATGGGAACAGCCGTGGCTGGAACGCGCCATTGGCGATGTGTTCGGTTACCACGCGGTTCAACTCGGTCTGCCGCAAGTCAATTTTCTGGCGGACAGTCGCATGCCAAACCGCTGGATTGTCAGCCAGCAAACCAACCCCATCGGTTTGTGCATGCACAGTATCGTATCCGAATTTGAAGAGTTGCCGTTTGCAAGCCAGTCGGTGGATCTGGTGGTGGCACCCCACGTACTTGAATTTTCTGCAGACCCGCATCAGGTGCTTCGCGAAATTGATCGTATCCTCATTCCGGAAGGCCGTTTGTTTGTTACCGGACTCAACCCCCTGTCGCTGTGGGGCATGCGACAGGCAACCTTGAAACATTTGCACCCCGTCTGGCCCCTTGAAGCCCACCCCATCGGTGTCCCCCGGTTGCGCGATTTGTTGAAGCTGCTCAGTTTCGAAACTGAAATGGGGCGCTTCGGTTGCTACCGTTGGCCCTCGCAAAACGAGTCAAGACTGCAGGGCGGAGCCTTCATGGAAAAGGCGGGAGACCGCTGGTGGCCGATGTGCGGTGCTGCCTATTTTTTAGGTGCAGTCAAGCGTGTGCGTAAAATGACACTGATTGGCCCGCGTTGGAAAACCAACGGTGTTGCGGCATTAACAGCCGCCGCCAGAAAACCGTCCGGGGCTGCTTCTCAACCTGTCAATAAACAACCTTAAAAACCAGAAAACATGACCAGTACCACCAATCCTGCCGTTGTCATTTATGCCGATGGTGCCTGTAAAGGCAACCCTGGCCCGGGCGGCTGGGGCGCCATTTTAAAATCTGGCGACAATGAAAAAGAGCTTTTTGGCGGACAGCCATTGGCCACCAATAACCAGATGGAGCTCACTGCCGTCATTGAGTCGCTCAATGCCCTGAAAAAAACCTGCAGCGTTGATCTCTACACAGACTCCAAGTATGTCTGCGACGGCTTGAAAACCTGGATGCCCAACTGGAAAAAAAATGGCTGGCGCACGGCGGACAAAAAACCGGTTAAAAACATGGAGCTCTGGCAGGCATTGGACAAAGCCGCCATGGCGCATGTCCTCAGAATTCATTGGGTGAAGGGGCACAATGGGCACCCGGGCAATGAACGTGCAGACGAATTGGCCAACAAAGGTGTAGAGCAGGTCTTGCTAAAGAAACACGGATAAGAAAAGAAAAAATGAAAACCAAACAATGGATCTCTGTGGCAAGTCTGGTCGTGCTGGCTGGCGTTGGGGTGGGTAGTTATTACCATTTCCGTTCCCCCTCGGCGGCAACCCCCTTGACAGGAGCTCCCTTGGCCCCGGGCGGCGGTGGTCCTGCCGGGTCGCCTGCTGGCGGCCCACCCCCGGTGGCGGTTGAAGTCATTACAGTGGCACCGCGCACACTTGATGAGGGTGCGGTGGCGGTGGGTAACCTGAAAGCCAATGAGTCTGTCATGGTTCGCACCGAGGTGGGCGGCAAGGTGTTGAAGGTCGGTTTTTCAGACGGGCAGTCGGTGGCCCAAGGCGCTGTTTTATTGCAGATAGATGCAAGCGTTACTCAGGCTGAACTGGCTCAGGCCGCAGCCGAACTTGACTTGGCCACAGAAAACCTGCGCCGCGTTGAAGACCTGAAAACCAAGAATTTTGTTTCAGCCAGTGCACTGGACCAAGCCGCTGCCGCTCGCAGCGTTGCCTTGGCCAAAGTGCAGTTGAATCAGGCAAAGTTGCAACGCTACACCCTGA
>JAJTDO010000087.1:0-7631 GCA_021300475.1 Burkholderiales bacterium | reverse complement strand
CTTTTGGCGGCATGGTGGGTTTGCGAAACATTGCCACGGGCGATTATGTAAAAGAGGGCGCGGATGTGGTGGCACTCGACGACTTGTCCAGTCTGCGCCTGGATTTCCGCCTGCCTGAAAAGCTTTATCCGCATTTGGCGGTGGGTATGGCAGTGCGCTGTTCATTTGAGGCCTTCCCCGGCCAGTTTTTTGATGCGAAGCTGGTCGCACTTGATCCACAGATAGACACCGCTGGCCGCAGCCTGCTGGCCCGGGCCCGTTTGGCCAACGTGGGGCAGAAACTGAAACCCGGCATGCTGGCCAAGGTTACGGTGCAGTTGTCGCAGCGCATGCAAGCCTTGGTGGTGCCGGAAGAGGCCATCGTTCCGCAGGCCGGCGAGGCTTATATTTACAAGGTCGTGGAAGGCAAGGCTGCCAAAACCCGCGTCACCCTAGGTACCCGCTTGCCGGGGCTGGTTGAAATTACCTCTGGTCTGAACACCGGCGATCAAATTGTTGTCAGCGGTCAGATCCGGATTTTCCGCGATCAGTCACCTGTTCGCATCGTGAGCAACCCCTCATGAGCTTATCCGAGTTATGTATTCGCCGGCCGGTATTCGCCACTGTTTTGAGTCTGGTGGTGGTGCTCATTGGTCTGGTTTCTTTCCAGCGGCTTTCCGTTCGGGAATATCCTCGCATTGATGAACCTGTGGTCACGGTGGACACCACCTATCCGGGTGCCAGCGCTGAAATTATTGAATCCCAGGTCACCAAAACCTTGGAAGACTCGATTGCCGGTATTGAGGGTGTGGATGTGCTCACCTCGATTTCCAGGGCGGAGCAAAGCCAGATCACCGTACGTTTCCGTCTGGAACGCGAACCTGACTCTGCCGCTGCTGACGTTCGCGACCGGGTTGCACGCGTGCGAGCACGTCTTCCCCTCGACATCGACGAACCCGTGGTGGCCAAGGTTGAAGCCGACGCTAACCCCATTATCTGGCTGGCGCTCAACAGCGACAAAACCACGCCGATGCAACTCACAGACCTGGCCATCAACGTGTTGAAGCCCCGGTTGCAGACACTGCCGGGTGCAGCCGATGTCCGCATTGTGGGCGACAGAAAAGCCGCCATGCGCATTTGGCTGGATGTGGAAAAAATGGCGGGTTACGGCCTCACCGCCGGCGATGTGGAAGATGCCCTGCGCCGTCAGAACGTGGAAATTCCGTCGGGGCGCATCGAAAGTCTGCGCCGTGAGTTCAGCGTGGTGTCCAAAACTTCCCTGGAAGAGCCCAGCGAATTTGAAAATATTGTGGTGAAGTCGTCTGCGGGTTACCCGGTCAAGATCAAAGATCTGGGTAGGGTTGAAATTGCTCCGGTCAGTGAAAGAACGCTGGTGCGTTTCAACGGTAAAAACGCCGTTGCCATGGGGGTTATCAAACAGGCCACTGCCAACCCCCTGGACTTGGCCTCCACCTTGAAAGCGCGTTTGCCGCAGTACCAGGAAGGCATGCCAGCGGATGTAAAAATTTCCGTGGGCTACGACAGCACCATTTTTATTGAAAAGTCGATTGCCTCTGTTTACCAGACCATGATTGAGTCGATTGTGCTGGTGGCCTTGGTGATTTTCTTTTTCCTGCGAAATTTCCGTGCCAGCCTGATTCCGCTGGTCACCATTCCGGTGTCCTTGATCGGCGGCCTGTCGCTGATGTATTTGTTCGGTTTTTCCATCAATACGCTGACCTTGCTGGCCTTTGTGCTGGCCATAGGCTTGGTGGTTGATGATGCCATTGTTGTTCTGGAAAACATTTTCCGCCACATTGAAGACGGCATGGAACCCATGGCGGCGAGTTTCAAGGGCATTAAGGAAATCAGTTTCGCAGTCATTGCAATGACACTCACCCTCACAGCGGTGTATGCGCCAATTGCATTTGCCACCGGCAGAACCGGGCGTTTGTTCATTGAGTTTGCGCTCACCCTGGCCGGCGCGGTACTGGTGTCCGGTTTTGTAGCGCTGACCTTGTCGCCCATGATGTGTTCGCGTCTGCTGCGCCATGAAGAAAAGCATGGCGCCGTCTACATGGCGTTTGAGCGGGGTTTCAACCGCTTGAACCATGGTTACGATTCAGCCTTGGCATTCATGTTGCACAAGCGCTGGATTGCCTACGCGCTGGCTGTTTCTGTGGCGTGCGGGGCGGCTTATTTGTTCAGCGGCATGAAACGTGAATTGTCACCTGTGGAAGACCGCGGTGTTTTATTGGCGGTGATGTTGGGTCCGGACGGCTCTTCCCCTGAGTTTACGGACAAATATGCCCGTCAGTTTGAAAGTATCGCCCTCGGCCTGAATTACTCCGACCGCCTGTTCATGCTCACGGGGTCGCCGACCGTGAATCAGGCCATTTCTTTTATCCGGTTTGTAGACTGGAACTTGCGTCCGCTGTCCACGCCTGAAATCGCCAAACAGTTGTTCCCAAAAATGTCGTCCATTCCCGGCATGTTGGCCTTTCCTGTGGTGCCGCCCGCCTTAGGGCAGAGCCCCAGAGAGCGCCCCATCAATTACGTCATGATCGGTTCCGGCACCTATCAGGAAATGCAGGGTTATGTGCAACAGTTCCAGCAGGAAGTGGCTAAAAACCCGGGGCTGGTGGCAGTTGACACCGACTTGAAACTCAATTTGCCTGAGTTGCGGTTACAAGTGGATCGGCAGCGCGCCGCTGACATGGGGGTTTCCGTGGATGCGGTTGGCCGGGCCTTGGAAAGCATGTTGGGCGGTCGCAAGGTCACCCGCTTCAAGCGTAACGGAGAAGAATACGATGTCATTGTTCAACTCAACGCCGGCGACCGCCGCAGTCCGTCGGATATTTCCTACATCACTGTTCGCGGCAAGGGCGATGCGCTGGTGCCACTGTCGAACTTGGTGAAATCCACTGAAACAGTAAATGCCAGAGAATTGAATCACTTTGCGCAGCGCAGGGCGGTAACCATGACAGCCAACCTAGCGCCCGGTTACACGCAGGGCGAGGCGCTTGATTTCCTTGACAAAACAGCAGCCTCGATTTTTCCGGCGGGTTACGCCACCGACCTCACAGGGCAGTCCAGGGAGTTCAGAAATTCTGCCAGCAGCCTGACGCTGATCTTCGGCTTGGCCTTGCTCTTCATTTATTTGGTGCTGGCGGCGCAGTTTGAAAGTTTCACCGATCCATTGATGATTTTGCTAACTGTGCCTTTGTCCATGACCGGCGCCTTGCTGGCGCTGCAACTCACCGGGGGCAGCATGAATGTGTTCTCGCAAATCGGTCTGGTTACTTTGGTGGGTTTGATCACCAAGCACGGTATTTTGTTGGTCGAGTTTGCCAACCAGTTAATGCAGGAAGGCCTTGATTCCATCACTGCCGCCAGAAAATCTGCAGAAATGCGGTTTCGTCCTATTTTAATGACCACTGGCGCCATGGTGCTGGGTGCCGTTCCATTGGCCCTGGCCAAGGGCGCTGGCGCTGAAAGCCGCAGTCAGATCGGTTGGGTGATTGTCGGCGGCATGACCTTGGGTACAGCACTCACCTTGTTTGTGCTTCCCGCTATTTATTCAAGAGTGAAACAGAAGTGAAACGCATATTTTTAGATACGGAAACCACGGGGCTGGACCCCAGACAAGGCCACCGGGTGATTGAGGTGGGTTGCATCGAAATGGTGGACAGACGCCAAACCGGTGAAAAACTGCATTTTTACTTGAACCCACAGCGCGCAGTTGACCCGGGTGCCTTGGAAGTCCACGGCCTGAGTGACGAGTTTTTGGCTGACAAGCCCACTTTCGCAGAAAAAATCCATGAACTGCTGCCTTTTATTAAGGATGCGGAAATCATTGCGCACAACGCCAGCTTTGATGTCGGCTTTCTGGACGCTGAATTTGCACGCTTGAAGCTGGGGAAGTTTTCTGAACATGTCGGCAAGGTTACCGATACCTTGCAGATGGCCAGAGAAATGTTCCCCGGGCAGCGCAACTCTCTGGATGCGCTCTGCAACCGCTTGGGTGTGAACAATGCCCACCGAACCCTGCACGGTGCGCTGCTGGACTCCGAAATCTTGTCAGAAGTTTTTTTGGCAATGACCCGGGGGCAAGACAGCTTAATGATGGACTCAGGGCAGGGCGAGGTCGGCATGGCCGGGCATGAAATTGATTTTTCAAGCTTGAAGTTGCCAGAAATTGAAGTCAGCCAAGCGGATATTGAGTTGCATGAGGCGTACTTGGCCGGCTTGGACAAAGAAGTCAAAGGCACTTGCCAGTGGAGGAAATTGTTGGCCCAGCCGTGAATTTTTCGTGTTCTTTAAGGCTTGTAAGATTTATTTATTAATTATGTAGGATTTAATCTTATATTATGAATCCGGTTTGATTACAGCTTGAGTAGTACTTCCCAAAGGGGAAGTAATGCACAAGCTGATTAATAAGATTGTTTTAGCGGTTGCCATGGTGGCCGCACTCGCCGGTCCAGCCTTAGTTGCAGCGGCGCCAAGCGTAAAAGCGGCCTCTTCAGCCGCCAGCAGTGTCAATACTGCGCAACGGGTGGCCGACCTCTTGGGTAACTTGCTCACCAAAGCGGAAATTGCCTTCAACGGTTCCATCCGCCTCACCAAAAAAACCGGCTTTCTTGCCGAAGCCACCTTCGGCGCGCCCGGACATGTCACGCTCGGAGAGAGCTACGCCAACCAACTGACAGACGGAGAACTGACGTTTGTTTTGAGCCATGAACTGGCTCACCTGATGAGCAACCACAGTGCCCGCCTCAAGGCTTTCTACAACAAACAAAAATCGGTCGGTCTGACAGACGGTGAATCTGACACTAACAAGAACAACCCTGAAGACGTGTCGGCACTGCACCATGAGCTTGAAATGGATGCTGATCGCATCGGCGTGGAGTGGACTTTGCGAGCTGGCTACTCAGCCAGCGATGCAGCCACCGCCCTTGAGCGTGCCTATGGCGGTTCGCAGCAGGTCACCGGTACCCATCCAACCGTCCAAGTTCGCACCAGCGCGTTGTTGGCTGCAAATTAATTTATCTGAATTATTTGTGGGTTTTGTTGTGAGGTTTTTGTAAGCATTTTTCTGACTTTTTGAATCTGAAAATACGCGGGCTTGAGTAGAACTTTCCAAAGGGGGAAGAAATGCTCAAGCTCGTCAAATCCGTTGTTTTCAGTTTTGTCCTGGCTTCTATATTGGCAATTTCTGCCCCGGTTTGGGCCGCTTCCAACGCAAATCCCACAGTTAAGGCCGCTTCACCAAGCGCCAACAGCATTCAAACCGCCGAGCGGGTTGTAAAGCTGTTGGGAAATCTTCTTAGCCGCGCCCAGATACCTTTCCACGGCGAACTGCGTTTGACCCAGAAACATGGTTTTCATGCGGAAGCTTTTTTTGGAAGTCCAGGTTACATTGAGTTGGGCGAGTCTTACGCCAACCAACTGACCGACGGCGAACTGACGTTCGTGATCAGCCATGAATTGGCCCATCTGTTGAGCGATCATCAGGCCCGCTTGGTCGACGCTTACGACAAGAAAAAATCCGCTGGTTTGTCTGTCGCAGCACAGTCAGACCTCACACGGTTGGCTGTGCTGCAACGCGATCTGGAACTGGATGCAGACCGTATCGGTGCTGTCTGGACGATTCGCGCCGGCTTCTCCGCAGCCGATGCAGCCTCCGCGCTTGAGCGCGCCTACGGCGCTGCGCAACAAGTGCTCGGTACTCACCCGGCGCTGAAAGTTCGAACCTCCGCTTTGCTGTCGGCCCGTTGAAGCCCAAGCTGCGGTCTTAAGTTTTCTTGTCCCCTTTTATGGTGTTTAAGCTCCGTCTCGCATTGCGTTAGCAATGGAACCGTTTGTCCCGTCTGCGCCACTCATGATGAACGTTGGGGGTGCAAATGAGCAATCTAGAAAAAAGTCTCGTGGGCGGTTTTCTTGCCCGTTATTTTGTTGGTTACGGCCAAAGAGGGCTTGTTTTTCTGCTCGCAGTTTTGTTCTTGTTGTTTGCTTCAATTTCAATCGCCATGGCCGCCCCTTCTGTAAAATCTGCTTCAAGAGCCCCCAGCAGCGTCGAAACGGCACAGCGGGTGTCCAAGGTTCTGGGTCATTTGTTGCTTCAGGCAAACATCACTTTCAACGGTCAAATTCGCTTGATCAATCAACCCGGTTTCAATGCGGCAGCGGTTTTCACTCCCCCCGGTTATATCCAGATTGATGAGTCCTACGCCAACGGCTTAAGCGATGGCGAACTCACTTTTGTAGTAAGCCATGAACTGGCTCACTTGTTGGGTGATCATCACCAACGCTTACAGCTTTTCCACGCGAAGAAAACCCCTGAATACCCCGTTGCTGATGAAATTCGCCTGCATCACGAATTAGAGCTGGATGCCGACCGCATCGGGGTGAACTGGACCCTTCGCGCCGGCTTTTCCGCGCAGGATGCAGCCACCGCACTGGAACGTGCCTACAGTGGGGCCCAGCAAGCTTTTAACACCCACCCGGCAGCCAAAGACCGCACTTCCGCCTTGTTTTTCTTGTCCACACCCTGATTTGGAGTATTTCAGCGCTCAGGCTATACTTGCGCCTCTTGGGGTGGTTAGCTCAGCGGTAGAGCACTGCCTTCACACGGCAGGGGTCACAGGTTCAATCCCTGTACCACCCACCAAGAAAAACAAATGAAATCAAGCCTCTAGAGATAGGGGCTTTTTTTATTTGTGAGTCGTTAGGGGTTTTGTAATGATTTTGTGAATATTCGCCTTTAGAAAAACAGATTTTCATAACGCAACGCCTGTCGTCAAAAAGCAAAAATCCACCGGGTCAGGGATTTCAGGTTAGCCGCTAATACGACTGTCTGGTAGAGTGTGGAGGCTTTAAGCTGACCATAGATTCTATTCGCGCGCCCACCCTCTGAACAAAACAATGAGAACAACGCATGAACGTGCAGCAACTTGAAAACGAACTATGGGAAGCCGCTGACCAGTTGCGCGCCAATTCCAAGCTCACCGCCGCCGAATACGCCATGCCATTGCTGGGCCTGATCTTCCTGCGCCACGCCGACAACCGTTTCAAGGCCTACCTGCCTGAAATCGAGGCCGATATTCCGCAGCAGGTCCCGGTCGCCCAGCGTGAAGCACTGATCAAACTTGGCTTTCAAGGTAAGGCTGCCATTTACCTGCCTGAGGAGGCGCGTTTCGACTGTATCGTTACATTGCCGCAGGGTGCCAAGGTGGGCGAGGTCATCGACGCCGCCATGGACGCAGTCGAAATCGAATACCCGGTGCTGTCCGGCGCTCTGCCGCGTGGCTATGCTGCCTTTGAACCCGATCTGCTGGCCGAGCTGGTCAAGATTTTCGACCGTCCCGCCATCAAGGCCGCCACCGGTGATGTGTTTGGGCGGATTTACGAATACTTCCTCAACAAGTTCGCCATGAGCGGCGCGCAGGAAGGTGGCGAGTTCTTCACGCCGCCTTCCTTGGTGCGAATGATCGTGAATACCATCGAACCAGACCACGGACTCGTACTCGACCCGGCCTGCGGCTCGGCGGGCATGTTTGTGCAGACTGGCCACTTCATCGAAGATGTGCGTCATACCGTGGTGAACGATTCCGTCACCTTCCACGGTCAGGAAAAAAGCGATACCAACACCA
>JAJTDO010000086.1 GCA_021300475.1 Burkholderiales bacterium | reverse complement strand
CCTAGCAAATCAAACAGGAAAAACGACGCACTAGCGTCGTTTTTTTTACCATTTTGCGTAGTGATCTTCACACCAACCGTAACAACTGCTCAAGTCAATGCGTTCTCCGGCGCTTGTTTCCAACCTCCCCTTAACGCTGCCGAAACATTGCGTGAAGCGGCTGGACATGACCCAACGATCCAAATGTTCTTTTTTAGCACCCTCTGGTTGAAACTCTGCCATCAAAGCACCATCCGAAGTTTGTACTGTCCAAGCCGCGGATTCCGGTGCGCGCTTGTCGTAAGAAAAAGCAGTTGTTGTGAGCGGCTGGAATTGTCCATCCAACCAATAACCGTTTTCTGAAAAACTGGTTTCATTCACCCCACACGACACATTCAGGCACAGGGTCCGTCCATCCGGCAAGTGTCCTGTCACATAAAACCAATTCCAGAATGTTTCCCGACGCAAAAAGCCGGCTGTCCAATCATGGCAACTTCCCGCTGTCAGCGGATTGATCTCATAGTGTTTGCCACGCCACAAAATGCTTCCGCTAACAGACATACCCGGCGCTTTTTGTGCGTAAGCAAAACCAGTGTTGGCAATCGGGGTGCACAAAGCCAACAGGTCTTTGTCTGCAATGTCGATCAACACCTCCCCACTGCGTTGTTCGTCGATTTTGAAAGTCAGGCGATGCAGCTTGGCGTCCCGGTATGAAATTACCTCACAGCGACCTTTCCGGAATCTGCTCTGCCCATCAGGTCGAGCATCCAACTGCAAATGCATATCCAGTGGCGACAGGCTGGACCACTCGCTGAACTGTCTGCTGGCCTTGTCGAACACATAGGCGAAGGCGATATTGACCAGACCCAGCCGTATGAGTGCACAACCAAACACCATTTCAGGGGTTTGCACACCGTAAAAATCGAAATGCTTGAATCGAAAATTTTTAGTCCACTCAGACCGCGGGCCACCCAAAGGATTGCGGCTGTCGTAGTCACGCCAATTCACCTCACTCGGTGGCTTTTTGAAAAAACCAAAGCGTGGTTGGCCGCAAGGCAATATCAAAGGGGTGTCAGGCGTCTGGTAGGAGTTGCGCATTTTTACGGGTACGTATCAGAAACAATTAAAATGGTAGGCGTATTACAAGGTTTTAGTCCATCCTCCTAAGAAAGATCTGCAACACACCATGAATTTCCGCACGCTTACCCACGCCGTATTGCTTTGTTTTTCAACCCCTTTGTGGGCTTTAACGGGTGACTTCACCAAATGTCCTGAATCTTTCATTGTTCCACCGCTGGCCAGCGATGACAGCCAACACTATGCACTTTGCTACAACGGCTTTGCGGTGCAATATTCAGCGCAGACAAAAACGCCTGTGTTTGCAGCCGCAGCGCTGGACAAGGAGAGGGTGATCGGTGCGCGCAACACCAAGCGACAAGACCGTTTTTATGAGGAGGCGCGCTTGCCCTCAAAGGCACGATCCTTGTTGTCTGATTACAAACATTCAGGTTATGACCGGGGACACATGTACCCCGCCGGAGACAGCGCAAACGACGAGACTTCCGCCCAAAGCATGTCGCTGGCCAACATGGTGCCTCAGGCCTCGGAGCTCAATCGGGGCATCTGGGCAAAAATCGAAAGCGATACACGGCGCTATGCCATGCGCGCCCAAGGCAAAGTGTATGTACTGACAGGTCCGGCCTACTTGAATTCAAACAGCAAAACCATCGGTCGAGGTGTGGCTGTGCCAAGTCACGTGTGGAAACTGGTGCAGGATGCAAGCACCCAAAAGAGTTGGGCTTACTGGATAGAAAACAGCGATGATGCCAAGCAACCCGAGCTCATCGACAAGGAGACCCTGTCGAAGCGCACCGGGCTTCATTTTTACGGTCATTGACACCTATTTGGTTACGCGTGGTGGCGTGCTAGACTTTTAAGCAACTAACACAAGATAATCAAATAAAAAAACAGGGGATGAGCATGGCGGGTTTGTTGCCGAATATTGATCCGGACGGTTTGCTTGAATTTTCCGTGGTCTACACAGACAGGGCTTTAAACCACATGTCCAAACGCTTTCAAGGCGTCATGACGGACATTTCAGCCATTTTGAAAGAGGTTTATCAAGCCCACTCGGCGGTACTCGTGCCGGGTAGCGGCACATTCGGCATGGAATCGGTTGCGCGGCAGTTTGCCACCGGAAAAAGAGTGATGGTGTTGCGCAACGGTTGGTTCAGTTATCGCTGGTCGCAAATTTTTGACATGGGCAATATTCCTGCACACGCCACCGTGTTGAAGGCGCGCCGCCTTGCCACCGAAGATCAGGCACCTTGGGCGCCTTGCCCCATCGACGAAGTGGTGGAGCGCATCCGCACCGAAAAGCCTGATGTTGTGTTTGCACCCCATGTTGAAACGGCTGCTGGCATGATCTTGCCTGACGACTACCTGCTGCGTGTCTCCGATGCCGTTCACGAACACGGCGGTTTGTTTGTACTGGACTGCATTGCCTCCGGCGCGATGTGGGTGGACATGCGTGCCACCGGTGTTGATTTGCTGATCAGTGCGCCGCAAAAAGGCTGGAGCGGTTCACCGGCCTGCGCTATGGTGATGCTCAGCGAGCGTGCGCGCACAGCCATTGAAAATACCCAAAGTACCAGTTTTGCCTGTGACCTGAAAAAATGGCTGCAGATCATGGAAGGCTATGAAAAAGGCGTTCACGCCTACCACACCACCATGCCAACAGATGCGCTGGCGCGCCTGCGCGAAGTTATGCAGGAAACCCGCGACTACGGGTTTGCAAAGGTCAAGGCTGAGCAGTCTGCTTTGGGAACCCGTGTTCGCGCATTGTTTGAGTCGCGCGGTTTGCGCAGCGTGGCTGCTGAAGGCTTCAAGGCACCCGGTGTTGTGGTCAGCTATACCCAAGACACCGGTTTGCAAAACAGCAAGAAATTTATTGAGCTTGGTTTGCAGACGGCAGCAGGCGTACCTCTGCAATGCGATGAACCTGCAAACTTCATGACCTTCAGAATCGGTCTGTTCGGCTTGGAAAAACTGCACAACATCGAACGCACTGTTGCCCACCTGACCCACGCACTGGACGCACTCGGACTCAAAGAGAGCGATGTAAACGTTTCGGTTTCCTGAGCGAAAGGCCCACATGTCAGACTTGAAACATTCATCGGTTTTTTTTGCAAACTTCGCAGGCTATCTGAAAGCCGCTGGATACAGCCCGGCACAAAGCCAGCGTTTTATGTGGAAGCCCCATCAGGTCTCTGACTTGAACATGGTGGGCCACAACAGGGATCGGGATTTCTCAAAACTGGCCCTGCAAAAAAACCAACTTGAACAGGTTCATGCAGACCACAAACCAGAACACAGTTTGGTAGACCGTGACTTCTATCGGAAACATAAAATTATTTTAGTGTTGGTGCCGGGCTTCACCCACGAGACACTTAAAAACTTATCGCTTCACGAAGAAATGGAGCGCTCGGACTCTCCGCACCATGTATTGATGTTGCAACCCGGAGAATCCTCCGGCAGCACGCGTGAAACCGTTTTCAATGAGGGCGACGGCTTTAAATTCGTTTATGCAAAATACCCACGCTCCAATGCAGCCTCGCAGCACATTGCCAAACCGTTCTTTGAACTGCTGCACAACAGCAAAACACTGAGGCGCTGGGTAGAAGAAGACGGTTACCGACTTTTTTTCATGGGCTATTCCTACGGTTGCCCTTTGTCGCTGGAACTGTTTGCAAACTTGAACACCGGGCGTTTCAAAGACGACTTTCTGCTGAAAAATACATTGGGGTTTTTAGCCATGTGCGGCGCCATTGGCGGCTCTTATCTGGCAGACGATGTAATGAAACCCACATCAAAATTGGTGTTCATTCCAAAATTGGTTGCACTGTGCCGAAAATATCCGCTGCTTTCGAAAATTGTAGGCTTGCCCACCCGGCAGTTTCAGGACGATATGGAAGATGGGGTGCGATCCTTAACTCGCGAGGAGCGGCAGATGCGAATGGCCCAGTATGCGCAGGAATTGCCGCCCCATTTGAAATATTTCTCAATTGCGGCAGTCATGCCCATGCAAGACTACAAGCGCAAATGGTGGCACTTCAACCTCGATGACTACACCATGTACCTGCAGGCCAAAGTGTCTGAACCGGTGTCTGTTTACAACGATGGACAAGTGGTGATGGCAGACAACCTGATTCCCCGGCCGGCCCACATACCCGAATCGCATTTTTACCATTTAGGTGCAGTTCGAGCCCATCATTGGGCTGTGAGTTACAAAACCTTCAACTTCGGCTGGAACCAGTTTCCCAGGAAACCGTTCTACAAGGCATTGATTCACACCATTTTTGAATTGGGCCTGAAAGACCGGTCTTAAGCAAGACCGGCATCGGCCTAACTCGGCACTGTATTTGAAGTCTGTGGGGCAAGTCGGGTTGGTGGTGCAGGCGCTGACGTTCTTGTTGTAGGTGTAGCCTGCAGCGCAATTCGGAACCACCGCACAGTAGCCGTTGTCTGTGGACGAACCCACAGGGCAGCCCGGCATACCGCTGCACAATCCGTCTTTAAAGCTGGTTCCGGCCGGACAAATGTTCGGAGCACCTGCACAAACGCCGTTTTTCAGGGAAAAACCGCTTGGGCAGCTTGGCTCAACCCCCGCTTGGGTGGTGCCGCACAGTGTCATAAAACTGAAAAGAACTGCAAATATGATGTGATGTCTCATCTTTAAAACCCTTGATTGGTATTTTTAGATTTTTTTTAAATTTAGCTGCTGCTTTGCCTAAACATTATTTCGCCTGATGCGTTTTAAAAAAATCAGGCACTTATGACAGCTTCTCCACCACTTATCCACATTTCATGTGGATAAGCCTGCGTTGACAAATTTCACAAAAAGAAAAAGAAAATCTCACTGTTTCCCAGCACCAACATTCAGCCGTTGATGTCGATCAGTTCAATGTCAAAAAAAAGTGTTGCGTTTGGGGGAATTGCACCCGGCACTCCGCGCGGGCCGTAGGCGCCTTGGGTCCAGCAGGCAATTACCTGACTCAAACCAAAACTGATGGGTTGCCCGCGCTTATAAGAGCTGTCGAACTCCCGACCGTCTTCAAATGTGCCACGGTAGTGCACTTTTACGCTGTCTGTGGCCTTGGGCATTTTCGCGCCGTCCTTGCCCGCGGTTGTGATGGTTACCTCCACACCCGAGTCCAGTTTGATGGGGTTGGTATCCGGCTTTTGTGCAAACGCTGAAACACCTGTCAGCGACCACACCGCTGCGCTGATCACCACACCTGCCACTGCCTTGTTTTTTATGACTTTCAATTGACTGCTTCTCCGAGGTTCAACACTTAAAAACCCTATTCTACACACCACATCAATTGTTTTTTCTGTAGAGCGTCAATCGGTTTCCAACGCTACTGGCGTTGTCTCCAACCACCCCTTTTTCTGTGATGATCAGGTCTGAAGTGTTGAACAACGGAGGCCTGCCCAACCTGACCTGAGAAGGGCTTTGGAAGCTGTTGTTGTCTGTGGATTGCAACACCAGACCCAGCGCTGAAACCCTTGCGACCTTGCCGGAACTGTAGAAGGGGACGATAAAGTCGTTGTCAATAAAGCTGATGTCGTCTGGCAGGCTATCGAATGCAGCCAGATTTTCCACAGCCCCTGCGGCGCCCCCCGGCAGTATGTTCACCCGTTTGATTCGCCCCAGGCTGTTGCTGTCTGAATCAGTAAAAAACAAGACCGAGCCTTTCCGCTGCAAACCATTGGGAAAGCTGATGTTGCTGCTTAACCAGACTTGTGAAGACACCACGCCGGTGATGTTGAGTGAATTGAGGTTGATTTTTACAATCTTTGGCACCATGCCGGAAGGCCCATTGATCCAATACAAGCTCAGGCCGTCTGGCCCGTCCACCAAGCCATTGCCGGCGGTTACATCTGGAATGCTTGCCGACCTTACCAAGGTCACAGGGCTTTGCGCCAGCGATGCGGTCCAGAGCGAACCATCAAAACAGCCCGCAAAAAGCGTAGTTTGAATAATTGCCAGACCGGTAAAATTGCACTGTGTACTCGACAGCGGCGTGGCGATATAACCAGTGGCTGCACCTGAAGATGCAGTGATTTCATAGACATTCAGACCGCCTGAAACAAACAGGCGGCCGCTGCTGCTAAAAATCATGTTTTCTGCATCGGGAATGGTGGCAATGGTGATGGCCCGACCGCATGTGGAAGTAAAGCAGGGCTCACCAGACGGTGTCACGTTGTTGCCAGAAGAATCTGCGCTGGTGTAGCTGAAGCTGAAAAAACAGCCCGCCAAAGAAAAAGTGCTCAGGCACAGTGCTAGCTGGACAAAGCGTCGCATCGCAGATAATCGCATTGGTCAGACCTGAAAATTTTGTCAAATTCCAGTCTAACCGACTTGTGTCATCGTGTTAAACGTTCTAACACCCTTTGCGGATATTTTCGCAAACCTCAGGGGTGTTGCTTCGGTTTGGAAAGTTTCTGGCTGAAAAATACCGGAAGCTCAATTTTTGACGACCGTTTATTCCATTGTCCGCCAATAGCCTGCTGTCGGCAGAGTCGAAACCAGGCTCCCCGGCTTTTTTCAACCAGCGGTCAAACCAGGCCAAGCTGTAGTGCTGTGTCAGCGCATTTCCCCAACCGCCAGAGCACTCGCCCTTGCTGGCATCCGGACACCAGGAACTGGCTGCAAAATTTGGCAGCAAACTGAATTCATAATGCGTGGAACCGGCAATCGTCAGTTCAATGACGGGTTGGCCGCCTTTGACCCACTCCCTGAAATTGGTGGTTGTTTTTTTCGGGTCAGGAGACTGAAGAAAGGGGACAGGCGCCAAACCATAATCGCCATTAACGCCGAGAATGGGCACGCGCGGCACCACCGCAGGTACATTGTCGGTCGATGCTGGCACGCCGTTGCCTCCGGCGTTTCCAGTCTGCCCGTTGGCCACCGTGTAAATGCCGTCCCATGCCACCGCTGCCTTTACCGGGTTTTGAGTGTCCATTTTACCTGGCCATGCCGCTGCACCGGTTGCGCCATAAGACTGAACCACAGACACACCAATACCGCCCAAAGAATGCCCGGCAATGCCCAAGCGAGTGGCATCCAGACGGTCATGCATCGGGTTGAAAGCGGTAACAGTGGTGGGATAGGTGTCTTTGCAACTGATGTTGTTGGGGTAGGGATTTGATGACGTTGAACGGAAAAAATCAATGGCATCCACCAAACCAGTCCAGAAAACAGTGGGGTTGGCGTTGCTGCCTTGTTCGCCTTGCGGCGTTTGCTGGTCGCTGCGACCTTGCCCCCGGGGGTCGAAGGTCAGAACCGCATAACCGTTGCGCACCAACAATTGGGCTGCCCACCAATACAAGGTTTCCGGCGCTTGAACAGAACCGTTCTGAATCACGATATTGGGTAGTTGTGCGCCAGGCTGACTGCCCTTGGGAAGCCACACCCTGCCAGAAATCCGTGCGCATTGGCTGTCATAAAACACCACGGGCGTAACTTCTGCTACCTGACTGTAAAACGTTTTTCCGTCCCTGCCGTTGGCTTCCGGATACAAAAACGGGTTGCCGGTGCAAGGTCCGCTCCAAGTCGTGCACACAGGGGTCGAACCGGTGTTACCAGACAAGGGGCTGAGCCAACTGATGTCTGCAACGAGTCTGGCAAACCAGCTTTGCAAATTGTTCATGCTCTGCGTCTGGTACTGCTGAAAAAACTCGCGCGATGCGAGTTGTTCGCGAATGGCATCCCCGGTTCGCGCAAAGTTGGCCTGCTCGCATTGCGTCCAGACTTGTGAAGGGTAGGCTGCTAAATCGCAGGTCATATCGACGCTTGAAGCTTGCGTTGAAGAGGCGTCCGAGGCTTGTGAATTACCATCCAAAGCAGTTGGGCCGGTTGCATCAGAACCACAAGCCGACAGAAGTGCTGAAAGTGTGGCTGACAATAACAATACCGGCAGGGTGTTTTTCATCTCATACCCATCGTGTTGAGGAAAGGAGCAGTAAGGCCTGTTACCAGGGCACACCTGCATGGAATTCAAATTTTGAAGGTGTTTTAATTAGCGCAGGCACGTTTGATCTGCTAAATTTGGTCAAATCTGCTGTTAAAAGAAGAAACACTGTCCGAATGGATCAAATCCCCCTCAGTACTGAACGCAATTCGCGCATAAATCGTAAAAAATGGACTTTCCTTTTCATCCTGCTGATTGTTGTTGCTGCCGGGTTGGGTCTTTTTTTGAACCAAAAAAATGACAAACCGGTTAAATCCGGTGAAAAAGACAAGGCCAACCGCCCACAGCCGGTTGCAACAAGAGAGGTGGTACGCCAGGACATGCGTGAGCTTGTAAATGCCTTGGGAACGCTTACGGCGTTTAACACCAGTGTGGTGCGTTCGCGGGTAGACGGCGTGTTGCTGCGTATCCGCTACACAGAGGGCAGCACCGTTAAAGAAGGCGACCTGTTGGCTGAAATTGATGCCGCCCCCTATGAGGCAGCCCTAAAAAACGCCTTGGGGCAGTTGCAGAGAGATCAGGCCTTGCTAAAAAATGCAGAGCTCGACTTGCAACGCTACGAAGAGCTCTGGAGCAAGGATTCCATCGCCAAACAACAACTTGACACACAAAGTGCGCTGGTGGCGCAGTTGCGGGGCACGGCGCAAACAGATCAGGCCTTGGTGGACACCGCCAGGCTGAATCTTTCCTACACCAAAATCAAAGCCCCAATCGCGGGTCGTCTTGGTTTGCGCCTCGTGGACACAGGCAATTTCATCAAGGCCAGTGACGCCAACGGGTTGGTCACCATTACGCAGCACCAACCCATCGCCGTGGTGTTTGCCGTGCCCGACAAATACCTGCAAAAAATTCAGGCCAAGCTTAAAAATCAGGAACCACTCAAAGTGGAGGCTTGGGACCGGGAACAAAGCAATTTACTGGCCAAAGGCAAGGTGCAGGTCATTGACAATGCAGTGGATGTGACCACGGGCACCCTGAAATTGAAAGCTGTTTTTCCCAACGCGGACGAGTCATTGTTTCCCAACCAGTTTGTCAATGTTCGCTTGCAGGTCGACACATTAAAAGACGCGCTTGCGGTTCCTGCCAATGCAGTTCAAAGGGGCAGCATCGGCACCTTTGTCTACGCCGTCAATGAAGATGACACCGTGTCTTTGAAAAAAATAGAGGCGGGGGTGAGCGACGGCGACTATGTCGCGGTAACCGGTGAACTGGAAGCAGGGCAAAAATTGGTGACAGAGGGGGCAGACCGCCTGCGCGAGGGTGCAAAAGTGGAACCGATGGCCGCCAAGCCTGCACGCCGAGGCAAGGAAAAACGCGCACAATGAACATGTCGCGACTGTTCATACTCAGGCCGGTTGCCACCAGTCTGTTGATGCTGGCCATCTTGATTGCAGGCGTGCTCGCCTACCGTTTGCTGCCGGTTTCGGCACTGCCGGAGGTGGACTATCCCACGCTGCAAGTTACTACCTTGTACCCCGGGGCCAGTCCGGATGTGGTCACCTCAGGCATCACTGCGCCGCTGGAGCGGCAGTTTGGTCAAATGCCGGGGTTGGCTCAAATGGCTTCTGTCAGCTCAGGGGGGGCTTCTGTCATCACCTTGAGGTTTTCTCTCAAGCTCGGCCTTGATGTCGCTGAACAAGAAGTGCAAGCCGCCATCAACGCTGCCAGCAATCTTTTGCCCAACGACCTGCCAACCCCGCCCATCTACAGCAAGGTAAATCCGGCAGACGCCCCCGTGCTGACCTTGGCCATCACCTCACCGAATCTGTCACTGAATGCCTTGAGCGAATTGGTGGAAAACCGTGTCTCGCAAAAACTCTCGCAAGTGCAGGGCGTAGGTTTGGTCGGCATTGCCGGTGGGCAGCGCCCGGCCATACGGATTCAGGTCAATCCGAAAGCGCTGGCAACACTGGGCTTGTCGTTCGAGGACATACGGCTTGCCATCACGGCTGCCAACGTGAATCAGGCCAAAGGCGGTTTTGATGGCCCCCACCGCTCTCTCACGATAGACGCCAATGATCAATTGACCTCTGCAAGCCAATATCAGAACCTGATTCTTGCTTACAAAAAAGGCAATCCGATTCGGTTAAAGGACATCGCCGGTGTGGTGGAAGATGCAGAGAACATCCGGCTGGCAGCATGGGCGAACACCGAACCAGCCATTGTGTTGAATGTGCAACGTCAGCCGGGTGCCAACGTCATTGACACGGTTGATCGCATTCAAGCCTTGCTGCCACAAATTCGTGACGCCTTGCCACCGTCGGTGGATGTACAAGTACTCACAGACAGAACCAGCACCATACGAGCCTCGGTCAAGGATGTACAAACCGAACTGCTGCTCGCCGTTGCATTGGTTGTAGCGGTTATTTTCTTTTTCCTTCGCAGCGCCTCGGCCACCTTGATTCCCAGCATTGCCGTACCGATTTCATTGGTGGGCAGTTTCGCGTTTATGCACCTGGCCGGTTTTTCCATCAACAACCTCACTTTGATGGCACTCACCATCGCCACCGGTTTTGTGGTTGATGACGCCATTGTTGTTGTGGAAAACATCGCCAGACACCGGGAAGCAGGTCTTTCCCCCTTGCAAGCCGCCTTGAAAGGTTCACAGGAAATTGGATTCACCATTGTGTCTCTCACCGTGTCTTTGGTGGCTGTACTGATTCCCCTGTTGTTCATGCAGGACATCGCAGGCCGCTTATTTCATGAGTTTGCCATTACGCTGGCGGTGTCCATTGTTATTTCCGCCGTGGTTTCGCTGACGCTGACGCCCATGCTCTGTGCCCGGTTGCTGAAATCTGATCACGCCCAAGGGCATGGCAAGCTCATGACCCTGGCTGGCGATGCAATAGAAAAGCTTATTTTGCAGTATGCGCGTACCCTGAACTGGGTGCTGGCCCGCAGGGTGCTCACACTCTGGGTGTTTGCCGGCAGCGTCATGCTGACAGCGACGCTTTATTATTTTGTACCCAAGGGGTTTTTTCCGGTTCAAGACACCGGTCTGATTCAGGTGATTACCCAGGCAGAACAATCCATTTCGTTTGCTGCGATGCAAGGTAAGCAACAAACAGTGGCTCAAGCGCTGCTGGAGGAACCTGCCGTGGCCAGCCTGTCCTCCTTTATTGGTGTGGACGGTGCAAACGCCACGCTCAACACCGGCAGAATGCTGCTAAACCTCAAGCCCAAAGGTGAACGCGACGTTTCACTGACAAACCTGCTCGAACACTTGAAGCAAAGAACCGCAGGCATTGAGGGCATGCAGGTGTATTTTTTACCTGTTCAGGACCTGACCATAGAAGACAAAGTGTCTCCATCGCAATATGCCCTGACCCTGATGTCGCCCAGTCAGGCTGACTTGAGCCTGAGCAACGCCAGTTTGATGGACGCCTTTGCTGCATTGCCGGAATTGCAGGGGGTGTCCAGCGACCTTCAGGAACAAGGGCTGCAAGCCTACATTGAAATCGACCGTGAAGCCGCAGGGCGCTTGAATGTAACCGTGGCCGCCATAGACGCAGCCTTGTACAACGCCTTCGGGCAAAGATTGATTTCCACCATCTACACACAGGCCAACCAGTACCGCGTGGTGCTTGAAATGGAGCCGCAATACAAGGCAGGGCTGGCAGCATTCCAAAGTATTTATGTCCCTTCTGCAACGGGTACACAAATTCCCTTGAGTGCATTGGCTGCTTTAGTGGAAAAACCCGCCTTGCTGGCAAACAGCCACCTCAGTCAGTTTCCTTCAGCAACCCTGTCGTTTACGCCCGCACCCTCCGTTGCACTGGGCGATGCGGTTGCCGCAATGCGCACCACAATTGAAAAAGTAGGCTTGCCATCAGGCGTTGAAACCGGATTTCAAGGCGCTGCGCTGGCGTTTGAAGCGTCTTTGTCCAGCACGCTGTTTCTGATTCTGGCCGCAGTCGTCACCATGTACATTGTTTTAGGGGTTCTCTATGAAAGTTATGTGCACCCACTGACCATTCTTTCCACCTTACCGTCTGCAGCCATCGGCGCACTGGCGGCATTGTTGCTGACGCGCATGGAACTGAGCCTGATTGCGGTGATTGGCATTATTTTGCTGATTGGCATTGGCAAGAAAAACGCCATCATGATGATCGACTTCGCACTTGATGCTGAAAGGGAACAAGGTCTGCCCCCAAGGCAAGCCATTGAACAGGCGTGTTTATTGCGTTTCCGCCCCATTCTGATGACCACACTGGCCGCATTACTGGGCGCATTGCCACTGATGTTGGGCACAGGCATAGGCAGCGAGCTGAGGCAACCGCTCGGCGTCACAATGGTGGGCGGACTGATTGTCAGACAACTGCTGACATTGTTCACCACGCCTGTCATTTACCTGTGTTTCTCGGATATTTTGCAACGCCGGCGCAGCACAAAGGTTGCAGAAAGCGACAGCGCGTGAGGTGCGCTCTGTGAATTTCTCACGCGTGTTCATTTTGCGTCCAGTGGCAACAACGCTGATCACGCTCGCCATTGCCTTGTCGGGTGTGTTGTCATTTTTTCTGTTGCCAGTGTCGCCACTGCCGCAAGTGGAATTTCCAACCATTTCTGTGTCTGCATCGCTGCCAGGCGCGATCGCCGGCGTGACGGAAATCACCTCGTCATCATCGCAGGGCAACGCGCGCATCACCTTGCAGTTTGATTTAAGCCGCAACATCAATGGCGCTGCCAGAGATGTTCAGGCGGCCATCAACGCCGCACGCGCACTGCTGCCCACCGGTATGCCCAGCAAGCCGAGTTATCGGAAAGTCAATCCGGCGGACGCCCCCATCATGGTGCTTGCCCTCACATCACAAACCCAAACGCGGGGGCAAATGTACGATGCGGCCTCAACCGTGCTCGCCCAACGGCTTTCACAAGTCAAAGGGGTGGGCCAGGTCGATATTGGTGGTGGTGCCTTGCCGGCCGTACGCATTGATGTGGATCCGAACAAACTGCATGCCATGGGCTTGTCTCTGGAGGATGTTCGCAGTAGGGTGGGCGCTGCCAATGCCAATCGTCCGAAAGGTGCTCTGGAAGATGCCCAAAGAAGTTGGCAAATAACAGCAAACGACCAACTCAGAACGGCAGATCAATACCGCACCATCCTCATTAAATACATTGATGGCAAGGTCGTACAGCTTGGCGATGTATCTGAAGTGACAGATTCAGTGCAGGACATCCGCAATTTCGGTGCAGCCAATTCCAAGCCTGCGGTACTGATGATTCTTTACAAGCAACCCGGCGCCAACATCATTGAGACGGTTCAACGCGTCAGGGATCTGCTCCCACAATTGCAAACGCAGGTCAATGGTGCCATTGAACTGACCACCATTGTAGACAGAACCCTGACCATCAAGGCCTCGCTGTTTGAAGTGGAACGTGCGTTGGTTCTTTCAATTGCCTTGGTGGTGCTGGTGGTATTTCTGTTTTTAAGAAAAGCGCAGGCTGCCCTGATACCGAGCGTCACCGTACCGGTTTCGCTGTTGGGCACCTTCACGGTCATGTACTTGTGCGGTTACAGCTTGGACAACCTTTCCTTAATGGCGCTAACGGTATCCACAGGTTTTGTGGTGGACGACGCCATTGTGATGCTGGAAAACATTTCCCGGCACATGGAACGCGGAAAGTCTCCACTGCAGGCCAGCCTTGAAGGCGCCAAAGAAATCAGCTTCACCATCGTGTCCATCAGCTTGTCGCTGATTGCCGTGTTTCTTCCCATTTTGTTGATGGGCGGCATCGTGGGCCGTCTGTTCCGGGAATTCGCAGTTGTCTTGTCCGCTGCCATCGTGGTGTCCCTGTTTGTGTCTCTCACCACCACCCCCATGATGTGCGCCTGGGTGTTGAAAAACCCGATAAAAACATCTGAAGCCAAGCATGACTTTTCCAGGTGGTCCGACCGATTGACACGGCTGTTGGCACGCATGCAACACCGCTTGCTCAGAGCCTACCGCCGATCCCTGGCCTGGTCGTTGCGGCACCAACCAGTTGTCATGCTGACTTTGGCGGGGGTTGTGGCTTTCAATGTGTACCTCTACAACATGATTCCCAAGGGGTTCTTTCCGCAGCAGGACACCGGTCGCCTCTCAGGCAACATACAGGCAGACCAAAGCGTTTCTTTTCAGGTCATGCAACAGCACCTGCTGGAGATCATGGCTGTAGTGGCGGCAGACCCGGCAGTTGCCAACATCGCCGGTTTCACCGGAGGCGGGCAAAGAAACTATGCCAATCTGTTTATGTCCTTGAAGCCGCTGGCAGAAAGAAAAGTGTCTGCAGATGCAGTAGTTGCCAGAATTCGAGCAAAGCTTTCCAAGCGAGCGGGGGCCAACCTGTATTTGCAGGCAGTACAGGACATCCGCATCGGCGGCAGGTCCTCAAGCTCGCAATATCAATTCACCTTGAAGGCAGACGATCTTCAGGAACTCAGACGCTGGGAGCCACAAGTCCGCCAAGCCCTCATGAAGTTGCCAGAGTTGGTGGATGTAAACTCAGACCAGCAAAGCAAGGGCCTGCAATTGATGCTGAACCTGGACAGAGACCTCATGAGCCAATATGGCTTGAACATGAACCTGGTGGACAATACCTTGAACGACGCCTACGGACAGCGGCAGATTGGGGTTATCTACAACCCCTTGAACCAATACCGGGTGGTGCTTGAACTTGCTCCCCGCTATTTGCAAGGCCCAGAGTCACTGAGCACCTTGCGTTTTTTTACTGCCGGAAATTTGCAACCCGTGCCATTGGAAAGTTTTGCAAAAACAAGTCTGAGCAACACGCCGCTGTCCGTCAGTCATCAAGAGGGCGGTCCAGCCTCCACCCTCAGTTTTAACCTGCCCATCGGTGTGTCTTTGTCCACCGCAACCCAAGCTGTGGACTCAGCCATGCTTAGTCTGGGTGTACCGGGAACTGTCAGGGGCAGTTTTCAGGGGGCGGCAAAAGCCTTTGGAGACTCACTCAACACACAACCCGTACTTATTGTTGCGGCGATCATCACCATCTATCTGGTATTGGGCATTTTGTATGAAAGCCTGATTCATCCGGTCACCATACTTTCAACCCTGCCATCTGCGGGTGTCGGAGCCTTGCTGGGGCTTCTGGCTTTTGATGCGGAGTTTTCCATCATTGCGCTGATTGGCGTTATTTTGTTGATTGGCATCGTTAAAAAGAACGCCATTATGATGATTGACTTCGCCATCGCTAGACAACGCAACGGCCATTCAAGCGCGGCACAGGCCATTTTCAGGGCTTGCCGAATTCGGGTACGCCCGATTTTAATGACCACGGCAGCCGCCATTCTGGGGGCTGTTCCCTTGGCTGTGGGTGTTGGCGACGGAGCCGAGTTACGCCAACCACTGGGCATCGCCATTGTCGGAGGCTTGATGGTCAGCCAGTTGCTGACGCTCTACACCACGCCAGTGGTCTATGTGCTGATGGATAAACTGCGTCGCCGACCCAAACGGCAAAATAAACACGCCGGCACCCCTAATTTTCTGGAAGGCCAACACACTTGAAACACGCTGCCTGCTTCCTCTGTGGAATACGTTTTATTTTGATGGCCGCACTGTGCTGGATCAGCGCCTGTTCGCAAACGCCGGTCTATCAAACACCGAGCACGCCTGCCACAGGTGAATTCAAGTCGGCGTTGGTGTGGAAGCAAACCCAGACGGACGCCGACACGCCCAAGCTCATCAATGATGAAACACTCAACGCCTTGCAGCAGCAAGTCAAGGTGAACAACCAGTCGCTCAAGGCAAACGCAGCCCAATTAAAGGTAGCGCAGGCCGCACTACAAGCTGCCCGTGCGCCTTTGCTGCCCAGCCTCACCATTAACGCAGCAGCCAACCGAAGTGCCAACAGTTTCAACAGCCCCCGGGGTACATCCTATTCATTCAATGGCGCAGCGGCGAACTGGGAAATCGATTTGTGGGGGCGGGTGTCGGGGCAGGTGGATGCAGCACAAGCCAACTTGCAGGCCTCCGAATTTACACTGGCCGCTGCAAAACTTTCAGTTCATGCCACTGTTGTGCAAACCTATTTCGCCTTCAGGTTTACTGAAGCTCAAATCGCCTTGTTGGAGCGCAGTGTTCAAGCCTATGAAAAATCGCTGGAGCTGACCCACAACCGACATCAAAGCGGTGTGGCCACGCTTGCAGATGTGGCGCAGGCCGTTGCGCAACTTAAAACCGCGGAATCGCAAACCCTCGCCCTGAGAACCCAAAGCACGCAACTGGAAAACGCCTTGGCGGGTTTGGCAGGCAAGGCCATGGCAGATTTTAGTTTGACGCAAGCCGCCAAATTGCCCGAAATACCTGCTGTACCCACCTTGCTACAATCTACTTGGGTTGAACGCCGCCCTGATATTGCCGCAGCCGAGCGGCAGGTTGCAGCAGCGAACCATCAATTGGGCGTTACCCGGGCAGCCTTTTTTCCAACACTGACACTGTCAGCCACCGGCGGCTACCGCGGCCCCTCATTGGGGGACCTGATCGCAGCCCCAAACCAAGTGTGGTCCATCGGGCCTTTGCTGTCGTATGCCGCTTTTGACAATGGCGTGAGGCGAGCGGCCAATGCGCAAGCACTGGCGAACCTGGAACTGGTTACCGCAAACTACCGCCAAACCGTTCTTACCTCCTTGCAGGAACTAGAAGACAATTTGGTCGCGGCCCACCACTTGCGCGAACAAGCGCTGTTGCAGTGGCAGGCAAAAACTGCTTCAGAAGAAGTGTTGCGCATCTCAACAAACCAGTACAAGGCGGGAACCGTTAGCTACCTCAATGTAGTGCTTGCACAAACAAACGCGCTGAACGCCGAATTGGCATGGCTAAATCTTAAAAACCTGCAACTTGCCGCCACCAATACCTTGCTTAAAAATACCGCGGGGGCCTTACCACCACAAAATGAAGCCGAACCTAAGTGATGCGGCGAACAATCAAGCAAACAGGTGGTGTTTAAACTTTATCTGAGTGAAGCGTGCACACCCTGAACTGCATGCCATCGTCAGAGACAGGAAACACCATGAATTATCTAATCAGATCCCTACTTTGCTGTGCAGTGATGGCTTTCAGTATGCACACTGCAATCGCCCATCCGGCAGGTCATCATCACATGCCTTGCGATCACATGGGCGACTCAAAAATGATGCAAAAACATATGGAAGAACACCACAAGGAGGGCGCCGCCAAAACCCCTGACAGCAAAGAAGAAACAAAGGCAACGGCTCCGGCTCCTGCCACGCAGAAACCGGCACCCAAGCCAAGCACCAAACCGGTTCCTTGATGTGGGTTGACGCTTTGAGCAGCTTGTTTTAGTGCAGGGTAGGGTGCGCAGTTCAGGCGGATCGGATTGAACGTTGGGGCAAAGCCTCGTTGGTTTTCTGATTCATTGAATGCAATGACGTGTGGCACTTCAGGCATTTGTAGACATGGCCTTTTGCTATTCGGGAGTGCCTTTGCGCCCCAAGCCAAAAAACCTTGCCTGTGCAATTACAGGCATAGGCATGACGCCAAACCTTGCGTCTTTGCGTATTGCTGACATCAAACGAATGTCTGGCTCTGGCTGGCAGGCCAAACAAACCCATCACATGCTTCCATTCAGCGCCATGCGGCTTGATGCGACTGCCATACACGTAATAGGCACACAAATGCGCCACTTCATGCCCCACCACATCATTGAGCACTGCAACCGTATTTTCTTTTAAAAGCACCAAATTCAGGGCAATTCTGTGCTCATTCAAATAAGCCATGCCCGCTGCAGTGCCCCTGAGGTGAAAGCCCAATTGTGGAGCGGAATACTTGTGCAAACGAGGGAAAAACTCACAGGCCATCTGCCAATACGAGCTCAGGGCATCGGTGGCCTGCAAATGCAGCGAATCATCAATTGTCATCTGAAAAGCTCGGTTCAATAGGTCTATGGGTATTTAAATCCACGCACACTGAATTTTCTGTTCGGTGCCCTGAAGAAACTCAGTGATCTTGCTGCTTCGCTGAATTTACCCCGTGACCCGCAATCTTTTCTGAAAACGCAAACAGCACGCCCGTGATTACAAAGGTGACGTGGATAATCAGCATCCAGGTGATTTCTTTATCCTCTTTGGTTTCCAGGTTGTAAAAAGCGCCCAACAAATTCAGGCTGGACAAGGCAACCAGCGAACCGATCAGCTTTAGCTTTAAACCGCCGAAATCAACATCACCCATCCACTTGGGACGGTCCGGGCTGCGCTGTGCCACACCGATCACAGACACAAAGTTCTCATAACCACTGAAAATGACAAGTATCATCAGGTTGGCCATCAGCGTCATGTCAATCAGGCTGAGCATGCCCATGACAAACTCGGTTTCACTCATGCTCCAAAACGAATGCGCCAAATGGGCCGAGTGCTGCAGAAACTTTCCCGCCAATGCCACTTGAGCCAGAACCAACACCAAATAAAAAACAGCCAATATCCAGCGACTGCCAAAAATGACGCGCTCCAAGGTCTCTTCCAAAAAATTCGCCAAGCCGTGCTGCTGATCGCCGCTGTGTTCTTTATCGTGTGCGTTTTTGTCCATGTTCAAGCTGTCATTTCTTCCAAGTCTGCCTTGATCACTTCAATCAAGTCATTCACCGTGGTGACAAGATGACGCTGATTTCTGGGATCAAGCACATTGAACAAGGTGCAGAAACCAAGAAGACCCAGGTTTTCGTAAGTGCGTTTGCTGTGCGATTTCAGCGTGGCAGTGATGAATTTTTTAAGACCCATGGTGTCTTGCTTGACTTGCGCGCAAGCATCCTTCATGTCCTCTACGCTCTCGTAGCGGCGGCTTTGGTCTAGCACGCGCTGCAGTCGCTCTTCGTGGGCCTGATGAGAAAACGCTTCTTTCAGCTCTCCCAGCATGGTTTTGGCATTCAAGCCGCCGTGAAGGATTGAGAACAATTCTTCCAGTAACTCGCCCACAGTGGCCAGACCACCGTCTTCATACGATTTGTTGATGGCGGATTCAATACGTACATCGATAAATTCAAAAATTGCGATTTGACTGCTCATGCTCTTTGCCTGCTTGTTTTAGTGCTGTTGATTGACGAAGTTTAACGCGAGATGGCCTGCGGACCGGCAGAAAACCTGCACGGTGGATAAAGTGTATTTTAACGCCGCTAATGATATCTTCTTGCCTTGGACCCATGTATCGCGCCCAATGCGTCGGAAAGAATAAAATCCATGAGCTTGTTCAGACGAACTTCCTTGTTTTTTCTGGCCAGTCTGGCCTGCTGCAACGTGTTTGCAGCCTCAAAACAGCCGCAACAGGAAAAAGAGCCCAATTATATTGCCGGACGTTGGGCATGGGTAAGCCCGAAAGACGGATGCGTGGAAATGTACCATTACCGGGAAGACGGCACCGGCGATGTCTCCAGCAATGAAGAATACATTACCTTCAAGTATCAGTTGGCCACGAGTCCCAACCCACAAGGCTTTTTTCCCATGAACACTGAAATTGTTTCAGACAACGGAAAAATAGACTGCATGGGTATCGTGGACAATGAACAGGGCAGCAAATTGGTCACATACATCAATTTCAAGCCCAGTGGCGAACAACTGGTTATTTGTTATGACAACAACTTTCAGCAGTGTTTTGGGCCGCTCAAGCGGGTTCTTTTGCAGCAAACTCCTTCCAACTGATTAAAACACCTCCAACATTATGTCTGAACCAAAACATCCCAATTACGAAGCCGGTCGCGCCATGCGCACCCAGGTGCTTGGCGCCGATTATGTAAACAAGGCGGTCGCCGACCCCAATGACTTCGCAGCCCCCCTGCAAAACCTGGTCACTGGGCACGCCTGGGGCACGGTCTGGACCCGTGAAGCACTTTCACCCAAGCTGCGCAGTATTGCCACCGTATCCATGTTGATTGCACTGAACCGTCCCAACGAGTTGAAACTGCACATGAGGGGTGCACTCAATAACGGCGTCACGCCTGAAGAACTCAGGGAAATCATTATGCACGGCAGCGTTTATTGCGGGTTTCCTGCAGCCATGGACAGCATGCGTCAGGCCAAAGCATTGCTGGAAGAGCTGCAAGCGTGAAAACTACCGCTCCTGCAGTTGCCCTCGTTACCGGAGCGGCCAAGCGCTTGGGCCGGGAAATCTCACTTGCCCTGGCCGCCAGCGGTTGGTCGGTGGCGCTGCACTATCGCAGCTCAAAGGAAGAGGCGCTAAAAACCCAGGCAGACATCGCGGCCCTTGGTGTAAATTGTTGCCTGTTGCAGGCCGATCTGGCCTGTGAGCAAGAAGTCATGGCGCTTATGGCGCAGGCTGAAACACTGGGCCCGGTGCGCTGCGTTGTAAACAACGCTTCATTGTTTGAATTCGATGATGCCTTGAGCTTCAGTTATGAAAACATGCAATTGCATGCCGCTTCGAATCTGGCGGCACCCATCATTTTGGCCCGGGAATTGTACAAACGCATACCGGAGGGCGAGCAGGGCGTTGTCGTGAATCTGCTGGATCAAAAATTGGAAAACATGAATCCAGATTTTTTATCCTACACGCTTTCAAAAGCAGGGCTGGCAAGCGCAACCATCATGCTGGCCCAGCAACTCGCACCCAGAGTGCGCGTGGTGGGTATTTCACCGGGGCTCACCATGATCAGCCACCTGCAAACTTCCGAGCAATTTGAAAAAACCCATCAAATTTCGCCCTTGAAACGTTCAAGCCAACCCGAAGACATCGCCAGCGGTGTGTTGTTTGCGGTGAACAACAAAGCGATCACCGGTACGAACATTCTGATTGATGGCGGCCAGCACCTGATGGGCATGAGCCGCGATTTCAGCGTCATGGGGCTGTGAACCCTGTTAAAAAGCCTAAACCAACCCAAGGAGTGCCTATGGCCGCAGTCGAATTCATTGATCCACAGCTACCAGCCGTTACAGTTCAAAATATCTTTTGCATCGGTCGCAACTATGCTGCGCACATAGCAGAGTTGGGAAACCGCCCGGCGGCAGCCCCCGTGGTTTTTCTGAAGCCGACATCGGCAATTTTGCACGATGGTCAGACCATTGAGTTGCCTGCCTTCTCAACAGAGGTTCATTTTGAGACAGAGTTGGTGCTTTTGATAGGCAAAGGTGGCAAGAACATTGAAGAAGCCAGCGCTTTGTCGCATGTTTCAGGCTATGGGCTGGGGCTGGACCTGACCGCCCGCGACATTCAAAACAAAGCCAAGCAAGAAGGTTTGCCGTGGGCTGTGGGGAAGGGTTTTGACCATTCAGCCTGCATTTCAAAATTTATTCCAGTGGAACAATTGGGAGCCCCCGAAACACTGGTATTTTCATTGAATGTCAATGGAGAAAGACGCCAACACGGCGAAACAAAAAACATGCTCTACACCGTGCCCCACATCATTGCCTACCTGAGCCAGATCTTCACCCTGCAAGCAGGCGATCTGATCTACACCGGCACCCCGGAAGGCGTAGCGGCCCTGCACAGCGGAGATCATCTGGTGCTCAGTCTGCAAGACGTTTTGCATGCAGAGTTCTCCGTGGCGTGAAGGCTAAACAACTTGCCTAGTCAGCGCCGCGGTAAGCTTCGCCCCAATAATTGAATGCAAAAGGCTTGGGGCCAGGCACATACATGGTTTCAATGTTGCGAAACTCAAAACCGGCCTGTTTCAACAATTCAGGAATGTTTCGATTCAAATGGCACCCGCCCGCCAGTTTTCCCCAAACCGGTTGCAGCCTGTTTTGCCAATTCCGCACGCTTTGATCGGGTGCAATACCATGCTCACAAAACAGCAGGGTACCGTCGGGCTTCAAGACCCGTCTGATTTCTTTTAACGCTTGCAGCGGATCCGGGATGGTGCACAACGTATAGGT